>PNMH01000109.1 GCA_013823505.1 Polaromonas sp. | reverse complement strand
CGCCGCGCACACCAGGAACTTGTCCGCCACCGGATCGAGGAAGGCACCGAAGGCCGAGGTCTGGTTGAGCTTGCGGGCCAGGTAGCCGTCGGCCCAATCGGTCAGCGCGAACACGACAAACATGACGGTGGCGATCAGGTTCTGCTGCGCCACGCTCATGTCTTCCAGATAAAACACCCCCACGATCAGCGGGATGGCCACGATGCGGGCCCAGGTGAGCAGGGTGGGGAGATTGAAAAACATCGTCCGATTATGCGGGTTGGGTCTTCCAGCACATTCGCACTGTCACGGGCACTAGCGGCGCGCGCCGCGCCCACCGGACCGAGCACCGACCAGGAACAGGCTCGCGGACTTTCTCACGAAGACAACGACTTCGTGCCATTTCTTCGCCCGAAAAATAAATCCAAACAATTACCTGAAAGACAATAAAACCGGTCCTGTGAATTCTTTGGAATCCATTTCATGACCCTCTGCACACCACGCTTCCCAACCTCGAGCAGGAGCCCCAACTTGCACACCACGCACCACCTCCAAGCCCCGCAACTCACCGGACAAGCCAATCGCATCAGCGAGGCGTTTGGCGCATCTGTGTGGTTGTGGATGCAAGTGCCCCGCCACCGGCAACTCTCCATCAAGAACCTGGAAATGCGCCTGCTCGAGCCCATCCAGCAAGGCCAGTACGTGCTGGCGTGCAACGATCCAATCCACCGCCAGCGCGACCCGGTGGCCTTGCTGCTCTACGCCTGCCTGAATGCGCGGGCCGAAAGCCGGTACCTCAGAGACCCTTCCACCCCGCTGGCGCCCGGAGACTGGCGCAGTGGCGATCGGCTCTGGTTGATCGACTGGGTGTCTCCCTTCGGTCAATCGCTGCCGCTGCGCCACCGCATGCTGGAGTTGTTTGCGCGGCAAACGGCCCGAAGCCTGCACCGCCACCCCGGCTCAAGCGCAAGCCGGGTCAAGACATGGCGCAGCGACACCTGCACCGCAGACGCCGCGCGGGCCTGGTGGCACGAGCGCCCAATCTTGAACGGCCCCAGGAGCACACCGTCGTGGCCCGGCGCGTCGCACTGGGAGCCGACGATCCCCGCCGAACTCCTGCACCACGGCCTGTACGACAGCGCCTGTGCCTGAGCGCGGATCAGTGCAGCGCGCGGTAAATCGCATCGGCCAACTCGGCCGAAATGCCTTCAACCGTGCAAAGGTCGTCCACGCTGGCTGAAGCCACCCCCCGCACACCACCAAAGCGCTGCAGCAAACGCGCCCGCTTCTTGGGCCCCACACCCGGGATGTCTTCAAGCTTGCTGCCACCGGTGCGCACCTTGGCGCGCTGGGCACGCATGCCGGTGATGGCAAAGCGGTGGGCCTCGTCGCGGATCTGCGCCACCAGCATCAGAGCAGCGGAATCGTGGCCCAGGTAGACCTTCTCGCGGCCATCGGCGAACACCAGCTCTTCCAGCCCGACCTTGCGGCCCTCGCCTTTCTCCACGCCCACGATGAGCGAGAGGTCCAGACCCAGTTGCTGGAACACGTCGCGCGCCATGCTGACCTGGCCTTTGCCACCGTCGATCAACACCAGGTCGGGCATTCGCGGGCCGGTGATGGACTCGGCGGTGGGCTCGGTGGAGACTTCATCGAGCGGCTCGACGGCCGCATCTGCCACCTCCGCGGTCGCGGCCGCTGGCGCGTCGTCCGATCGCATGGCCTCGGCGATCTTTCCGTAGCGCCGCAGCAGCACCTGCTTCATCGCTGCGTAGTCGTCACCTCCGGTGATGCCTTCGATCTTGTAGCGGCGGTACTGGCTGTTCTGCATCTTGTGGCCTTCGAACACCACGCACGAGGCCTGGGTGGATTCACCGGCTGTGTGCGAGATGTCGAAACACTCGATGCGCAGGGTATCCAGTTGGTCGTCGGGCAGCTGCAGCGCATCGGCCAGCGCGCGGGTGCGCGCCTGCTGGCTGCCTTCTTCGGCCAGCAGCCGCGCCAGCGCGATGTCGGCGTTTTTCTGCGCCATTTCCAGCCAGATGCGGCGGTGCTCGCGTGGGTTGTGCACCGCGTTCACCTTGTTGCCGGTTTGCTCCGACAAGGCGTCCAGCAGCGGCCTTCCCACCGCATGGCTGGTCACCAGAATCTGGGGCATGGCAATGCCCAGGTAGTGCTGGGCAATGAAGGCTTCAAGCACCTGCACGGCCACGCGCTCTCCCGGGTCGCCGGTGGGCGCATCGCCTTCTTCAGAAAGCGCGTTGTCGATCGCGGTGGCGTCGTCCACATGCGCGGGAAAGTACGGGCGGTCGCCCAGGTGACGTCCGCCGCGCACCATGGCCAGGTTCACACAGGCGCGCCCACCGTGCACCTTGACCGCGAGCACGTCCACGTCCTTGTCGGACAAGTTGTCCATGGTCTGCTGATGGAGCACTCGAGAGAGCGCGGTCATCTGGTTGCGCAGCTCGGCAGCGTGCTCGAACTCCAGCTTTTCGGCGTGCGCCAGCATGCGCTGTTCCAGCGCGTCGAGCACTGCCTGCGTTTCGCCGCGCAGAAAGCGCTCGGCGTCCTGCACATCTCGCGCGTAGTCCTCGCTGTCGACCAGGTCCACGCAGGGACCGCTGCAGCGCTTGATCTGGTAAAGCAGGCAAGGCCGCGTGCGGTTGGCAAACACGGTGTCTTCGCAGGTGCGCAGGCGAAAAACCTTCTGCAACAGCGTGATGGACTCCTTGACGGCCCAGGCGCTGGGGTACGGCCCGTAGTAGCTGTGGCGCCGGTCCACCACGCCGCGGTAGTAGGCCATGCGCGGAAACGCGAGCGAGGGCACCGGCATCTTGGCCGAGGTTCGGAAGGTCTCGCGCGTGCCGGTGATTTTTAGATAGGGATAGCTCTTGTCGTCGCGAAAGAGGATGTTGAACTTGGGGTTCAACGCCTTGATGAGGTTGTTTTCCAGCAGCAGGGCCTCGGCCTCGGAGCGCACCACCGTGGTCTCCATGCGCACGATCTTGCTGATCATGTGGCCGATGCGGGTGCCATCGTGGCTCTTCTGGAAGTAGCTCGACACGCGCTTCTTCAAGTTGCGCGCCTTGCCCACATAGAGCAGCTGGCCCTGGGCGTCGAAATAGCGGTAGACGCCGGGCAGCCCGGGCAGTGCGGCCACTTCGCTGAGCAGTTGGTCGGAATGGGTGGCTGGGGTGGGCGTGCTGGACATGGCCGCGTATTGTGCGCGGCCTGAAAAGCCTTGCCCCGACAATGGCGGCCATGCGTTGGGACATTTTCTGCAGGGTGATCGACAACTTCGGCGACGTGGGCGTGTGCTGGCGGCTCTCGGCCGAGCTCGCGCGCCGCGGCGAACAGGTGCGCCTCTGGCTCGACGATCCACAGGCCCTGGCCTGGATGGCACCCGGGGCGCGTGAAGGCCGGGTGGAAGGCATTGAGGTACTGCACTGGACCACACCGTTGCCCGCCAGCCTGCCAGCCCGCCTGCCCTTGGCGGACGTCTGGATCGAAGCCTTTGGCTGTGAGCCACCCGCCGAATGCATTGACGACCTCGCCGCACGCCTGGCTGTCGGCGCGCAGCCACCGGTGTGGATCAACCTCGAATACCTCAGCGCCGAGCCCTACGTGGAGCGCTCGCACCGCCTGCCCTCGCCAGTCATGAGCGGGCCTCTTCGCGGACTCACCAAGTGGTTTTTCTACCCCGGCTTCACCGAACGCACCGGTGGCCTGCTGCGCGAGCCCGACCTGCTGCAACGCCAGGCCGGGTTCGACGCCGAAGCCTGGCTGCGCGGCCTGGGGCTGTCACCTTCATCACGCCGGGCCAGCCTGTTCTGCTACGAACCCGCAGCCCTCCCTGGGGTGCTGCGGCAGGCGGCGCAGGCTTCCTGGCAATGGCTGGTCACGCCCGGGCGTGCGTGGCGCGCGGCGCAGGCCGCACCGGCGGGCCAGTTGCACCCCCTGCCCTTGCTGACCCAACCCGGGTTCGACCACCTGCTCTGGGCCTGCGACCTCAATTTCGTGCGCGGCGAAGACTCGCTGGTGCGCGCGCTCTGGGCCGGCCGGCCCTTGGTCTGGCAGATCTACCCGCAACACGACGACGCCCACCACGCCAAGCTGGAAGCGTTCCTGGACTGGCTTCAAGCCCCCGCCTCGCTTCGCGTGTTTCACCGCGCCTGGAACGGGATCGGCAGCGCCGCCCCGGCGTGGCCGGAGGCCGCCGCGCTGGACGACTGGCACGGCTGCGTGCAGGCCGCGCGCCAACGCCTGCTGACCCAGACCGACCTGGCCACCCAGCTTTGCAGCTTCGTGCAGGGGAAGCGATGAGGGAAAAGGCGATAAAATTCGAGGCTTTGCGGAAATCCGGCCCGGGCAACACGCCGGTCACCGCTTCCGCCAGCCGTCTGCCTCGCCGCACAGATCGCAGCCATCAGCTCAGTTCCCGGGTGTCCAGCCCACGCCGGGAGCACGCGGCCCAACCGTTGGAACCCTTATGAAAATCGCTCAAGAACTCCGCGCCGGCAACGTCATCATGCACGGCAAGGACCCGATGATCGTCCTGAAAACCGAATACAGCCGCGGCGGCCGTGGTGCCGCCACCGTGCGCCTGAAGCTCAAGGCCCTGCTCAACAACATGGCCACCGAAGTCGTCTGCAAGGCCGACGACAAGATGGACCAGATCATTCTGGACAAGAAGGAGTGCACCTACTCCTACTTCGCCGACCCGATGTACGTGTGCATGGACGCCGACTTCAACCAGTACGAAGTCGAAGCCGAAAACATGGGCGACGCGCTGAACTACCTCGAAGACGGCATGACCGTTGAAGTGGTGTTCTACGACGGCAAGGCCATCTCGGTCGAACTGCCCACCAGCGTCGAGCGCGTGATCACCTGGACAGAACCCGCTGTGAAGGGCGACACGTCCGGCAAGGTGCTCAAGCCCGCCAAGATCGCCACCGGCTTTGAAGTGGCCGTGCCTTTGTTCGTGGCTCAAGACGACAAGATCGAGATCGACACCCGCACCGGCGAATACCGCAAACGGGTCTGATCACGCGCTGATCGTCCGGTTCAAGAGGCTCCTGCGGGAGCCTCTTTCGTTGGTATTCAACACCCCTCGCCATGGACCTGATCGCCCGCATCTCCGACGTCATCATTCCGGTCTTCCTGATCGTGGCCATCGGCTACGGCTACGCGCGCCGGGGCGTGCCCGACATGTCGGTGTTCAACCGCATCGCGCTGGATGTGCTGGCGCCGCTGCTGGTGTATTCGGCGCTGGCCTCGCGCGACTTCCGCATGGCCGACCACACCGCCCTGCTGATCGGCGGCACGGTGCTCATCCTGGGCTCCGGTCTGCTGGCCTGGCCGCTGGCCCGCGCCTTTGGCGCCCAACCGCGCACGCTGGTGCCGGTGGTCATGTTCAACAACTGCGGCAACATGGGCCTGCCGCTGGCGCTGCTGGCCTTCGGCCCGGCCAACTTCGGCGCGGCCGTGGCGCTGTTCTCGGTCAGCAACCTGCTGCACTTCTCGCTCGGTGCGCGCATCACCAGCCGCCTGGCGCGCACCCGCGACCTGCTCACCAGCCCGCTCATGATCGGCACCGCGCTGGGCTTCATCAGCGCACTCACCGACGTGCGCCCGCCCGACGTGGTGCTCTCCGGTCTGAAGCTGCTGGGCGACGCATTGCTGCCGATGATGCTGTTCGCCCTGGGGGTTCGCCTCACCGCCCTCACCCGCTCGGGCCTGGCGCTGGGTTTGCTGGGTGCTCTGGCACGACCCATCATCGGTCTGGCCGTGGGCATACCGCTGGCTTGGGCACTGGGTCTGGAAGGTGCAGCGCGCGGACAGCTGCTGTTGTTCGCTGCCCTGCCCCCGGCTGTGATGCAGTTCATGCTCGCCGAGCGCTACCACCAGGAGCCCGACAAGGTCGGCGCCATGATCATGCTAGGCAATGCGCTGGCGATCCTGTTCGTGCCGCTGGCCCTGGCACTCGGGCTGTAGTCACACAAGCAGGTCACACTGACGATTCAAGGAGCCTCTCATGGAAACCAAACAGAACCTCAACGAACGCCGCCTGGCCGATGCCTGGGCCGAGCTGCAAACGCACGCCAACGAAGGCAACCCCCTGCACGCCGACGCCTACCGCCTGGCCTTTGCCGACCCCGAATTTCTGCTTCGCCGCGAAACGCGCGGCATCCGCTTTCAGCTGGAGATGCTCAAGCCCGACCTGGCGCAACGCGACGCCGGCATCGAGAACACCGTGGTGGTGTTCGGCAGCGCGCGCTTTCGCGAAGCCAGCGAAGCGCAGGAGATGCTGGTGCGCGCCGAACGCAGCGGCGAGGCGGCCGACATTGCGCGCGCCAAAGCCATGGTGCGCAACGCGCCCTACTACGACCACGCCCGCGAATTCGCCCGCACCGTGGCGCGCTACAGCGCCAGTTGCCCCAAGGCCGACCAGCTCTACATCTGCACCGGCGGCGGCCCCGGCATCATGGAAGCAGCCAGCCGCGGTGCGCACGACGAAGGCGCGCTCAACGTGGGCCTGAACATCGCACTGCCGCACGAGCAAGCCGCCAACCCGTACGTGTCACCCGAGCTGAGCTTCAAGTTCCACTACTTCGCGCTGCGCAAGATGCATTTCATGATGCGCGCCAAGGCCCTGCTCGCGTTCCCCGGCGGCTTCGGCACGCTCGACGAGCTGTTCGAGGTGATCACGCTGGTGCAATGCAAGAAGGCCAAGCCGGTGCCGATCCTGCTGTTCGGCTCCGACTACTGGAAGCGCCTGATCAACCTCGATGTGCTGGTGGAAGAAGGCGCGATCTCGCCCGATGACCTGGAGCTGTTCCAGTACGTGGACGATCCACAGGTGGCGTGGCAACACATCGTGAAGTTCTACGACCTGAAGACTTGACCCCCCGCTGCGCTTCGCGCGTCCCCCCTTGAAAGGGGGGAGCACCCTGGGACCGGCAGAGCCGGATCCTCGGGTGCCCTGAGCCAGACATCACGCTCCGGGAAGCCGCACAAAGCGCTGCGCAGTTGGTCCACCCTCACTCTGTCCAGCCGCCTCCAAGCGCCTTGTAGAGCGCCACCTGGTTCTGCTGCTGCGCCAGACGCGTCTGCGCCAGTGCCTGCTGCGTCGTGAACAGCGAGCGCTGCGCGTCCAGCACGTCCAGGAAACTCGACACGCCGTTGCGGTAACGCAGTTCGGCCAACCGGAAACGCTCGGCTTCCGCCGTGGCCTGCACTTGCTGGGCCGTGAGCTGGTCGCCCAGCGTGGCACTGCCGGCCAGCGCATCGGCCACTTCGCGGAACGCGGTCTGGATCGACTTTTCGTACTGCGCCACCGCGATGTCGCGCGCGGCCTTGGCGGAGCCGAGGTTGGCGTTGTTGCGGCCGGCATCGAAGATCGGCAACAGCGCTTGTGGCGCCAGCGTGAAGCCCCAGGAGCCGCTTTCAAACAGACCCGAGAGGCTGCTGCTGGCGGTGCCAGCGCTGGCGGTGAGCGAGATGCGCGGGAAGAACGCGGCGCGCGCAGCACCGATGTTGGCGTTGGCGGCGATCAGTTGCTGCTCGGCCTGGCGGATGTCCGGGCGGCGCGTGAGCAGGTCGGACGGCAGGCCCGCCGGCACATCACGCAGCATCGCCGCAGCCGGCACCGGCGCCACGGGAACCGCCACCCCATTGGCCGTGGTGGCCTGGGGCATGGTGGGTGGCGCGGGCAACAGCGCGGCCGGCGGCGTTTGCCCCACCAGCAGCGTGAGCGCATTCAGGTCGAGCGCGCGCGCCCTGCGCTGCTGAGCCAACGCGGATTGCGCGGCAGCGGTGAGCGACTCGGCTTGGCGCAGGTCCAGCGCCGAGGTGGCACCGTTGTCGAAGCGCAGCTTGCTCAGGCGCAGGGAATCTTCGCGCGTGGCCACGGTGCGCTGCGTCAGGGCCAGCAGCTCGTCGTTGGTCTGCAGGCTCAGCCAGCTGCTGGCCACGGCCGCCACCAGGCTGGTCTGCGCGGCGTGGCGCGCCTCTTCGCTGGCGAGGTACTGGGCCAGCGCCGCTTCTTTCAAGCTGCCCAGGCGACCGAAGAAATCGATCTCCCAGCTGCTCAGGGCAAGGCCCACGCTGTAGGTGCTGGCGATGCCGCCACTGCCGTTGGGCTGGCGGTTGCCCGCCGCTGCCAGGCCCACGGAAGGGAACTGGTCGGCGCGCCGGATCTGGTACTGCGCGCGCACCTGCTCGATGTTGAGCGTGGCCACGCGCAGGTCGCGGTTGTTGGCCAGCGCCAACGCGATCAGATCGCGCAGGCGCGCATCGCCCACAAACTCGCGCCAGGCCAGGTTGTCGGCCTGGGCCGCGACGGGTGCGGCTTGACCGGGGAACGTGGCGGCCACAGGGGCGGCGGGGCGTTCGTACTTGGGCGTGAACGAACAGGCGGAGAGCGCAAGAACCGCGAGGCTCAGGGCTCCGATGCGAAGGTGGGTCATCTCAATGCACTCCGTGTTGTTGCGCCTGCTCGGCATCACGCTGGTGTTGTCGCTCGCTGCCTTTGAACAGCGTGCGCACCACCACAAAGAAGATCGGCACGAACACGACCGCCAGCACGGTGCCGGTGAGCATGCCGCCGATCACGCCGGTGCCGATGGCACGCTGGCTCGCCGAGCCGGCGCCGGAGGCCAGCGCCAGCGGCAGCACGCCCAGCGTGAACGCCAGCGAGGTCATGACGATGGGACGGAAACGCAGGTGGGCGGCGGCCAGGGCCGACTCGATCACGCCCTTGCCCTGCGCCTGCAGGTCTTTCGCAAACTCGATGATCAGGATGGCGTTCTTCGCCGACAGACCGATGATGGTGATCAGCCCGACCTGGAAGTACACGTCGTTGGAATACCCGCGCATCAGCGTGGCGAGCAGTACCCCGATCACGCCCAGCGGCACCACCAGAATCACCGAGAGCGGAATCGTCCAGCTCTCGTACAGCGCGGCCAGGCACAGGAACACGGCCAGGATGGCGAAGGCATAGAGGATGATGGCCTGCGAGCCGGCGAGCTTTTCCTCGCGCGTCTGACCGGTCCACTCGTAGCCGATGCCCTGCGGCAGCTGGGCGGCGAGCCGCTCCATCTCGGCAATCGCCGCGCCCGTGCTGGCGCCAGGTGCCGCACTGCCACTGATGCGCATCGAGGGGTAACCGTTGTAGCGCACGGTCTGCATCGGGCCGGTGATCCACTTGGTGGTGGCGAACGCCGAGAGCGGCACGGCCTGCGCCTTGTTGTTGACCACGTTCAGGCGCAGCAGGTCTTCGGGCTGCATGCGGGCGGGCGCATCGGCCTGCACCACCACACGTTGCAGACGGCCCGCGTTGGGAAAGTCGTTCACATAGCTCGAACCCAGCGCGGTACCGATGGCGGCGTTGATGGCATCGAATCCGACGCCCAGCGCGTTGGCCTTGTCGCGGTCAATGTCGATCTGCAACTGCGGCGCATCTTCCAGGCCGTCCGGACGCACCTGGGCGAGCACCTTGCTCTGTGAGGCGAGACCCAGCAACTGGCCGCGCGCACTGAGCAGGGCTTCACGACCGAGGCCGGCACGGTCCTGCAGGCGGAAGCTGAAGCCCGACGATGAACCCAGCTCGGGAATGGGCGGCGGGCTCAGCGGGAAGATGAACGCGTCGCGAACGCCCGATAGCGCACCAAAGGCACGACCTGCCACGGCTTCTGCCGAACTGCCGGGCGCTGTGCGCTCCTTCCAGTCCTTGAGCGTGATGAAGGCGAGCGCAGCGTTCTGGCCCTGGCCGGAGAAGCTGAAGCCCAGCACACCGACCATGCTCTGCACTTCGGGCTGCTTGAGGATGAAGCCCTCGACCTGCTTGATCACCTCTAGCGTGCGCTCTTGGGTGGCGCCGGGGGGTAACTGCACGTTGACCAGCATCGTGCCCTGGTCTTCACCGGGCAGGAACGAGGTGGGCAGTCGCATGTAGACCACCACCGCCGCAGCCACGATGGCGAGATAGATCACCAGCGTGCGGCCGGCGCGCGGCAGCAACTTGGCCACACCCCCTTCATAGCCCTTGGCGGTGCGCGCGAAGCCGCGGTTGAACCAGCCGAAGAAGCCCTTCTTCTCATGGTGGTGGCCGGCTTCCACCGGCTTGAGCAAGGTGGCGCACAGCGCGGGCGTGAGAGACAGCGCCAGGAAGGCCGAGAACGCGATGGACACGCCCATCACCGCCGAG
>PNMH01000108.1 GCA_013823505.1 Polaromonas sp. | reverse complement strand
CGCAGCACTGCAGGCGCACGGGCAGCGGGAGACGGTGGTGCTGCGGCGGTTGTTGGGGGTGATGGAGCGGGCATGACCCTGGATTCATTCCGGGGGCATTGAGCAGCCAGTCCTGGGTCTACTGGTCCAGGGCGATGAGCCGTTGCTTGCGGGGCTTCCAGCTTCAACTGGTGAGTGGCGCTAACCACTTCACTGCCTTCCTTTTTGGGGTTGCCCTTGAGCCACTTCCAGTAGTTCCCGGCTTTGGTGTAGCCGAGCTGATCGGTCAGTGCCGCTCCTGGGGGAAACTAAATGCTTTGTCCTTAAAGATCCGAAAATGGGTGAAAAATTCTCTTTTTCCATATAAATATCCGTTTATGGATTTTTAAAAGAATCCCATTGTCTGTGGATACATAAATCACTAAAATCCGTTTTCGGATCAAAAAGTGCTGAACTGGCTTTTACGATCCGTAAACGAATGCTTATGAACCAAGCCAACACCACTGCCGAGCTGCTGATGGACCTGGGCGAGCAGCTCAGGGCGCAGCGCCTGCGCAAGAACCTCACCCTCGAAGAAGTGGCCCAGTCCGCCGGGGTGTCCATCAACGCCGTGCGCCGGCTGGAGACCGGTGACGGCTCCTCGCTGTCGTCCTTCGTCTCGGTGCTCAAGGTCCTGGGGCGGGCCGACTGGTTGTCCACCCTCCAGCCGGCGGTCACCATCAACCCGCTGGACATGCTGCGCCAGCGCGGCCCCCGCCAGCGCGCGCGCAAACCCCGCCAACCCAAGGAAGACTGACACCATGGCCACGTCCAAGCCAGCACGGCAGAGCCCCTACAAAAGCGTCGACGCCATCGAAGTCCGCATCTGGGGTCGGCGGGTGGGCGCCGTCGCCCGCGAACCCACGCGCAACCACTACGCCTTCAGCTACGACCCAGCCTGGGTCCGCACCGGCATCGAACTGGCCCCGCTGCACATGCCGCTGTCGCAGGCCAGCCAACCCTTCCTGTTTGCCGACCTGCCCGAGGCCACCTACAAACGCCTGCCCGCCATGCTGGCCGACGCCCTGCCCGACGACTTTGGCAACGCCCTGATCGACGCCTGGATGGCCGAGCGAGGTCTGCGCAAGGAAGCCGTCACCGCGCTCGACCGCCTGGCCTACATGGGCAAACGCGGCATGGGCGCGCTCACCTTCGGCCCCCTGCGCGGCCCCTCACCCAGCAAACCCACCGCCATCGAAATGGGGCAACTCGTGGAAGCCGCGCGCAGGGCGGTGCAGGGCGACTTTGCCGGCGACGACCACGCCGCCACCGCCCTCAAACAGATCATCCAGGTCGGCACCTCGGCCGGCGGCGCGCGCGCCAAGGCCACCATCGCCTGGAACCCCGACACACAGGAAGTGCGCACCGGGCAGTTCGACATCCCGCCCGGCTTCGAAGCCTGGCTGCTCAAGTTCGACGGCGTCGGGCCCGACGCGGTACTCGGCCCGTCCCGCAGCTATGGCCGCATCGAATACGCCTACCACCTCATGGCCCGGGCCGCGGGCATCGACATGTCGCCCTGCCGCCTGCTGCAGGAAAACGGCCGCGCCCACTTCATGACCCGGCGCTTCGACCGCGACGGCGACCGGCACCACCACATGCAGACCCTGTGCGCCCTGGCGCACCTGGACTACAAGCAGATCGGCACCCACAGCTACAACCAGCTGTTCCAGACCGCCCAGGCGCTGCAGCTGGAGCGCGCCGCGCTGGCGCAAATCCTGCGGCGCATGGTCTTCAACGTGCTGGCCGTCAACAACGACGACCACACCAAGAACTTCTCGTTCCTGCTGCGCGAGGGCGGCCAGTGGGAACTGGCGCCCGCCTACGACATCACCCACGCCTACCGGCCCGACAGCGAATGGGTGCGCGAACACCAGATGTCGGTCAACGGCCGGATCGACGGCATCACCCGCGCAGACGTGCGCGTGGTGGCCGAGCGCTTCGGGCTGCTGGCCGAGCTGCCCAAGGCCATCGACGCCGTGACGGGCGCGGTGCGACGCTGGGGTGAGTTCGCGCGGGAGGCTGGCGTTGCGGCGAAAGAGATCACCACTATTGCGGGGCACATGGCTGTGCGTGAGCGGGTGTTCGGCGCGTAGGGCTGCAACGAAGCGAGTTGCCGGGTAGGGGCCGCTGATTGCTGCAGGGAAGTCAAGGGCGGGTGTCGGCTGGTAGCTGGCCCTCTCCATGGCTCCGTCCAATGACCGCTTTGTCCCAGAGCGGTGATCTGAATTGCTGATCTGAATTGCGAGCGCGAGCAGCCGTAGAGCAGACAATTGAAGCCCGCCGTGATGGGCTTTCAGAACGTCAGCGCACCAAACCAGAGGGAGTCATGAATAAGCCGAGGGAAGAGATCCAGATTCTTGAAGAACTTGAAGCGTTAGCTATATCACCAGGGTTTGTTCACGCAGTCGCACAACTCTGTTTTCGTGACAACGTCATTCACATTCAGGGGGAGCTGAAGCCAGAGGACATGGATTGGCTGTTCAGCAAAGAGCGACTCATTCGTACTGAACTGACGACGGTCATCGGTTTGATGGCAAAGAAACCACTTGACCTCGTTCAGCAGAGGCCCGAGGTGATACAGGGCTACGTCAAGCGTACTGATGCCTTGATGAAAGAGCTGCACGACGCTATGTCGTACCCCATGTTTGCGGCGATGTTGGATGCAGCCAAATCTGGTGATGCAGTGCCGAACCCTTGGCACGGCCCCGGGATGCGTGAACCCATCTTCTATGGCACCGAATCGGCCTACGCGTTTCAGTACCGCGACCTAGTGCCTGAAAAGTACGGTGCCGATGACGAATGGATTCTTAAGAACAAGGGCTTCACCAGCGGTCAAGCGCGAACCGTCGCAAAGACCATGTGCAGCCTGATGGACCAAAAGGTGACTCGGCTGCTCGTGGAGTCACGGACCGCCAAAGCACCCCCATCAACGTGGCTACCCGCGTTCGAGTTCTCTCAGGAAGAAGTCACTTTCCATAGTGGCGTCGCAAAGGAAGTGGTGGATGCCTTCTTTCGCACCTTCACTTGCTCAGGGGACAACGCCGGATTCAAAGAGGCCGGTGACTTCAATGAGGTTGCCGCTTGGCCGCTGCTTCCAACCGGTCGTGGGACTGTGCTTTTGTTCTCTCACTACGCCGTACTAGAAGCTCTTTATGAATCCCCGTTCTTCTGGATGTGGGAAGACAAGGCCTACCGATCAATGGCGGCGAAGCATCGTGGGGCCTTTACTGAGCAGTTCGCCGCGCGACGCCTGTCCGGAGTCTTTGGGCGCGATCATGTCCACACGAATGTGAATCTGTTTCGTGGCAAAGATGTCGCGGGAGAGGCGGATGTTCTGGTCATCTATGGAGACCGGCTCATCATCGTGCAGGCAAAGGCGAAGAAGCTCACGATCTCTGCCCGCAAGGGGAACGACAAGAAACTGAAAGCCGACTTTGCCGCAGCTATCCAAGACTCTTACGACCAAGGATGGTTGTGCGCGAACGAGATGCTCGCGGGCGGATGTCGAATGGTCAATGACGTAGGAAACGAGATCGCATTGCCGGAGAGCGTCAAGGAGGTATTCTTGGTTAGCCTCGTGTCGGACCATTACCCAGCGTTGGCGTTCCAGGTCAAGCAGTCGCTGAAATTCGGGACTACCGACGTCATCCGACCTCCCTTTGTGATGGATGTGTTCCTACTGGACACGCTGACGGAGATGTTGGCGAGTCCGCTGCGATTGCTCAGCTATATGAAGTTGCGCGTCGACGCCACCGACAAGCTGATGAGTGGGCACGAGCTGACCGTACTTGGCTACCACCTGCGGCAGAACTTGTGGCTCGATGAGGAGCACGTCCTCGTTATGCTTGATGACTCGATTGCTCGTGATCTGGACACAGCAATGATGGTTCGACGGGACAGCCTGCCGGGCGCCGATACCCCGACCGGCATCCTTACGAAGATGCGCGGAACTCTCTATGAGAGCCTCATCAAACAGATTGAAGATCGGGCCGATCCTGCAACCCTGGAGCTTGGCTTTCACTTGCTGTCAATGGCCGAGGACTCTTGCAGAGACGTCCATTCGCTGCTCGAGACAATGACTCGGAAAACACAGATTGACGGTAAGCGACATGACGTCACGCTAGCGTCCAGCACGGACCCATCTGGCGTCACCTTCCACTGCAATCCGAAGCCTTCTGTCGAAGCGGTCGCCACCCTAGAGAATCACTGTGTTAGACGAAAGTACACGCTGCGGGCACCTCGGTGGTTCGGTATCTCTATCGGCCCAGCTAGCGACGTCCAATTCGGTGTCACGCTCGACTTCCCATGGGAAGCATCAGATGAGATGGAGCGATCGACGGCCGACATGAAGGCGCTGCTGCAGGTACGTGATGCCTTGCCAAAGTTCGTGCGGGACGCGCGACGTATGAAGCTCGGACGGAATGACCCATGCCACTGCGGCAGCGGGATTAAGTACAAGAAGTGCTGCATGCCTTAACTGATCTCGCCGCAGAGTGCAGAACTGAAAGCGGACGCGTGAAGTGGACCGCTCCTTGCGCATCAGCCGTCTTTCAGCGATCGACTTTCACTGTCCGCTCCTGCTGCAGAACAGTCCTTCAACGCAGCGCGTTGAATCGACAACGGGGCGTCCACAGCCCCAACCTTCACCGCCGCATCTCATCAAACCCCGCCGCCATCGCCTCACGCAGCTCCAGATCGGCCGCCGCCTCGGCCAGCGGGTCTTCGCCCTGTTGCCACGCGGCCTGTGCGTCGGGCCGGTCCAGTGCCAGCACCAGGGCGTGGTTGAGTTCGTAGGCGCCCCAGGCTTTGCCCTGGTCGCGCAGCGCGGCCTGCAGGGCGGCCTGCAGCAGCAGGCGCACCAGGCGGTGCGGGCCGGAGAAGGGCACTTGGTCCACGCGGCCGGCGGCGGCGTCGGCGCAGGCGCGCCGGTCGTGTGAGGCGTGGCCGCGGCAGGCCAGGGGCCGCGCGCGGTGGATGAGGCACACGCCTTTGACGACGAAGGCGCAGCGGCGGCGGGCGGCGACGCGGGCGGGCTCATTCAGGCCGCGGGTGGCGGCGTCGGCTTCGCGCACGGCGCCGATCAGGTCGATGCCGTGGCGCTGCAGGGCGGGGGCGGTGGCGCGCAGGTAGTCGGCCAGCACAAACACCTCGGGCGCCAGCGCGGTGACGCGCAGCGTGCAGCAGCTGGCGCAGCCTTTGGCGCAGTCCACCGGCGGCTGGCCTTCGCACTGGATGGCGACGTTGCCGTCGAAGCTGTCCCAGGCCTGCAGCAGCGCGGCTTCGCTGCCCTGCGTGGCCAGGGTGTGCGTGAAGGCGTCGCGCTGTTCGCGGAAGAAGGCGTCGGCGCCGTGGTCGGTGGTCTCGCTCATGGCGCCTCCAGGGTCAGACGCTCTTGCCCTTGAGCAGCCGCGCGCGTTCGGATGGGCTGTAGTGGTTGAAGTGGCCGGCCGCGTCGGCCACGCGCCGGTGGGCCATGCGGATCGCTTCGATCTTGCCGGCCGGGGCGATGCGGGAGACGCACTTGTCCAGCTCGGTGCTGGCGCAGTGCGGGCAGGTGGGCACGGTGCTGGCGCGCACCAGCAGCTCGAAGTCGGCGTTGCAGGCTTTGCAGTGGTAGTCAAACAGCGGCATGGTGGTCTCCGTGGCGGCAGGCGTGGGTGGGGGAGCTGCAGCCTTCGAGCGAGGCCGGGCGCTGGGCCGAGGGTTCGAGGCCGACCCAGGCGCTGACGGCGTCGGTGTCGAAGCCGACGTGGCGGCTGCCGTCGGCGGTGTTCTGCATCAGCGGGCGGCGGATGAGCAGGGGCTCGGCGATCAGCAGGGCCAGGGCGGCGTCGGCTGTCAGTGCTTCGGGCCGCACCTCGCCGCTTTTGACGCGTGGCGCGGCGCGGTTGAACCAGTCGGCCACGGGCAGCGGCGCCAGGAATTCCAGCAGGGCTTCGCGCGTCCAGTGCGCGGTGAGCAGGTTGCGCCGCTCCAGCGTGTGGCCGACGGCTTGCAGCGCGGCGCGCTGGCGGGCGTTGCCGCCACAGCCGGGTTTTTCGAAGAAGACGAGGTGGGTCATGGCGTTTTCCCTCGGGCGATCACGGGGTGAGACAACTGGTCGGCCAGGGCGAGCAGGCCGCTGGTCTGGTCGGTGATGGCGCGCACGGTGGCCGGCTGCAGGCGGCTGAGCCAGCGCCAGGGCAGGCGGCTGGCGCCGCAGCGCGCGCCGGCCAGCATGCCCACCAGCGCGCCGGTGGTGTCGGCGTCGTCGCCCTGGTTGACGGTGGCGATGACGGCGTCCTCCACGTCCTCGTGCGTGCGGATGAAGTGCAGCACGGTCTGCACCGTGTCCACCACGTAGGCGGTGGCGCGGCCGCGATAGGGCGTGTGGCGGAACGCCGGTTCTTCGGCCACCCACTGGTCGATGCGCTGGCACAGGCGCGCGTGGTCGTCGCCCGCGATCAGCCCGCGCAGCAGGTGGCCCAGGCCCAGCGTGGCGGCGTCCGACAGCGGGTGGTGGTGGGTGACATGGGCCTGCGCGATGGACAGGCGCTCGAACGCCGCGCGGTCGCCCAGCGTGGCCAGGGCCACCGGCAGGTTGCGCATGGCGGCGCCGTTGCCGCCGTCGCCGTCGTTGGGCGGGCCGCTGAGGCTGCCTTCGTGCAGGAAGCGCAGGATGCCGCGGCGGCAGGTGTTGCCGCAGTCCACCGGGCCGGCGCGCCACCAGGCCACGTAGGCCTGGCCGATGGTCTGCAGCAGCGCGTCGTCCTGGCCGTCGCGCAGGGCGGTGATGCCGTCGGCGCCGCCCAGCAGCAACGCGTCGCCCAGGGCCAGGCTCATGGAGGTGTCGTCGGTGACCTGGCCGCGCGCCAGCTTGAGCCAGCCGCCACCGACGATGTCGCGGTGCATGCCGTGCTGCAGCAGGATCTCGCGCGGGCGCATGAACTCGACCGTGGCGCCGAGCGCGTCGCCGATGGCCAGGCCCAGGTAGGCGCCCAGGGCCCGGTCGAACTGCTCAGTCATGATGTTCAGTTCTCATGTCGCCGGAGCGCCAGCTGCATCGCATGAAACAACGCCACCGAGAGGCACCGAGGAACCGGCTTTGCCGGGCCTCTGGTGCCGCCTCCCTGGAGGGGGTGACGCGAAGCGGCGCGGGGGTGTTTCGCTTCAGCCATAGCGCGCCACCACCTCGTAGTCGCCGCCCAGGGCCAGCACTTCCTGTTCGCCCTGCAGCACCTGCCCGGTCAGCAGGCCGGGGAAGACCAGCAGCTTGCTGGCGGGCACCTGCACCTCGAACACCCAGTCGCCGAAGCAGCCGGCGTCTTCTGCCGACAGGCTGAACGAGACCAGGTTGTTCAGCCGCACGGTGCAGTGCCTTTGTTGCAGTGAACCACCGACCAGCTGCTCGTCGCAGCGCGTGCTGCCGCGCCACAGCCGCACATGGGGCGCACCCGCCGCCGCATGCCCCGGCAGGCCGAAGCGCTGCAGCGCCCACTGGCAGAACTCGAACAGCAGGTCCAGCTGCTGGTGGATGTTGTTGTTGTGCAGGCGGCTGAAGGTTTTTTCTTCGAGGTAGGTGACCCAGGCCGGTGACGGAAAACGCTGCAGCGGCTGGCGGTGGTGCGTGGGCACCAGGCCGAAGCGGCTTTCGACCCAGCCCTTGAGCACGGCCCCGGCGGGGCTGGCGTTGTCCATGCCCCAGGCCTGCAGCAGCTTGCGCCAGCTGCTGCGCCAGCGGCGGCGTTCGGTCGGTCCCAGATCGGCCGCCTCGTGGGCGGCGGGGCTGCGCAGGCCGAAGGCGATGTCGAGGTAGTGCACGAACACCTCCGCCGCGTCGTTCAGGCCCTGGCAGCGCGCGAGCAGGCTGAACAGGCCGGGGTGGCATTCGCGCGTGCCGGCGATGGACAGGGGCAGCGGGTGCGCGTTGAACGCGGTGCTGGCCAGCACCCGCGCGGGCACGCCCACGAGGTTGGTGCTGTACCAGCGGTGGGGCTGGACCGGTTCATCGTCCATCGCGGCCGGTCAGGCGCTCAGACCGGCCGGTTCTCGTTGACGTTGCGCACCGGGCCCATCAGCTTCAGGCCTTCGTCGTAGGTGATGGTGTCGTAGGTGACGTCGTACTTGAGTGCGGCGTCGGCCACGGCGTCGAGCTTGCCGGCGGTGTCCTTCTTCTTGAGGTCGCCCTTCTCCAGGTAGAGCAGTTCGAGCATCTCGTTGTAGACCGTGTTCTCCAGGATGGGCAGCACGTAGAACATGGCGCCCTTGTACGGCACCTGGTACTTGCGGGAGATGTCCATGTTGTCGCAGAACAGGAAGTACTTGCCGCCGGCGCTGAGCGTGTCGCCCAGCACGTCGGCCACGACCTTGAGCGATTCGAAGGACAGCAGCCAGCCGCAGAAGAAGGGCAGGTGCTGCTCGCCCACGCGGGCCACGGCCATGACCTGGTCGCACTTGAGTTCGGGCGGGCGCGCCTCGTCGGCCATCTTGTCGGCAAAACGCAGCGCCAGTTCGCCGCGGAAGCCGAAGCGGCCCTCGACATGGGTCGGCGCCTTGAGCACCGGGTTGAGCATGCGGCCTTCTTTTTCGAGGCGGGCGAAGGCGGTGTCTTCGATGGCGGCGGGCGCGGTCAGCGTGGTCATGGCGGTTCCTGTGGTTGGGGAAGGGAAAGACTCACCGCCACTGTCTGCAATGAACGTACCAGCCCCAACAAACCCTCGCGCGCGCCAAGGGGCGCAGCAAACACGACACAAGCGGCCGGAGCCAGCGTCGCAGGCGTGCCGTTTGCGACGCGGCGGGCGCGCTTTGTCGGGTTCGGAACAAAGCCCATCGGACCTCGTGCGAGCCCCCGAAAAATCCTGTTTTCCCTCTGTAAAACAAGCACTTGCGGTGTGTGGACAGAGGGCTGGAGCGGCATGGCACGGAAGGTGCAAAGGAGTGGCTGCGCGGACACAAGTCCGGCCGATGCGTGATCCGATAACAAGATCTATAGGCACGTCAGGCTGACCTGGTCGCGGTGTATCGCAACCTTGGTTTCAACCCCTACTTGTTTGGAGTACTGACATGGCTAAGCTTCGTCAAATCGCCTTCTACGGCAAAGGTGGCATCGGCAAGTCCACCACTTCCCAGAACACCCTCGCGGCCCTGGCCGAGATGGGTCAGAAGATCCTCATCGTCGGCTGCGACCCCAAGGCCGACTCGACCCGCCTGATCCTGCACGCCAAGGCGCAGGACACCATCCTCTCGCTGGCCGCTGAAGCCGGTTCGGTGGAAGACCTCGAGCTCGAAGACGTCATGAAGATCGGCTACCGCGACATCCGTTGCGTGGAATCCGGTGGCCCGGAGCCAGGCGTCGGCTGTGCCGGTCGCGGCGTGATCACCTCGATCAACTTCCTGGAAGAAAACGGCGCCTACGAAGGCGTGGACTACGTGTCCTACGACGTGCTGGGTGACGTGGTGTGCGGCGGCTTCGCGATGCCGATCCGCGAGAACAAGGCGCAGGAAATCTACATCGTGATGTCGGGCGAGATGATGGCCATGTACGCGGCCAACAACATCTCCAAGGGCATTCTGAAGTACGCCAACAGCGGCGGTGTGCGCCTGGGCGGCCTGGTCTGCAACGAGCGCCAGACCGACAAGGAACTGGAACTGGCCGACTCCCTGGCCCAGATGCTGGGCTCGCGCCTGATCCACTTCGTGCCGCGCGACAACATCGTGCAGCACGCCGAGCTGCGTCGCATGACCGTTCTGGAATACGCACCGGAATCCAAGCAGGCGCAGGAATACCGCACCCTGGCCCAGAAGGTCCATGGCAACGCCGGCAACGGCACCATCCCCACCCCCATCACCATGGACCAGCTGGAAGACCTGCTGATGGAGCACGGGATCATGAAGACCGTCGACGAGACCGAAGTCGGCAAGACCGCGGCCGAGCTGGCCGCCTGATCGCCCACTGAAGAAAAAAGCGACGCTTCCACCCGGCGCCTGCGTGGCGCCGGGGTGGGGCTCGCCCCCCGATCCCCACCATCCAATGGAGTGACCCATGACCGCCACCGTTGAAGAGCGCAAGGCCGCCAACAAGGCCCTGATCGATGAAGTGCTCAAGGCCTATCCCGAAAAGATGGCCAAGCGCCGCGCCAAGCACCTGAACACCTACGAAGAGGGCAAGCCCGACTGCGGCGTGAAGTCCAACATCAAGTCGCTACCCGGCGTGATGACGATCCGCGGCTGCGCCTATGCGGGCTCCAAGGGCGTGGTGTGGGGCCCCATCAAGGACATGATCCACATCTCCCACGGCCCCGTGGGCTGCGGCCAGTACAGCTGGGCCGCGCGCCGCAATTACTACATCGGCATGACCGGTGTGGACACCTTCGTGACGATGCAGTTCACCTCCGACTTCCAGGAGAAGGACATCGTCTTCGGCGGCGACAAGAAACTGGACAAGATCATCGATGAAATTCAAG
>PNMH01000107.1 GCA_013823505.1 Polaromonas sp. | reverse complement strand
CAACCCGCAGATGGACGCGCTGGTGGAGCGCACCAAGAAGGAAACCGACCTGAAGTTGCGCACCGAGCTGTTGACCAAAGCATTGACCTTGCAGAACGAAGATGTAGCGCACATTCCACTGCACAACCAGGTGATTCCGTGGGCGATGAAGAAGAACATCGACGTGGTGCACCGCGCCGACAACCGGCTGGACTGGCGCCTGATCAAGGTAAACTGATTTCAGCCCCTTGATCAGATAACAAGCAGAGGGTCGTACACCTCCAGGTGCGACCCTCTCTTCATTTTCACCCACGATGTTTGCATTCATTCTCCGGCGGTTGGCGCAAGCCGTGATCGTCATGATCAGCGTCGCGCTGATCGCGTTCATGTTGTTCCAGTACGTGGGCGATCCGGTGGTGTTTCTGCTGGGGCAAGACGCCACCGCCGAGCAGATCCGCGAACTGCGCGCCGACCTTGGTCTTGATCAACCTTTCTTTGTGCAGTTCTGGCATTTCCTGGCCAATGCGGTCCAGGGCGAGTTCGGCCTGAGCTTGCGCCAGGGTGCCAAGGTGTCGCGGCTGATCGGCGAACGCCTGCCCGCCACACTGGAGCTGGCTGCGGTGGCCGCGGTGCTGGCGCTGGCGGCCGGCATTCCGATGGGGGTGTACGCAGCGCTCAAGCGAGGAACCTTCGTGAGCCAGCTGTTCATGACCGTGTCGCTGCTCGGGGTGTCGCTGCCCACCTTCCTCATCGGCATCCTGCTGATCCTGGTCTTTGCCGTGAACCTGGGCTGGTTTCCCAGCTTCGGTCGGGGCGACGTGACGCAACTGGGCTGGTGGTCCACCGGCCTGCTTACGGCCAAGGGCTGGCTGCACATCACCTTGCCAGCCATCACGCTGGCCATTTTTCAGCTCACGCTGATCATGCGGCTGGTGCGCGCTGAAATGCTGGAGGTGCTGCGCACCGACTACATCAAGTTCGCGCGTGCCCGTGGCCTCACTGACCGCTCCGTGCACTTTGGCCATGCGTTGAAAAACACCCTGGTGCCCGTGATGACCATCACGGGCCTGCAGCTCGGTGGCCTGATCGCTTTCGCCATCATCACCGAGACGGTGTTCCAGTGGCCGGGCATGGGCTTGCTGTTCATCCAGGCGGTCACGTTTGCCGACATCCCGGTGATGGCCGCCTACTTGTGTCTCATCGCATTGATCTTCGTGGTGATCAACCTGATCGTGGACCTGCTGTACTTCGCGGTGGATCCGCGCTTGCGCGTTGAAAAATCCGGCGGCCACTGAAGTCCGAACGACATGCTGACCTCCCGCATCAAGGCCCACGGCCGCGCGTTTGCGCACATCGCGACCTTTCACCCCGAGCTCACGGCGTTGCGGCGCGATCTGCACGCGCACCCCGAGATCGGCTTTGAAGAACATTACACCGCGCAGCGGGTGGTGGAGTCCCTCAAGGTGTGCGGTGTGGACGAGATCCACACGGGCATCGGCAAGACCGGTGTGGTGGCGGTGATCCACGGTCAGCGCCGCGCGAGCGGTCGCATGATCGGTCTGCGCGCCGACATGGACGCCTTGCCCATGACGGAGCACAACGACTTCGCATGGAAGTCCACCAAGCCGGGGATGATGCACGGCTGCGGCCACGATGGGCACACCACCATGTTGGTGGGGGCGGCGCGCTACCTGGCCGAAACGCGGCAGTTCGACGGCACGGCGGTGCTGATTTTCCAGCCCGGCGAAGAAGGCTTTGCCGGCGCCAAGGCCATGATCGAGGACGGGCTCTTCGATCGCTTTCCGGTGCAGTCGGTCTACGGCATGCACAACTGGCCGCAGATGAAGCCGGGCATGGTGGGTGTGAACCCTGGCCCCATGATGGCGTCTGCCGACCGCATCACCATCGAAATCACCGGCAAGGGTGGCCACGGTGCGCACCCCTACCAGACGGTGGACCCGGTGCTGGTGTCGGCCCACATCATCACCGCGGTGCAGAGCATTGTGTCGCGCAATGTGCGCGCCATCGACAGCGCAGTCATCAGCATCTGCGCCATGCAGGCCGGTGACATGGGTGCGTTCAGCGTGATGCCGGGCAAGGCCACGCTGGTGGGCACGGTGCGCACCTTCAACGCCGAGGTGCAAAACCTGATCGAGCAGCGCCTGCAAGAGGTGTGCTCGGGTGTGGCGCTGGGCCTGGGCGCTGCGGCCCACGTGAAGTACGAACGCATCTACCCGGCCACCATCAACAGCGCCGAAGAGGCGCGCTTTGCAGCCGATGTGGCGCAGAAGCTCCTGGGCCATGACCACGTGGACCGCAACATGGACCCGAGCATGGGCGCTGAAGATTTTTCTTTCATGCTGCAGGCCAAACCAGGCGCCTATTTGCGGCTGGGCCAAGGTCTGGAGAGCGGCATGGGGGGCTGCTACCTGCACAACAGCCGCTACGATTTCAACGACGAGGTCCTCCCCCTGGGCGCAGCGTTGCATGCCGGTCTCGTCGAACATGGCATGCCGCTGGCAGAGACCCAGAGCAGATCCGCAACACCGACTTCCAAGATTTCCAACCAAGCAAGGAGCGATGCATGAAGTTCAACAAGACGCTGGTCACAGGCCTCGTGATGGCCGCTGTGTTTGCCATGGGTTCAGCCCAGGCCCAGACCATCCGCATCGGCAACCAGGGAGATGCGCTCTCCATGGACCCGCACTCGCTCAATGAGTCGCTGCAGCTCAGCGTGACGAACAACGTCTACGAGCCGCTGGTGGGCCGCGACAAGAACCTCGGTCTGGTGCCGGCACTGGCCACCAGCTGGAAGCAGACCTCGCCCAGCGTGTGGCGTTTTGAGTTGCGCAAGGGCGTGAAATTCCACGACGGCGCGCCGTTCACCGCCGATGACGTGCTGTTCAGTTTCGCCCGCGCCTCGGGCGAAGGCTCCGACATGAAGAGCTACACCAACGACGTGAAAGACATCCGCAAAGTCAACGACTTCACGGTCGACATCGAGACCAAAGGGCCGTTCCCCATCCTCCCCGATGTGCTTTCGTTGCTGTTCATCATGAACAAGAAATGGTCCGAAGAGAACCAGGCCACGCGCCCGGTGGACCGCCGAAAGGGCATTGAAAACGCTGCGTCGTTTCGCGCCAACGGCACCGGCCCGTTTCGCCTGCGCGAGCGCCAGCCCAACGTCAAGACCAGCTTCGTTCGCAACGGCAACTACTGGGGCAAGATCGAAGGCAACGTGATCAACGTGGAGTACACGCCCATCGGCAACGACGCCACGCGCGTGGCGGCCTTGCTTTCCGGGCAGGTCGACGTGATCGAGCCGGTGCCTCTGCAAGACGTGGCCCGCATCAACGCCGGTGGCAAAAGCAAGGTGATGCAAGGCCCCGAGTTGCGCACCATCTTCCTGGGCATGGACCAGAAGCGCGACGAGTTGCTGTTCTCGAACATCAAGGGCAAGAACCCGTTCAAGGACAAGCGTGTGCGACAGGCCTTCTACCAGGCCATCGACATCAACGGCATCCAGCGCACCGTGATGCGCGGCGCCTCCAAGCCCACCGCCCTGATGGTGGGCCCGGGCATCAACGGCTTTGACGAGTCGATGAACACCCGCCTGCCGTACGACCCCGACGCGGCTAAGAAACTGCTCGCCGAAGCGGGCTACCCCAACGGCTTTGAAGTGGCCATGAACTGCCCGAACGACCGATATGTGAACGACGGTGCAATTTGCCAGGCGGTGGCGGCAAGCCTGGCGCGGGTGGGTGTGAAGATCAACCTGCAGGCCGAGACCAAGGGCACCTACTTCCCCAAGATCCTCAAGCGCGACACCAGCTTCTACATGCTGGGCTGGACACCGGGCACCTACGATTCGCACAACGCGCTGAACGCGCTGATGCGCTGCGTGGACGACAAGGGCAGTGGCCAGTTCAACCTGGGCGCCTACTGCAATCCCAAGCTCGACGAGCTGACCGTGCAGATCCAGTCGGAAACCGACAAGGCCAAGCGGGACGCCCTGATCAAGCAGGCGTTCAAGCTGCATTCGGACGACATCGGCCACCTGCCGCTGCACCAGCAGGCGCTCGCCTGGGGCGTGGCCAACAACGTGACCCTGGTCCAGATGGCTGACAACTTCATGCCGTTCCGATACATGTCTGTCAGGTAGAAAGCCCCCCTGCGCCGCCTGCGGCGGCTTCCCCCCGGTGGGGGGACGCACGCTTAGGCCGGCGGAGCCGGACCCGCGCGAGCCCTGGTCAGGGGATCGCCACACCATTGCACTCACAGGACCAAACGTTGACTTCTCTTCTGCACCGCTGGTTCGACAGCGATGTCGGCCACAGCTTCCGCACGTCGCCCACCGCCATCGTGGCGGCGGTGATCGCGTTCATCTGCGTCTTCTGCGCGGTGTTCGCGCCCTGGGTGGCGCCTCACAACCCGTTTGATCTGGCCACCCTCGAACTGTCCAACGCACGCCTTCCGCCCGCCTGGAGCGCTGAGGGTTCGCGCAATTTCCTGCTGGGCACCGACGACCAAGGGCGGGACATCCTCTCCGCTCTGATGTACGGCGCGCGCATTTCGCTGGCGGTGGGTTTTGCCTCGGTGGTCCTCTCGGTGGTGATCGGTGTGTCGTTTGGTCTGGCCGCTGGTTTTCTGGGGGGCTGGGTCGACAGCGTGCTCATGCGGCTGTGCGACGTGATGTTGTCGTTTCCTGCCATCCTGGTGGCACTGCTGATCGCGGGTGTTGGACGTGCGATTTTTCCCAACGCGCACGAAGCGCTGGCTTTCGGCGTGCTCATCATCTCGATCACGCTGACCGGCTGGGTGCAGTACGCGCGCACGGTGCGAGGCTCCACGCTGGTGGAGCGCAACAAGGAATACGTGCAGGCGGCTCGTGTCACAGGCGTGGCGCCGCTGCGCATCATGCGCAGCCATGTGCTGCCCAACGTCATGGGCCCGGTGCTGGTGCTGGCCACCATCCAGGTGGCCACGGCCATCATCACCGAGGCCACGCTGTCTTTCCTGGGTGTGGGCGCACCGCCCACCTCCCCGTCGTTGGGCACGCTGATCCGCGTGGGCAACGACTACCTGTTCTCCGGCGAGTGGTGGATCACCATCTTCCCCGGCGCCATGCTGGTGCTGATCGCACTCAGCGTGAACCTGCTCGGCGACTGGCTGCGCGATGCACTGAACCCAAGACTGCGCTGAACATGTCCCTGCTTCAAGTCAACAACCTCGTTGTCGAGTTTCCCAGCCGCCGTGGCACGTTGCGCGCGCTTGACGACATCTCCTTCGACATTGCACCGGGCGAGATCCTCGGTGTGGTGGGTGAGTCTGGCGCCGGCAAATCGCTCACCGGTGCTTCCATCATCGGCCTGCTGGAGCCGCCGGGTCGCGTGGCGTCGGGCGAGATCCTGCTGCAAGGCCAGCGCATCGACAACCTGCCGCACGAAGAGATGCGCAAGATTCGCGGGCGCCAGATCGGCGCGATCTTTCAAGACCCGCTGACCTCGCTCAACCCGCTGTATTCGGTGGGGCGCCAGCTGATCGAGACCATCACCACGCACCTGCCCGTCACGCAAGCCGAGGCGCGCAAGCGTGCCATTGAACTGCTCAAGGACACCGGCATTCCCGCAGCCGAGCAGCGCATTGACCACTACCCGCACCAGTTCAGCGGCGGCATGCGCCAGCGCGTGGTAATTGCCCTGGCACTTGCCGCCGAGCCGCAGCTGATCGTGGCCGACGAGCCCACCACCGCGCTCGATGTCTCGATCCAGGCGCAGATCATCACGCTGCTCAAGACCATCTGCAAACAGCGCGGTGCTGCGGTGATGCTGATCACGCACGACATGGGCGTGATCGCCGAGACGTGCGACCGCGTGGCCGTCATGTATGCCGGGCGCATTGCCGAAATCGGCCCGGTGCACGACGTCATCAACCACCCGGCTCACCCATACACCAAGGGCCTGATGGCCTGTATTCCCGACATGAGCGTGGACCGCGAACGCCTGCACCAGATCGACGGCGCGATGCCGCGCCTCAACGCCATTCCAGCAGGCTGCGCCTACAACCCGCGCTGCGAACGGGTGTTTGACCGCTGCCATGTGGACAGGCCCGATCTGCTGACGGCCGGCGCCACGCGGGCCGCGTGCTGGCTGCACGCCAACGCAGGAGCCGAGGCATGAGCGCCGACATGTTCGAGCGGGCCGTGCAGGCCCAGGCGGCCAAGGCCCAGACGGCCGAGACCCGCGCGGCCGTGTCTGCGGCGACCCTGGATGCGGCCAACGCCGCACCGCTGGTGCGCGCCACCGACCTGGCCAAGACCTTCGATGTGTCGGCGCCCTGGCTGAACCGCGTGATCGAGCGTCAGCCACGCCAGTTGCTGCGAGCGGTGGACGGTGTGTCTTTTGACATCCCGCGCGGCCAGACGCTGGCCTTGGTGGGTGAATCGGGCTGCGGCAAAAGCACCGTGGCGCGCCTGTTGGTGGGTTTGTACGAGCCCACGCGCGGTGGGTTCGAGTTCGACGGTCAAGACGCGCACGCAGCGTTCAAGACCCCGGAGGGGCGCAAGCTGCGCCGGCGCATCCAGATGATCTTCCAGGACCCGTACGCCAGCCTGAACCCCCGCTGGCGGGTGGAGGACATCATTGCCGAACCGCTGCGCGAACACGAGATCGTGACCGAGCCGGCCGCGCTGCGCGACCGGGTTGACGAGTTGCTGAGGTCGGTCGGGCTGTCCCCGCTGGACCGCGTGAAGTACCCGCACCAGTTCAGCGGCGGACAGCGTCAGCGCATCTCGATTGCGCGGGCGCTGGCCACACAGCCCGAGTTTCTGGTGTGCGACGAGCCCACCAGTGCGTTGGACGTGAGCGTGCAGGCGCAGGTGCTCAACATCATGAAAGACCTCCAGCGGCAGCAGGGTCTCACCTATCTCTTCATCAGCCACAACCTCGCCGTGGTGCGCCATGTGAGCGACCAGGTGGGCGTGATGTACCTCGGCCGGCTGGTGGAGCTCGCGCCCAAGCACACGCTGTTCGACAGCCCGCGGCACCCCTACACGCGCATGCTGCTCGACGCGATTCCCAAGATGCACGACACGGGCCGTTCGCGCACGCCCGTCTCGGGCGAGGTGCCCAATCCGCTGAACCCACCCACGGGCTGCGCCTTCAATCCGCGCTGCCCGCACGCCAACGACCGCTGTCGCAACGAACGACCCAACCTGCTGACCTTGGGTGGTATCCGCATCGCATGCCATGCGGTGGAAGAAAACCGCATCTGAAAACGATCCTGTCGCTCAGGCGTAGCGTTTGCTCTTCAGGTTGTTTTTCATTTCCTTGAGCAGCGGCTGCAGCTTGTTGCCACCGATGCGCAACGCCAGGCAGGTGGCCACGATGTCGATCACCATGAGGTGCATCAGTCGCGAGGTCATGGGGCTGTAGCGGTCGTAGCCCTCGGGGTGGTCGGCTGAGAGGTGGATGTGGCCAGCCTGCGCCAGCGGGGTGCCGCTGGTGGTGATGGTGATCACCGTCGCACCGTGTTTGCGCGCGATGTCGGCGGCGTCCATCAGGTCGCGGGTGCGGCCCGAGTTGGAGACGATCACCACGCAGTCGCCCGGGCCGAGCAGCGAAGCGCTCATCACCTGCATGTGGCCGTCGCTGTAGGCAATGGCGTTGATGCCCAGGCGAAAGAATTTGTGCTGCGCGTCCTGCGCCACGATGCCGGAATTGCCTGCGCCGTAAAACTCGATGCGGCCCTTGTGTTTGTAGGTCGCCACCAGCGCGTCCACCACCTTTTCAATGGCGTGGCTCGAGGCGTCGTTGCGGTACTTCAAGAACGCCGCCACCGTGTTGTCGATGACCTTGACCAGCACGTCGCTGGTCTTGTCGTCCACGTCCACGCTGCGGTGGATGAAAGGCACCCCTTCGCTTACCGTGCCCGCCAGCTTGAGCTTGAAGTCGGACAGACCGTCGTAGCCCATGCTGCGGCAAAAGCGCACCACGGTGGGTTTGCTCACGTGGGCGCGGTCGGCGAGTTCGGTCACGGGCAGGCTGGCGAAGGTGCGCGGGTCCAGCAGCACGAGCTTGGCCACGCGTTGCTCGGCGGGCGCCAGTGAAGGCAGGGAGGCTTTGATCCGGTCGAGCATGTTGGGCACCTGGGTTACATCGCAGGATGAAATTTTATTACCTGTCCTGCTCGATAATGCGTCCCATGAACCAGCTCGAAGCCCTCAAACAATTCACCACCGTGGTGGCCGACACCGGCGACTTCAAACAGATCGCCGCGTTTGCGCCGCAGGACGCCACGACCAATCCCTCGCTCATCCTCAAGGCGGTGCAAAAGCCGGAGTACGTGCACCTGTTGAAAGACGCTGTCGCGCAATACGTCGCCCAAGGACTGGACGAAGTCACGAACCGCTTGCTGGTGCGCTTCGGATGCGAGATCCTGCGGCTGATTCCGGGTCGTGTGTCCACCGAAGTGGATGCCCGCCTGAGCTTCGACACCGAAGCCACCGTGATGCGCGCCCGGCGCATCATCGACCTGTACCAGGGTGAGGGTGTGCACGTGGACCGCGTGCTGATCAAGATCGCCGCCACCTGGGAAGGCATCCAGGCCGCCGCCCGGCTGGAGCGCGACGGGATTCACACCAACCTCACGCTGCTGTTCTCCTTTGCCCAGGCTGTGGCCTGCGGGCAAGCCAAGGTGCAACTGATTTCTCCCTTCGTGGGACGCATCTACGACTGGTACAAGAAGTCGGCCGGTGCAGGCTGGGACGAGGCCGCGATGGCCGGCCCCAACGACCCGGGCGTGCGATCGGTGCGCGCCATTTATGAGTTTTACAAGAAGCACGGCATCGCCACCGAGGTGATGGGCGCGAGCTTTCGCAACGTGGGCCAGATCACAGCGCTGGCGGGTTGCGATCTGCTGACCATCAGCCCGGAACTGTTGGCCCAATTGGCTGCGAGCGAAGCGCCTCTGAGCCGCGCGCTCGACGCCGGGGCGGCCAAGGGCCTGGACATTCCTTTCGTGACTCACGATGAGGCCAGCTTCCGCTTTGCCTTGAACGAGGACGCGATGGCCACCGAGAAGCTGTCCGAAGGCATTCGGGCTTTTGTGGCTGACACCATCAAGCTGGAAGCTTTGATGCGCTGAGTTTCTTTGGCCTGGAGCGCGTGGGTGCCCGGTTGGGCCGGACGGCTCATCAGCCGCTTCGCGTCAGCAATTCGCCGTCCAGCCCACCCGGGCACCCACGCTCTGGGTGAGAGAGAGGCAGAAGGCAGAAGAAGAGAGACGGCAATGAAAAAACCCCGCGAGTTGCCTCGCGGGGTTTTTTCTTGGGGGTTTGCTATCGGCCTGCAGCGATGCATTCCGACGCGGCATGAGGCGCCAGGCCAAGGCGCAAGGGCGTAGACAGTGGCAGCGCCACGGCAAGCCCTTGCAACGCCGGCATGGCGTCTCAGGCAAGGAGAGCTTACATGCCCATGCCGCCCATGTCGCCCATGCCACCCATGCCGCCGCCACCCATGGCAGGTGCGTCATCCTTCGGGGACTCGGCCACCATGGCTTCGGTCGTCAGCATCAGGCTGGACACGGAAGCAGCGTTCTGCAGTGCAGTGCGGGTCACTTTCGTGGGGTCCAGAATGCCCATCTCGATCATGTCGCCGTAGGTGTCGTTGGCGGCGTTGAAGCCGTAGTTGCCCTTGCCAGCCAGGATGGCGTTGACCACCACCGATGGCTCGCCACCGGCGTTGGCCACGATTTCGCGCAGGGGCGCTTCGATGGCTTTCAGAACCAGCTTGATACCGGCGTCCTGGTCGGCGTTGTCACCCTTGATGGTGCCAGCGGCCTGACGTGCACGCAGCAGGGCCACGCCACCACCGGCGACGATGCCTTCTTCCACCGCAGCGCGCGTGGCGTGCAGGGCGTCTTCCACGCGGGCTTTCTTTTCCTTCATCTCGACTTCGGTGGCTGCGCCAACCTTGATCACGGCAACACCGCCGGCCAGCTTGGCCACGCGCTCTTGCAGTTTTTCGCGGTCGTAGTCGGAGGTGGCTTCTTCGATCTGCACTCGCACTTGCTTCACGCGGGCTTCGATGTCAGCAGCAGCGCCGGCGCCGTCGATGATGGTGGTGTTTTCCTTGCCCACTTCGATGCGCTTGGCAGAACCCAGGTCGGCCAGGGTCACTTTTTCCAGCGTCATGCCGACTTCTTCGGCAATCACTTTGCCGCCGGTCAGGATGGCGATGTCTTCCAGCATGGCTTTGCGACGGTCGCCGAAACCAGGCGCCTTCACAGCCACCACTTTCAGGATGCCGCGGATGGTGTTCACCACCAAGGTCGCCAGGGCTTCGCCTTCGACGTCTTCGGCAATGATCAGCAGCGGACGGCCGGCCTTGGCCACCTGCTCCAGCGTGGGCAGCAGGTCACGGATGTTGGAGACTTTCTTGTCGTACAGCAGCACGAAAGGGTTGTCCAACAGGGCCGACTGCTTCTCGGGGTTGTTGATGAAGTAGGGCGACAGGTAGCCGCGGTCGAACTGCATGCCTTCGACGACGTCGAGTTCGTTCTGCAGCGATTTGCCGTCTTCCACGGTGATCACGCCTTC
>PNMH01000106.1 GCA_013823505.1 Polaromonas sp. | reverse complement strand
GCCAGGAAATGGGCGAACTGGCCAAGAAGGCGCGTGAGGGCAAGCTGAGCCCGGCCGAGATGAGTGGTGCCACCTTCACCATCTCCAGCCTGGGCGGCATTGGCGGGCGCTATTTCACGCCCATCATCAACGCGCCCGAGGTCGCCATCCTGGGTGTGTGCAAGAGCCAGATGGAACCGGTGTGGGACCCAAACAAGGACGGTGGGGCCTTTGTGCCGCGCCTGATGCTGCCTTTGTCGCTGACCTGGGACCACCGCGTGATCGACGGCGCTGCGGCGGCGCGCTTCAACGCGTACCTCGGCCAGATCCTCGGCGACTTCCGTCGTGTTCTGCTTTAAGGAATGACGATGGCCATCATTGAAATTCAAGTACCTGACATCGGCGACTTCGACGAAGTGGCCGTGATTGAACTGCTGGTGAAACCTGGCGATACGGTGAAGGCCGAACAGAGCCTGATCACCGTGGAGTCCGACAAGGCTTCGATGGAGATTCCATCCAGCGCTGCCGGCGTGGTGAAAGAGCTCAAGGTCAAGTTGGGCGACAAGGTCAAGCAGGGCAGTGTGGTGTTGACGCTGGACGCGGCCGGTGAGGCCGCTGCGGCGCCGGCACCCGTGGCTTCAGCTGCGGCCTCGTCGGCGCCCGCCGCCGCTGCGCCGACTGCGCCTGCTGCCACTCCTGCGCCAACCGCGTCTGCCTTTGGTGGCAGCGCCGACCTCGACTGCGACCTGCTCGTGCTCGGTGGCGGTCCCGGCGGCTACAGCGCCGCCTTCCGCGCGGCCGATCTCGGCCTCAAGGTCGTGCTGGTCGAGCGCTACGCCACCTTGGGTGGCGTGTGCCTGAACGTGGGGTGTATCCCGTCCAAGGCGCTGCTGCACGTGGCAGCCGTGATGGATGAAGTCAGCCACATGGCCGATCTCGGCGTGGACTACGGCCAGCCGGTGCTCAACATCGACAAGCTTCGCGGCCACAAGGAAAAGGTCATCGGCAAGCTCACCGGTGGCCTGGCCGCCATGGCCAAGATGCGCAAAGTCACCACTGTGCGCGGCTACGGCGCTTTCGTCGGTGCCAACCACCTGGAAGTGGAAGAGACCAGCGGCGCGGCGCAAGAAAAGACCGGCAAGAAACAGGTGATCGCTTTCAAGAAGGCCATCATCGCGGCCGGCTCGCAAGCGGTGCGCCTGCCCTTCATGCCGGAAGACCCGCGCGTGGTCGACAGCACCGGGGCGCTGGCACTGAAAGAAGTGCCCAAGCGCATGCTGATTCTGGGCGGCGGCATCATCGGCCTGGAGATGGGCACGGTCTACAGCACGCTGGGCGCGCGCCTGGACGTGGTGGAAATGATGGACGGGCTCATGCAGGGTGCCGACCGCGACCTGGTGAAGATCTGGCAGAAGATGAACGCCAAGCGCTTCGACAACATCATGCTCAAGACCAAGACGGTGGGGGCCAGGGCCACGCCCGAAGGTATCGAGGTGACGTTTGCCGCGGCCGAAGAGGGCGGCACCGCACCGCCACCGCAGACCTACGACCTGGTGTTGCAGGCGGTGGGCCGCACGCCCAACGGCAAGAAGATCGCGGCCGAGAAGGCCGGCGTGGCGGTGACGGACCGCGGCTTCATCAACGTCGACATCCAGATGCGCACCAACGTGCCGCACATCTTCGCCATCGGCGACATCGTGGGCCAGCCCATGCTGGCGCACAAGGCGGTGCACGAGGCGCACGTGGCGGCGGAAGTCGCTGCGGGTGAACTGCAGGGCAACCGGGAACTGGCTTCGGCCGCGTTCAACGCCCGCGTGATCCCCAGCGTGGCTTACACCGACCCCGAGGTGGCCTGGGTGGGCCTCACCGAAGACCAGGCCAAAGCGCAAGGCATCAAGGTCAAGAAGGGCCTGTTCCCATGGACGGCCTCCGGCCGCGCGATTGCCAACGGACGCGACGAAGGCGTGACGAAGCTGCTGTTCGACGATTCACCCGAGGCGCACGGCCACGGCAAGATCCTGGGCGGTGGCATGGTCGGCACGCATGCGGGCGACATGATCGGCGAGGTTGCGCTGGCCATCGAAATGGGTGCGGACGCGGTGGACATCGGCAAGACGATTCATCCGCACCCCACGCTGGGCGAGAGCATCGGCATGGCGGCGGAGATCGCACACGGTTCGTGCACCGACGTGCCGCCAGCCCGCAAGTAAGCCGGGTCGCGAAAAAGCCCGCAGGTTGATGCAACCTGCGGGCTTTTTTTTGGGCGGTCGGTGGCTATGGCGTCAAGGCTACACCGGCCGGGAGGGTTTGCTCGGAGACGATTCGCCAGCCGGAGTCTTCGCGATGGAATCGGAGGATCTTGGGCTGTGCCGTCTCGCGGTAGTTGCCAGCGGCATAGTCCTGCAAGAATGCGACGTTCATCGCGTGGTCATCAGTGCGTGACAGACGCAGGTCCCGGATGCTGACCTGGATGTCGGCGCGGCTGGCAATGATCGTCCTCCGATTTGCCGCCCACTGTTCTTGCGATTGACCGTTTGCCGGCACAAACTGCGCACTGTAGTGACCGAGGTAGGCGTTGACGTCGCGCCGTGACCATGCCAGGCGCCAGGTTTCGACCATCGCAAGAACTTCGTCTTCGCCGGTACGGACCGCTGGAGCCACCTCCGGGATGGGCGATGAAGAGATGGCGACCGCTGCGACCGGCTCTGCAGAGGTGGAGACCACCGGGGCCACCGGCTCCACTTGCTGGGCAGATTGGCTGTCTTGCAACAGAAGCCACAACACGCCGGCGACTGCCATCAAGCACACCGTGCCTATGCGCAGCGCGTGCTGCAAAGGTGGCGCTGCTGCCGCCACGGGCTTCATGGAAGGCACCGAGACTTCCATGAGGCTGGTGGCTGGCCTCTCGTGCAAGGCTTCATCACCCATGGCCTTGTGCAGCAAGGCCAGCCGCCGGTCCATGGCGGCCCGATGCCCGGGCGTGCTGCTCAAGGTGGGGGGAGCCAGCTTGTTCAACCGCTTTGCCGCGTGTTCAACTGTCCCGATCGACCCGCTGTTGACATGAGTTTGCATGGACATGCTGCCATTGAAGGATCTTTTGTCTGCGTGCCCGATAGCCTGCAGTCGGCTCACTATGGCGTGGGCTGTGTGTTTGAGAACAGAGCTGGGCGTCGAAAGCGGAGATTTGTCACCGTTTCACGTGCCTTGTCGTGCTCGGCATCACAGGGTGGCGATGACATCGCCCGTGATCGTGACGCCTCAGTTCGACGCTGGAGGCGGATTCTGCGAGCCGGCCATGGGCACACGCCGAGCGCCATTGAAGCGGGTGTTCCAGTAAGTCATGCGCATGTCCTCCAGGCGCACGTGGGAGCCTGAACGGGGCGAATGGATGAACTTACCGTCACCGACGTAGATGCCCACGTGACTGAACGCGCGACGCATGGTGTTGAAGAACACCAGGTCGCCAGGCTTGAGTTCGCTGCGGTCGATCACTTGCGTGGCGGCGGCCTGTTCGTCGGAGCGTCGCGGCAAGATCTTGCCCACTGACTGCTCGTAGACCGCGCGCACGAAGCCGCTGCAATCGAAGCCGGTGTCCACTGAGTTGCCGCCATAGCGGTAAGGAACACCGAGAAATGCCATGGCGTTGATGACCAGGCTTGAAGCCTGTTCGCCCACCGTGTCTCTCGCTTGCTGGATCTGACTCCCCAGGCGGGACATCAGCCCTTTTTCGGCCAGCAACGCGTCCATGTCTTCAAAGGCGGCGTCGGGAGGCGCGGCATGGGCCGCGGTCGCGAGGCTGAGCATGAGGACAGGGAGGATTCGACGCATGGCCCGCAGGGTATCGGCGATACCCCGTGAAGTCAAGCGAGAAATACCCTGCAAACCTTTGATTTTGTTGGATTTTGTACCGCTTGTCCGTCCAATCGACCTTCAGTGGAATCGGCGCGAAGGCAGGGTGTCCTTCACCGTGGGCAGATCGACCATCACCGGCTGGCCCGGCGTGGTACAGCCGTTGTCACAGCACTTGCCAGGCTGGCGGTTCTTCGTGATGGGGCGTGCCGGGTCGTGCGGGGCTGCGCTGGGGCTGCCATCGGCGGCGACGCCGCGTTCCAGCAGCCGCTCGACCAGCTCAACCTTGTTGCCCACCGGGTAGTTGCGCCAGATCTCCTGTTTCATGGCCGCCGGCGAGCCGCCGCCGTGCAGGCTGATCACGCTGTACCAGCCGCCCTGGTAGCCGGCGGTCAGGTCTTCGATGAAGCGCGCCGTCTCGATGCGCTGTTCGTAGGGAATGTCGGGGTTGGCACGCAACACCTCGCTGAGCTTCGCACCGGTCTCGGGGTTGTGGTCTTCGTCCGGGCCGGGCAGGGTGACGATGAGCCCGCCGCTGACGTAGTGGGCGATCCGGTGCATGTCGTAGATCTTGGTGGCCAGCAGCAGCTTGCCGATGTTGGCGAACACCGGGTCGGGCATGAAGGTCTTGCTGTGCTCGTCAGCCTTGCCGTACACGCTGGCCGCCACACCGCAGGCGTAGAAGCCCTCGGTGATGGTGATCAGTTCCACCATCTGTTCGCGCAAATGGCTCTCGCGCCCCGGATCGAACCCGTTGGCCTCGCACATGAGCGCACCCGCGCCGATCAGCAGGTCGCCAAAGCCCGCGCGCGCGCCGATACAGGTCTGGCGGTGGTGGGTGGCGTAGCTGTAAGTGAGGTGGTCGGAGTGCTCCCATTCGCCGGCGAAGAACACACTGTCCCAAGGAACGAACACACGGTCGAAGATGCAAACCCCGGTGCTCTGGCCGTACTTGCGGCTGAAGAGCGCGTCGCCGTGTTCGAGTTTTTCACCTGGCCGCCCGGCGGGGCGGGCGACGATGGTCAGGCCCGGTGCGTCGATGGGGACGGCGCAGCAGACCGCGAAGTCGGCGTCTTCCCTGCCCATATTTCGACACGGCATCACCAGGAGTTCGTGCATGTAGGGCGCGCCAGTGACGATGGCCTTGGTGCCGCTGATCACGATGCCGCGCACGCCGTTGTGGATGGCATTGCGTTCGACCACGTGAACGTAGCTGTCACGGTTGGCTTGCTCGTGGGGTCGGCGGCTGCGGTCGCCCTTGGCGTCGGTCATGGCCACGCCCAGGGTCAGGTCCTGGTCCTGGATGCGGTGCAGGTAGTGGTGGAAACGGTCGGTGTGTTCGGTGGTGCCGCGCGCGTAGTCGATGCGCGCGCTGACCTGGGCGATCGCGTTGACCGCATCGTGGGTGAGGTAGCGCTGGGCGCAGCCCGTTTCCTGGCAGATCAGTCGCACCGCTTCAAGCTTGTTGAGCAGGTCGCCGCTGCTGGTGTTCAAGTGGCTCAGCCGGTTGACCGTACGCCCGCTGGTGTGCTGCACCGCCGTCATCAGGGGGGCGTAGCGCGCCTGCAGGGCGAAGTCGTAGGTCAGGCCCACGGCGTTGATGCCCGGCTGAAACGCACGCTCATCGGCCACGCTGTCGACCTGTCGCCCGTCCACAAACACCCTTGGTGTGTAACGGCGCAGGGACTCGCGATAGTCCTGGCCGCTCATGAGCATGGGTGTTTTGTCAGCGGTGTTCATGGTTTTGAGTGTGGGCAAATGAATTGATTGAAGTCTGATTTTCCGCGGCTTCGTTAAAGATTTGAACATCGTTCAAATTTATATGCAATTGTTCAAAAGTATGAGCGGCGTTGGTGGCGCCAGCTAAACTGCCGCCATGGAAGTCCAGTTGCACGAACTCACCCCCGTCCTGTCGGCTGCCGACCAGGAGGCGATGGAGCGCCAGCAGCAGCAGCGCCAGCAACGGCAGCTGGCCATGTCGGACACCCGCCGTGCCTTGGTGCTGGACGCTGCGCGCAGCGTGTTCGCCGAGAAGGGCGTGGAGGGCGCCAGCATTCGTGAAATTGCGCGTCGCGCCGGCTACACGCCGGGGGCGATCTACAGTTATTTCGACAGCAAGGAGGCGATTTACGCCGCCTTGCTCGCCGAATCGCTGGAGCGGCTCAACGCCGAGGTGGCGGCCGCTCGCACGTTCAAGTTGCAGCCTCAACTGACCCTGGCGGCCAAGGCGCAGGCCTGGTTCGGGTTTTATGCCCGCAACCCGCGCGATCTGGATCTGGGCTTCTACCTCGTGCAGGGATTGGCGCCACGAGGCTTGACCAGCGAACTCAATCAGCAACTCAACGGGCGCCTGCAGGATGCTTTGCGCCCTTGCGAGGCAGCGCTCCAGGCCATGGGCCTGTCAAGCGACGCTGCCTTGCGCGAAAACACCGCGCTGTTCGCGCACGGCGTGGGCTTGCTGCTGCTGCAGCACACCGGTCGCATCCGTCTGTTCGGGCAGTCGGCGGGGTCCTTGTTCGAGACCTATGTGGAGCAGTTGGTGGCGCGTCTCAGTCCGGGTACGCCGTCCGCCTCGCGTGCGCTGGATCAGCCGGATCTGTTCGGTCTTTGATCCGCTTGCCGGGTGGATGCCGTCCACGCTGCGAAAATCGACCCATCCAAGCGATTTGAACGAACAACGAAACAAGGAACGATGAGCATGCTGCTGGACGCTGACGACTCCCAACTGGTGCTGGTGGACTACCAGGCCCGCCTGATGCCCGCCATCTTTGAAGGCCCGCAGGTGCTGGCCAATGCCTTGCGCCTGGCCCGCATGGCCCAACTGCTGGAGGTGCCGACCTGGGGCACCGAACAAAACCCCGGGAAGCTCGGGCCCAACCCACCGGAATTGCGCGATCTCTGTCGCAGGACGCTGGCCAAGATGCACTTTGGCGCCGTGTCTGAAGGCCTGGGCGACTGGCTGCGACCGCCTGCTCGCCCGGCGCAAGGGGGTGGCAATGCGCGCAGCCTGCCCAAGCACCTGCAAAAGCCCGCCGCAGCGCCCGCCGCCGAGCGCCAGACCGTGTTGCTGGCCGGGTGCGAAGCGCACGTGTGCCTGCTGCAGACCGCGCTGGAGCTGATCGAGCAGGAGTTCGACGTTTGGGTGGTCACAGACGCCTGCGGTTCGCGCACGGAACGCAACCGCGATGCGGCGTTCGACCGCCTGGCCAGCGCCGGCGCCGAACTGGTGACCACCGAGATGGTGGCTTTCGAATGGCTGCGCACGGCGGACCACCCGCTGTTTCGCGACGTGCAGGCGCTCATCAAATAGGGCCCGCCCGACATGCGCAGGGAATCGCCCGGCGCATGTCAGCCTGTCGAAAGCCGATTGCTCATAATTATGAATTCAGTTTGAGTGCCGACCACCACCACGCCAGCAGGAGACGTTCATGAGCCAGACCCAGGGTTACGCCGAGTTCTACCGCCGGTCCATTGAGGATCGAGATGCTTTCTGGACCGAACAGGCCGCCCTGGTGGATTGGAAGCAGCCGTTTGACCGCGTCTGCAACCATGACAACCCGCCGTTCGCCCGCTGGTTCGAAGGCGGGCTCACCAATTTGTGCCACAACGCCGTGGACCGACATCTGAAAGAACGGGCCGACCAGAACGCCCTGATCTTCGTGTCCACCGAAACCGACGTGGAGCGCACCTACAGCTTCCGCGAGCTTCACGCGGAGGTGCAGCGCATGGCCGCGGTGCTGCTCAGCCTGGGGGTGAAGAAGGGCGAACGCGTCCTGATCTACATGCCGATGATTCCGGAGGCGGCCTTCGCGATGCTGGCCTGTGCACGCATCGGTGCCATCCACTCGGTGGTGTTCGGCGGCTTTGCCAGTCATTCGCTGGCCAGTCGCATCGAGGACGCCTCGCCGGTGGTGATCGTGAGTGCCGACGCCGGCTCTCGCGGCGGCAAGGTGGTCGAATACAAGCCACTGCTGGACGAGGCCATCCGCCTCTCGGCCCACAAGCCGGCCCAGGTGCTGATGGTGAATCGGGGTCTGGCGTCGATGAAGCTCACCGCCGGGCGCGACGTGGATTACGCCAGCGCGCGCGAACAGCACCTGGACACCGTGGTGCCTTGCGAATGGGTGGAGTCCACCCATCCGAGCTACACGCTCTACACCAGCGGCACCACCGGGAAACCCAAGGGCGTGCAGCGCGACACCGGGGGCTATGCCGTGGCGCTGGCTGCGAGCATGAAGCACGTGTTCATGGGCGAGCCGGGCGAAACCTACTTCTCTACCAGCGACATCGGCTGGGTGGTGGGCCACAGCTACATCGTCTATGGCCCGCTGATCGCCGGCATGGCCACCATCATGTACGAGGGCCTGCCGATCCGCCCGGACGCCGGCATCTGGTGGCACCTGGTCGAGAAGTACAAGGTCAGCGTCATGTTCAGCGCGCCCACCGCCGTGCGGGTGCTCAAGAAGTACGACGCCTCGTTCATCAAGGACCACGATCTTTCCAGCCTCAAGGCCTTGTTCCTCGCCGGCGAGCCGCTGGACGAGCCCACCGCGCAGTGGATCGCCGACGCGCTGGGCAAACCCATCATCGACAACTACTGGCAGACCGAAACCGGCTGGCCCATCCTGTCCCTGTGCAACGGCGTGGAGCCGGCCAACAGCAAGTTCGGCTCGCCCGGGCGCGCGGTGTATGGCTACAACGTCAAGCTGCTCGACGACCAAACCGGCGCAGAGCTCACCGAGCCCGGGCAGAAGGGGGTGGTCGCCATCGAAGGCCCGCTGCCACCCGGTTGCATGCAGACCGTGTGGCGCGACGACGAACGTTTCGTCAAGACCTACTGGTCCAGCGTGCCGGGCAAGATGGTCTACAGCACGTTCGACTGGGGCATCAAGGACGAGGACGGTTACTTCTTCATTCTCGGCCGCACCGACGACGTGATCAACGTGGCGGGCCACCGCCTGGGCACGCGTGAGATCGAAGAAAGCATTTCCAGCCATCCGCGCGTCGCCGAGGTGGCGGTGGTCGGCGTGGCCGACCAGCTCAAGGGCCAGGTGGCCATGGCTTTTGTGGTGGTCAAGGATGCCGCAACGCTCACTGACGACGCTTCGCGCCTGAAGCTCGAAGGTGAGGTGATGAAGGTGGTGGACGAGCAACTGGGCGCAGTCGCGAGACCGGCCCGGGTGCGCTTCGTCTCCGTGTTGCCCAAGACCCGCAGCGGGAAGCTGCTGCGCCGCGCGATCCAGGCCGTGTGCGAAGGGCGAGACCCGGGCGACCTCACCACCATGGACGATCCGGCAGCACTGCAACAGATCAAGGACCTGCTGGCCTGATTGCCCGGTGAGCGCCAGGTCTCCGGGGTCCGGCGCATGGTCGCTTCGGTGCTTTCTAAGTATGATTCATGCTTATATTCACACGAGCGATGGGTGCCATGGACAAGATGATCGAATCCGATGGGCAGGTGGAGCGGGTGCGGGTTTTTGAACTCGCCGCCGAGTTGTTTGGCGTGCTGGCCACGCCCATGCGGTTGCGCATCCTCAGTGCCCTGTGCGACCGCGAAAAATCGGTCTCACAGTTGCTGCAGGAAATCGACACCACGCAACCCAACTTGTCTCAGCATCTGAACCTGCTCTACCGCTCGGGCGTCCTGGCCAAGCGCAAAGAGGGCACGCAGGTGATTTATCGGGTGCAAAGCGAAAAAGCGGTCATGCTCTGTCGCACGGTCTGCACGCAGATCGCCATTGAGATCGATGAGCCCAGCGCGGTGCCGCCTTCGGAGCGGCTTTCCCCTCGGGTGACATCGTGAAGTCGCCAGGCTGACATCAAACTATTTTCTACGGCGCTTCCCGAGGTGGCACAATCTCGGGTTGCAGTCAGGTCCTTCCACAGTCACTGTCGCATCCGCATAACGGTCAAGCCGTGCAGCGGAAGGTTTTTCTAACCAGCTAATGTTTCCTGCAGGGAAACGGAGGTCAGCGGATTTATGAGCGATTCCCAAGCCAATGGGGGCAACGTCTATGTTGCCTACAAGACCAACTCGTACCTCTTCGGCGGCAACGCGCCGTACGTGGAAGAGATGTACGAGAACTACCTTGCCAACCCCGGCAGCGTGCCGGACAACTGGCGCGGTTACTTTGATGCACTCCAGAACGTGCCAGCCGGCGACGGATCCGACGCCCGCGACGTTCCCCACCAGCCCGTCATCAACGCCTTTGCCGATCGCGCCAAGCAAGGCGGCACCAAGGTCGTCATCGCCGCTGGCGCCGACTCCGACCTCGGCCGCAAACGCGTCGCTGTCCAGCAGCTGATCGCCGCCTACCGCAACGTGGGCGCCCGCTGGGCCGACCTCGATCCGCTCAAGCGCGCCGAACGCGACAACATTCCCGAGCTCGATCTGGCGTTCTACGGCTTTGCCGACGCCGATCTGGAAATGATCTTCAACACGAGCAACACCTTCTTCGGCAAGGAGACGATGTCCCTGCGCGAGTTGCTCAATGCCCTGCGTGAAACCTACTGCGGCTCCATCGGTGCCGAGTACATGTACATCACCGACCAGAGCCAGAAGCGCTGGTGGCAGGAGCGCCTGGAAAGCACTCGCTCCAAGCCGGCCTACAACGCAGAGAAGAAGAAACACATCCTCGACCGCCTGACCGCGGCCGAAGGCCTCGAGCGTTTCCTGCACACGAAATACGTGGGCCAGAAGCGCTTCTCGCTCGAAGGCGGCGAGAGCTTCATCGCGTCCATGGACGAGCTGATCCGCCAGGCGGGTCAGGTCGGCATCCAGGAAATCGTGATCGGCATGGCCCACCGCGGCCGCCTGAACGTGCTGGTGAACACCCTGGGCAAGATGCCCAA
>PNMH01000105.1 GCA_013823505.1 Polaromonas sp. | reverse complement strand
GTTCTACGTCAAGGGCGTTGAAGGCAAAGTGCCCAACTGATCTGCGGTGACGCGATCTGCAAAGGAAAGCCGCCTCCGGGCGGCTTTCCTGTTTGAATGAGGTCTCCATGATCGAACAGCAACTCTGGCACCCCGTGATCGCCTCCACCCAGGTGCGCGATGCGCCTGTGGCCTGCGCGCTGCTGGGCCAGCCGCTGGTGCTGTGGCGCGAACCCGGGCACGACGGGGACCGGGTGCACGCCTGGGCCGACCAGTGCCCGCACCGCGGCGCGCAGCTCTCGTTGGGCCGCGTGTTGATCGGCGTGCACGGCGCACGACTGGAATGTCCGTATCACGGCTGGCAGTTCGGTCACACGGGCCAGTGCCAGCACATCCCCGCCGCGCCCGACTTCACCCCACCCGCCGCGCACGTGGCCACGGTGTTCGAGGCGCGCGAGCGTTACGGGCTGGTGTGGGTGCGGCTGCAGGCGCCGCAAACCCCGCTTGGCGTGCTCGATGACATTCCCGCCTTCGCGGTTGCAGAAGACGCAGCGTGGCGCCGTGTCGTCTGCGGTCCTTATGAACTCAACACCAGCGCACCGCGCCTGGTGGAAAACTTCCTCGACCTCAGCCACTTCGGCTTTGTGCATGAAGGTTGGCTGGGCGAACGCAGCCACGCGCAGGTGGACACCGGGCAGGTGGAAGAGGGCGCTCATGGCCTCGCCGTGCTCGATGCCCGCGCCTGGCAACCCCGCGCCTACGCGGGCGCCGACCAAGGCGCCTGGATCCACTACCGCTACGACGTGCCACACCCGTTCGCCGCCGTCCTGCGCAAGGATGCCAGCGAAGGCGACCCGGTGAGCAACGCCATTGGGCTCTTCATCCGCCCCGACGGCGATACCTCGTGCACGGCGTGGTTCGTGATGGCCACGCAGGGCGACGCCTCGACCGACCAGGAACTGGTCGACTTCCAGGACACGGTCTTTGCACAAGACCGCCCCGTGGTGGAATCGCAGACGCCCCGCACCTTGCCCATCGGGCGCACCGCACCTGTCACTGAAGTGCATGGACCCGCCGACCGGGTGTCCAGCGCTTACCGCCGCTACCTGAAACGCCTGGGCATTGTCCTGGGCACCAGTTGAAAGACCCAACATGACCCTGACCGCCGCCGAACTCGCCGCCGCCATTCCCAAGGCCGAGCTGCACATCCACATTGAAGGCTCGCTGGAGCCCGAGCTGATCTTTGCGCTGGCACAACGCAACGGCCTGAGCCTGCCGTACGCCAGCGTGGAGGCGCTGCGCGAGGCCTACGCCTTCACCAACCTGCAGAGCTTTCTGGACATCTACTACGCCGGCGCCAGCGTGCTGCTGCAGGAGGCCGATTTCCACGACATGGCCTGGGCCTACTTCCTGCACGCCAAGGCCGACAACGTGGTGCACGCCGAGCTGTTCTTTGACCCGCAGACCCACACCACGCGGGGCGTGCCGATGGCCACCGTGATCCAGGGCCTGTCCAGCGCCTGTGCGCGGGCGCAGGCCGAACTGGGCATCGGCGCCGAGCTCATCCTGTGTTTCCTGCGCCACCTGAGCGAAGAAGACGCCTTCGCCACGCTGGAAGCGGCCTTGCCGTTCCGCGAGCATTTCATCGGCGTGGGCCTCGATTCGAGCGAGGTGGGGCACCCGCCGAGCAAGTTTTCCCGCGTGTTCGCGCGCTGCCGCGAACTGGGCTTGCGCATCGTGGCGCACGCCGGTGAAGAGGGGCCGCCAGCCTACATCTGGGAAGCGCTGAACGACCTGAAGACCGAGCGCATCGACCATGGCGTGCGCTCGCTCGAAGACCCCGTGCTGGTGGCCGAGCTGGCGAAGCGCCGCACGCCGCTCACCGTGTGCCCGCTGTCCAACCTCAAGCTCTGCGTGGTGAACGAGCTGCGCGACCACCCCATGAAGCGCCTGCTCGACGCCGGTCTGTGCGCCATGGTGAATTCGGATGATCCGGCGTATTTCGGTGGCTACATGAACGCCAACTTCGTGCAGACGGTGCAGGCGCTCGACCTCTCGCGCGAGGACGTGATCACGCTGGCGCGCAACAGCTTTGAAGCCAGCTTCGTGAGCGATGCCCGGCGCGCCGAGTTGATGGCCTTGCTGGACAGCGCCATCGCCTAAAATCACGCCCAGCGAGCCCGGTGCTTCCCCGGCTCGCTTTTTCATTCACGGAAGCCATGTAGAGGACCACCATGTACAAAAACCTCGTGACCCGGTGCGCCTGCGCACTGGCGGTCGCCAGTTTTTCCCTTCCCGTCCCACTCCACGCACAGGCACCGGCGAGCGCTCCGCTGAAGGCCGCGTTCGTCTATGTGGCGCCGCTCACGCCCGCGGGCTGGGTGCGCCAGCACGAGCAGGGGCGCCTCGCGGTGCAGGCCGCGCTGGGCAACCGGGTTCAGACCCGCTTTGTGGAGAACGTGCCCGAGGGTGCAGACGCCGAGCGCGTGATCCGCGACCTCGCGCAGCAGGGCCACCGCATCATCTTCACGCCCAGCTTCGGCTACATGGAGCCCACGCTGAAGGTGGCGCGCGAGTTTCCCGATGTGAAGTTCGAGTCCATCACCGGCTACAAGACCGCGCCCAATGTGGCCACCGCAAACGCGCGCTACTACGAAGGCCGTTATCTCGCCGGTGTGGCCGCAGGCCGCATGGCCACGCAGGCGGGTTACGTGGCGGGCTTTCCCATTCCCGAGGTGATCCAGGGCATCAATGCCTTCACGCTGGGCATGCGTTCGGTCAACCCCAAGGCCACGGTGCGTGTGGTGTTCCTGGGTGAGTGGTTCAACCCGCCGCGCGAGCGCGATGCGGCCATGACCCTCATGAACCAGGGCGCCGAGGTGCTGGCGTTTCACACCGGATCCACCGCCGTGATGACCGCAGCGCAGGAGCGCGGCAAGCTGGCCGTGGCCTACCACTCCGACATGCGTCAGTTCGGGCCCGACGCGCAGATCGTCGCCGTGACCCACCTGTGGGGCGACTACTACACGCGCCGCGTGCAGGCCGTGCTGGACGGCACCTGGCAGAGCGGCAACGTGTGGGGCGGCGTGAAGGACGGCATGGTGCGCGTTGACGGCTTCGGCCCCAAGGTGCCGGCCGCCGTGCGCGACGAGGTGCTCGCGCGCCAGGCTGACATGGCGGCTGGCCGCCTGCAGGTGTTTGCCAGCGCGGCCGGTGTGCGGGACAACGAAGGCAACACCGCGATTGCCGCCGGAAAGGCGCTCACCGATGCTGAGATCCTGAACATGAAGTGGCTGGCCGACGGCGTGCTGGCCAAGATCGACCGATGAGCGCCATGAGTCTTTCGGTATGTCCACGTCGGTTCCAGCCACTAAGCTCTCGCCCATGAAAGCCTATCGAGCGTCCATCCTGCGTTTTGCCGACGACCAGTCCCCCGTGTTCGAGGCCGACGGCCTGCTGGTCGTGGGGCCGGACGCCAAAGGGCGGTCGGTCGTGCGTGCCGTGGGAGACCACGCCACGCTGATCGGCAACTTCCCCGGTGTTGTGGTGGAAGACCTGCGCGGCAAGATCATCGCCCCGGGTTTCGTGGACATGCACATCCACTACCCGCAGACCGACGTGATCGGTGCGCCCGCGGCGGGCCTGCTGCCCTGGCTGGAGAACTACACCTTCCCGCACGAGTCGCGTTTTCACGATGGCGAACACGCGGGGGAGGTGGCCCGTTTTTTCTTTGACGAACTGGCCCGCCACGGCGTGACGACCGCGCTCACCTTCGCCACGTCGCACCCGGCTTCAGTGACCGCGGCGTTTGAAGAGGCTCAGCGCCGCGGCCTTCGCTTCATCACCGGCAAGGTGCTGCAGGACCGCCACAGCCCCGACGGTGTGCGCGACGACACCGAACAAAGCCTCGTCGACACCGAAGCGCTGATCCAGCGCTGGCACGGCGTGGACCGGTTGGGCTATGCGATCACCCCGCGCTTCGCACCCACCAGCACGCCGGCGCAGTTGCGCGGCGCGGGCGATCTGGCGGCGAAGTACCGGGACGTGTGGATCCAGTCGCACGTGGCCGAGAACCTGGACGAGGTGCGCTGGGCTGCCGAACTGTTTCCACAGTCGCGAAGCTACCTGGGCGTGTACGGCGACTTCGGCCTGCTGCGCGAGCGCGCGGTGTACGCGCACTGCATCCATTTCGACGCTGCGGACCGCGCTCTCATGGCGCAAACGGGCGCCGTGGCCGCGGTGAGCCCCACCAGCAACCTGTTTCTGGGCAGCGGCTTCTTCGACTTTGCAGCGGCAGACTCGGCCGGCATGGGCTATGGACTGGCGAGTGACGTGGGTGGTGGCACCAGCTTCTCACCCTTCCACACCATGCTGGCGGCCTATTGCGTGGGCCGCGAAGGCCAGAGCAAGACCGGCCTGAGCCTCACGCCGGGCCAACTGTGGTGGCAACACACGGCAGGTGCTGCGAAGGCGCTTGGCCTGGAGGGGGTGGTGGGCAACCTGCAACCCGGGAACGAGGCCGACTTCGCGGTGCTGAACCCGCAGGCCACGCCGCTGCTGGCGCGGAAGACGGCGCAGGCCAGCAGCCTTGACGAACTGCTGTTTGCCCTGATCGTGCTCGGCGATGACCGGGTGATCGATCGCACGGTGATCGCCGGGCGCTGACGATCGGCCGGGTCAGGTGTAGGTGAGGTCGCGGGCTTTGCCCCAGAACACCCGGTACATGAAGATCGTGTACACGATGATCACCGGCAGGGTGATCGCCACCCCGATGAAGATCACGGTGAGCGCCTCGGTGCCGATGGCCGCTTCCCACACCGTCATGCGGCCGATCACGATGTCGGGGTAGATGCTGTACGACAGGCCGAAGAAGGCCAGCACGAAGATCAGCACGGTGGACACGAACACCACCCAGCCGTAGCCGGCCTTCACCACCTCGGGGTGTGTGACCACCCAGCGCACGGCAAAGAACGCGATGGCGCAGCTCAGCGGCACCGGCAGCAGGGCAAACACCTCGGGAACGCCGAACCATTTGTCCACCACCGCCGGGTTCACCAGCGGCGTGGCGGCCGAGATCGCCACCAGCGCCACACCCATGGGCCAGAGCACGCGCCGCGCCCAGAACACCGCGCGCAGCTGCAATTCGCCCTCGGTCTTCATGATCAGCCAGCCCGCGCCCAGCAGGATGTAGGCGGCCGGCAGCGTGATGGCGATGCCCAGGCTGAAGGCCAGACCCAGCGGGCCCGGCTGGAAGCCGGTGATGTAGCTGCCCAACATCCAGCCCTGCGCGCTGCTGGCGAGCAAGGAGCCGGCGAAAAAGGCCTTGTTCCAGAAGTCCTTGTATTGCAGTGGCGCCTTCACACGGAAGTCGAACGCCACGCCGCGCAGGATCAGGCCGATCAACATCACGGCCACCGGCAGATAGAGCGCCTGCAGCACCAAGCCGTGCGCAAACGGAAACGCCACCAGCAGCACACCCACGCCCAACACCAGCCAGGTTTCGTTGGCGTCCCAGAACGGGCCGATGCTCGCGATCATCGTGTCCTTCTGCTTCTCGTCGGCCAGCGGCAGCAGCAGACCGACGCCGAGGTCGTAACCATCGAGCACCACATAGGCCAGCAAGGACAGGCCCATCACGGCGAGGAAGATCAGGGGGAGGAATTCGGCCCAGGTCATGTTCAGACTCCCGCCTTGCCCAGGGCAGCGTTGCTGCCGGGAACCGGGGCGTGCTTGAACGGGTTCTCAGCCATGTACTTGAGCACGCCGATGTAGGTGACCAGCAGCAACCCGTAGACGATGAGGTAGGCGGTGAGCGTGAGCGCGATCATGGGCGGTGCGATGTCGGTGGCGATTTCGCTGGTGCGCAGCAGGCCGTAGACCATGAAGGGCTGGCGGCCGATCTCGGTGACGTACCAGCCCGAGAGCGTGGCCACCCAGCCCGAGAACGTCATGCCGGCCAGCACCCACAACAGCGGCTTGGGCAGGTGGATCTTGCCGTCGACCATCTGCTTGCGTTTGCGCCACAACTGCCATGCGGCGAACCAGGCCACCGCCAGCATCAGCGAACCCACGCCCACCATCACGCGGAAGGCCCAGAACACCGGCGCCACCGGCGGATGTGCGCCGGGGAACTCGTTGATGCCCTTGATTTCCGCGTCGATGTCGTGCGCCAGGATCAGGCTGGCGAGTTTGGGGATCTGGATCGCGAAATGCGTCTCGCCAGCCTTCTCGTCCGGAATGCCGAACAGCGTAAGCGGCGCGCCTTTTTCGGTTTCCCAGATGCCCTCCATGGCGGCGATCTTGGCGGGCTGGTGCTCCAGGGTGTTGAGGCCGTGCAGGTCACCCGCCACGAACTGGATGGGGATGACGATGGCAGCGGCCACCAGCGCGGTTCGCATGGCCTTGTGGGTGCCTGCGGTGGCGCTGCCCTTGATGAGCTGCCACGCGCACAGGCCGGCGATCAAGAACGAGGCAGTGAGGGCCGAGGCCAGCAGCTTGTGCGCAAAGCGGTAGGGGAATGAGGGGTTGAAGACCACGGCCCACCAGTCGGTGGCAAAGAACTGCCCATTGACGATTTCGTACCCGGCGGGTGTCTGCAGCCAGGAGTTCAGGCTCAGGATCCAGAACGCCGACATGGTGGTGCCGAACGCCACGAGGAAGGTGGCGGCCAGGTGCACCCGCTCCGACACACGCCCACGGCCGAACAGCATGATGCCCAGGAAGCTCGCCTCCAGGAAAAACGCGGTGAGGACTTCATAGCCCAGCAGCGGGCCCGAGATGTTGCCGGTCTTTTCCATGAAGCCTGGCCAGTTGGTGCCGAACTGGAAGCTCATGACGATGCCCGAGACCACGCCGAGCGCAAACGTCAGCGCGAAGACCTTGGTCCAGAAGTAGTAGGCCTCTTCCCACGCCGGGTCGCGCGTCTTGATGAAGCGCAGGCGGAAGAACAACAGAAACCAGCACATCGCGATGGTGATGGTCGGGAACAGGATGTGAAAGCTGATGTTGGCGGCGAACTGGATTCGCGACAGGATCAAGGCGTCCATGGGGATCTTTGTGGCGGGTGGGTCGGTGGTTGTTCGGGATATCGGCGATCCGTCGGTCGAATCAAGCGGCGCGATCCTGCGGATCTTTGGGTGGCGCCTTGCGGGCGGGCGACTTGCCGGTGAGGCGGTCCTTGAACTCCAGCACCTTGGTCACGGTGGTGCCCATGCCCATGAGCTGCATGGCGGTTTCTGGCGCGAGCTTCTGCACGTCGTCGAACCAGGTCATGAGGCGGTCGATCAGGTCGTGCATCTCGCGCATGCGGTTCTGCGCATGGCGTTCGGCGTCGGTGGTGGGCGTGTCGAGCAGGGCGGTGCGCAGCATCGACAGCGTGGGCTCCACTTCGCGGCGGCGGCGCTCTTCGGCCAGCACCCGGAAGATCTCCCACACATCAGCCGGTGCTTCAAAGTACTCGCGCCGGTCACCCGGCTGGTGGCGCAGGCGCACCAGGCGCCAGGCCTGCAGTTCCTTCAAGCCCATGCTCACGTTGGAGCGCGAGAACTCCAGCGTCTCGGCGATTTCGTCGGCGTTGAGCGCCTGAGGCGAGATGTAGAGCAGGGCGTAGATCTGGCCGACGGTGCGGTTGATGCCCCATTTGCTGCCCATTTCCCCGAAGTGGGCGACGAACTCGCGGTTGAGGGGAGGGAGGTGGTCTTGTAGAGGCATGGGCAGAAATGTATCTGGTCCGGCTTGAGTTTTCAGTAATTACTGAAATTCCGGGAAGTTCGCGGGGTTACTGAGCTGCAGCGATCCGGCGGCTCGCGCGTCCCGAATCCCTACAATCGCGCTCCATGAGCATCAAAAGCGACAAATGGATCCGCCGCATGGCCGAAGAACACGGCCTGATTTCCCCTTTCGAGCCCGGCCAGGTGAGGGCGGTGGACGGCAAGAAGGTGATCAGCTACGGCACCAGCAGCTACGGCTACGACATCCGTTGCGCACCCGAATTCAAGGTATTCACCAACATCCACAGCACCGTGGTGGACCCGAAGAATTTCGACGAGAACAGCTTCGTGGACATCAACAAGGATGTCTGCGTGATCCCGCCGAACAGCTTTGCGCTCGCGCGCACCATGGAGTACTTCCGCATCCCGCGCAACGTGCTCACCATCTGCCTGGGCAAGAGCACCTACGCGCGCTGCGGCATCATCGTCAACGTGACCCCCTTCGAGCCCGAGTGGGAAGGCTACGTGACGCTGGAGTTCAGCAACACCACGCCACTGCCGGCCAAGATCTACGCGGGTGAGGGTTGCGCCCAGGTGTTGTTCTTTGAAAGCGACAAGGACGACGTCTGCGAGGTCAGCTACAAAGACCGCGGCGGCAAGTACCAAGGCCAAACCGGGGTGACGCTGCCCAAGGCTTGACCTGCATCAAAGCTGTGCAGGGCATGCGCCGATAGCATCGGCCGTCATGTCCAGCAATCCTGTCTTCCTCGCTTCCCCCGACCCCATTCCCCTCAGTCAGCCCCTGCCGCACCGCAAGGTGATCCGCGGCTGGCTGGCTCCCATCGTCGAACGCCGCACCGCGCGAGCCATCGCCCTGCTGGCGCTGGACTGGGTGGTCTTTGCCTCGCTGATGGTCGCCACTGTGCTGCTGTCGGCCTGGTGGGCCAAGCTGCTGTGTGGCCTGGCGGCGGGCTTCATGATCGGGCGCCTCTTCATCATCGGCCACGATGCCTGCCATCAGAGCTACACACCGCACCGCGGGCTCAACCGGGTGCTCGGTCGCATAGCCATGCTGCCCTCGCTCACGCCTTACAGCCTGTGGGAAGTGGGGCACAACGTGGTGCACCACGGCTACACCAACCTCAAGGGTGTCGACTTTGTGTGGGCGCCGTTGACCCGTGCCGAGTTCGACGCGCTGAGCCCAGGCCAGCGCAGGCTGGAGCGGCTCTACCGCAGCGGCTGGGGCCCGGCCGCCTACTACCTGGTGGAAATGTGGTGGAAGCGCATGTTTTTTCCGCGCAAGACCTACCTGGGCACGCGGCGCGCTGAATTCGTGTGGGACGGCGTGATCGTGACCGCTACCGCCGCCGTGTGGATCGGTGCGCTGGTGGCCTCGGCCCTGGCCACCGAGCAGTCCGCCGCCTTGCTGGTCGGTCTGGGCTTTGGCGTGCCCTTTCTGTTCTGGAACGCAATGATCGGCTTCGTGGTCTACGTGCACCACACCCACACCGCCGTGCAGTGGCACGGCGACAAGGCCGCTTGGGCGCGTGCCGCGCCTTTCGTGTCCACCACCGTGCACCTCACCTTTCCCCTACGCATCGGCGCGCTGCTGCACCACATCATGGAGCACACCGCGCACCACGTGGACATGAGCATCCCGCTCTACAAGCTCGAAGGTGCGCAGCAGTTGCTGGAAACCGCTTTGCCTGGGCGCATCACGGTGCAGCGCTTCTCGTGGCGCTGGTATTTCGACACCGCGCGCCGCTGCAAGCTCTACGACTTTGACCGCCGTTGCTGGACCGACTTTGCAGGCCGGCAGACGAGTCCCTGCCGGGCGGCTGTCGCCTGAGGTTCCGCGGCCCGGATAATGGGCCGCGCAGCGACTCCCGCTGCGCAGGAGACGCAGCATGAAATGGGAAAACAACCGCGAATCCGACCAGGTCGAAGACCGTCGCTCGCAACCGGGCGGTGGATTCGGTGGCGGCCGGGGCGGCGGTGGGCGCAACATCGGGCTGGGCACCATCGCCGTGGCGCTGGTCGCCGGCTGGATCTTCGGCATCAACCCCATGACCATCCTGGGAGCGCTGAGCGGCGGTGATCTCTCGCCGTCGGCCCAGGTGGAAACCACCCAGGGTCCGACGCAGGCGCCTACCGACGACATGGGCCGCTTCGTGGCCTCGGTGCTGGGCGGCACCGAAGACGTGTGGGGTCCCATGTTCCAGCAGGCCGGATCGACGTACCAGAAACCCCGCCTCGTGCTGTTTCGCGGCGCCACGCCCACGGCCTGCGGCACCGGCCAGTCGGCCATGGGGCCGTTTTATTGCCCGGGTGACCAGAAGGTCTACATCGACCTCAGCTTCTACGACACGCTGCGCAACCAGCTCGGTGCGCCGGGCGACTTTGCGCAGGCCTACGTGATTGCGCACGAGGTGGGCCATCACGTGCAGAACCTGCTGGGCATCACCGGCAAGATGGACGAGATGCGCGGCAAGGTCAGCCAGCGCGAGTTCAACGCCATGTCGGTGCGTGTGGAGCTGCAGGCCGATTGTTTTGCCGGCATCTGGGCCCACCACAACCAGAAGACTGGTGCGATTCTGGAGCCGGGCGACGTGGAAGAGGCCATGAACGCCGCCGCGGCCATCGGCGACGACGCCCTGCAGCGCAAGAGCCAGGGACAGGTGGTGCCCGATAGCTTCACTCACGGCACCAGCGAACAGCGCCAGCGCTGGTTCAACAGTGGCCTGAAGACCGGCAGTGTTCAGGCTTGTGACACCTTCAAGACGGCAGCACTCTGAATGCCGATCAGGCCGAGTTGGGCGAAAAACGGTCAAAGTGCGACAATACCGGGCTAACTTCGATGCCAATGACCCAATCTTTCTCCGAACTCTCTCTCTCTCCCGCCATTGAGCGTGCTGTGGCCGAAATGGGCTACGAGACCATGACGCCGATCCAGGCGCAGGCGATTCCCGTGGTGCTGCAAGGCCGTGACGTGATGGGCGCTGCCCAGACCGGCACCGGCAAGACGGCCGCCTTCACGCTGCCCCTGCTGCAGCGCATGATGAAGCACGAAAACGCGTCCACCTCGCCCGCGCGCCACCCCGTGCGCGCCTTGGTGCTGCTG
>PNMH01000104.1 GCA_013823505.1 Polaromonas sp. | reverse complement strand
CTGGGCCGTGGGCAGCTGGCGCCAGCCCGAGCAGCTGCAGGCGCTGACCAGCACACCGTGGGCATTGCACTTGCCCGCGCCGCAGTGGCCCGCCTTCAACCAGCCCGGCGTGTGGCTCACCGCCATCGCGCTGGCCGCCGCGCAGATACCGCTGACCTTTGGAAACGCCATCCTCGGCATCGTGGCGGAAACGCGCCGCCTGTTCCCGGGCGTGCCGATGGACGAGCACCGCGCCGCGCGCGGCACTGGCCTCATGAACCTGATGGCGGGCGGCCTGGGCGCACCGCCCATGTGCTTTGGCGCCGGCGGCATGGCGGCGCAGGTGGCCTGCGGCGCCCGCAGCGGGCGTGCGCCCATCTTGCTGGGCAGCGTGCTGCTGCTCGCCGGCCTGTTCGCCAGTGGTCAGCTCACAGCCCTGCTGAGCTTGCTGCCGGCGGGCACGCTGGGCGCCATGCTGTTTGTGGCCGGCTTCTCACTCACCATCGGCACCGCCGGCAGTTCGCGCGACAAGGAAGCCCGCGCCGTGCTGCTCACCACCGCCGCCGTGTCGGTGTGGAACGCGGGCGTGGGTGTGGTGGTGGGGGTGCTGCTTGAGGCTGGGTTGCGGGCGCGGGTGCTTCGAATCTGACGCAGCCTCACGGCTTCTTCATGCCCTCGTGTCCGGCATGGCCCGCCATGGCATCTTTGCCATGATCGGCCAGTTGGGCATCAAACCACCGGTGCAGCGCGGTCACCAACGCTGGGTTGGCTGAGGTGTAGCGCAGTTCTGCGCCGTACTTGAGATCGGCGTAGGCAATGCCGATCTGCCCTGGGGCAGCCGCCTTCAGGTCGGCCAGGCCGGGCATGTCCTGGCCATGAATGCGTGTCGGCCCTGAAAAGTCGCCTTTGAGGAACTGCTCACGAATCTCCCGAAGGTGCAGCCGCGTGAGTCTCACCTGTTCAGCGTCATTGGCGTTCTTGACCACGACCTGTTGCACACCGCCCTGGGCCGTCTTGCTAAAGATGTGGGTGGTCGCGGCCAGGCTGAAGGGCATGACGTCCTTGCCGCGTTGCGCCACGTCCGCCTGCCGCTGACCGTGTGGCATGTTGGCCATGTGGGCACCGTGGTCCATCCGGGAGTGGTCCATGGCCTGGGCGCTGGCACCACCCGTGCAGGTCAGAATCAGAAGCGAAGCAATGGTGGTTTTGAACAAGTGGTTTTCCCAGGTTGAACGTGTGTCGATGAAGGCGATTTTCGGTACGAGGCGTCCGCACACATATGATTTGAATCAAACACCCCAACATTCACATGACCCCAACGCCCACGTTACCCGACACGCTGCACAAGCTGCTCCCGGCCAGCCTCACGGCCTTGTCGGCAGCCGTAGAGCTGCGTAAGGGCGAACGTCTGTTCCTGCAGCGCCAGCACCCCAGGCACATGTACTTTGTGGTCAGCAGCGAGATCGTGCTGGAGCGCATGGGCGAACAGGGCGACCCCGTCGTGCTGCAGCGGGTGCGCCAGGGTTTCGTGGCCGAAGCCAGCCTGCAGTCGAGCAGTTATCACTGCGACGCGGTGGTGACCGCTCCGGGCCAGGCGGTGGTGCTGCCCATCGAACCGCTCAAAGCCGCGCTGGCGACAGACCCCACCTTCGCGTTGCGCTGGATCGGCATGCTCAACGCCGAGGTGCGCCGCCTGAGGGCGCAGTGCGAGCGCATGTCGCTCAAGGGTGTTGGCGAACGGCTGCTGCACATGATCGAGACGGAAGGCGTGGATGGCCACCTTCGAACCGGCGCAGGCCTGAAGTCCCTTGCCACCGAACTGGCCGTGGCCCATGAGGCGCTTTACCGCACCGTGGCTGCGTTGGAGAAGAACGGCGTGGTCTACCGCGGGAAGGGGTTCATTGCGCTGGCACGGAGCCCGAGGGGTTCATCGCGGGCATGAGGGCGCTGCAGCGGTCATGCCAACGAGATGTTCGCAATGCAGACCGCCGGGCACTCACTGGCCTTTGATACTTTGCTTCAAGGCCTCGAAGCTACCTTTGACGGCCGGCGTGCTCAGCAAACCCGCCTTGTCTTGTCGTGTGACGCCTTCGACCTCGAACCTGTCAGCCAGCTCGGTGTATGAAATCATGCCGTTGAGCTTGCCTCCGCTCTGGGCGATGTTCTCACCACCGACCCAGACGATGGGTGCCTTGGTGCCAGGTGGCATGAAGGAAACCGGATAGATGAGGATGGGCACCTTATAGGAGTTAGCCAGTTCGGCGGCGACCTGAATGTTGTTGTTGCAGCGTAGCCCGGGCGGATCGTTGCTGACCAGCGTCAGCACTTTCCTGCCGTCAATTTCAACGGGACCCGGGGCAGGCTGTGCCCACGAAGATCCGCCTGAGCCCAGCAAAAGTGCCGTCAATGCGAATGTATGGATATTCATGGCGATCGATCTCAACTCTTCTTGCTCGCACGCGCATTGGCTTGCATACCGCCGCTGGCCTTCCATTCGTTGTAGCCACCGTGCAGAAGACGTACGTTTTCGAACCCGTCCAGGCGCAGCGCCACGGCAACCATCCCCGCAAAGGAGCTGGTGTTGCAGTAAACGAGGATGGTCTTGTCCTTGGGCAACTTGGCACGCTGCGCGAAGACCTGCCGCCACTCGATGTTGACCGCACCCGGGATGTGATCCTTGGAGAACTGAGCGGCGTCGCGCACGTCGAGCACGTACAGCTTTTTGTAGTCCTCGGGCGCCAGCTGCTCGGCCATGATGGTGCCGCCGTTGGCATCGGCGAAGTCAAAGTAGCCCTCGAGGGCACTGACGGTGGCTTTGTCGGCCTGGGCCTGTGCCGCGAAGGGCAGGCAGGCAGCCGCTGCGAAGGCGAGGATGATGGTTGTTCTGCGTGGGTTCACGGTTGTCTCCATGGGTTAAAAAAACTCAGGTAGCGGGATTGAGCCTGGGGTGCGTCTCCTCACCCCAGCGAAACAGCACGGCGCCAGACACCAACATGGCTACCGCGACAAACCAGAATGCGCTCTCGATCCGGCCGCCCCAGGCGGCTGCTGCGCCCAGGCCGAGCGCGCCAATGCCGTAACCCAGGTCGCGCCAGAAGCGGTAGATCCCGATGGCCGAGGCGCGCCAATTGGGGTGTGCGATGTCGGCGACTGCGGCACTCAGGTTGGGATACAGCATGGCCATGCCAAGTCCGGCAATGGCGGCCGATGCACTCCACCACAGCGAGCCGGTGCCCAGTGGCATCAACGCCACGCCCGCACCACATATCCACATACCCCACGCGTTGAGCAGATGTCTCCCGACGCGGTCGGAGAGCCGGCCAGTGAAGAATTGCATCGCGCCCCAGGTGAAGCCGTAAACGCCGACGATCCAGCCAATGCCCGGCAGGCTCACGCCCTGTTGGTGAAGGTAGACAGGCCAAAACGCCCAGACCAACGCATCGACGAACTTCTCGACCAGGCCCGCCTGGCAAATGGCAGCCATGCGCCGGTCTCGCCAACTCATCAGGGCGAATATTTCGGACGTTGAAGGGCGTGCGCTGACCGACTGGGGATAGCGCGGCCGGAAGGCCGACGCACCTTGGACGGCGTGGCGCTTCACCTCGTCGTGTGCCCAAGGCAGGGTTTCTTCGACTGAGAGCCAGGCCAGCACGGCGGCCAGCCCGATGACGACCATGCCGAACCAGAGCAGTCCTTCTCGTGCGCCGAGCATCGAGGCCAGGTAGCCCGTGACCACGCCCGCGATGGCGACGCCGACATAACCAGAGAATTCGTTCAGACCAATGACCAGGCCGCGCTGGTCGGCCCGGGTGAAGTCCAGCTTGGCCGTTTGCGTCATGGACCATGTCAGCCCTTGATTGATGCCCAGGAGCACTGTGGCAAACACGACCCACGACCAGCTCGGCGCGAAGTAGATGAGCCCCGGAATGGGCAACGCGACCAGCCAGCCGAGCAACAGCACACGCTTGCGTCCCCACTGTTCAGCCATGCGCCCAGCGACGAAATTCATCGCCCCTTTGACGAACCCGAACGCGACGACGAAGGCCACCAGCAGCATGAAAGAGCCGCGTGGCACGCCGAACTCGGACTCCGCGAGCGCTGGTACCACGTTGCGCATCATCCCGATGGTCATGCCCACGAGCAGCACCTGCAGCAGCTGCTGCAGGAACTGGCCCAGGTTGGCGCGTATGCCGAAGAGCATCGGCGGTTCAGACAGCGGCCGCTGCCGGCACCTGACCCCGCAGGTTGGCGGCGACGATCAGAGCCATGTCGTCAGGCTGGGGAACTATTTCAGCTGTCAGCGCCGCGACGAAGTCAGAGCGACTCATCGACAGCATGGGGTTGAACCGCTTCTCGAAGCCGATGGTGGACGCAGGTTTACCCGACAAGCCGGCTCCACAGGCACTGCCGGCCTGGTGGCCCGGATAGATCTCCAGCTCCGCCGGCAGCGTGAGTAGTTTGGACTGCAACGTGTCGTACAGCTGGGCCGCCATCTCGTGCTCTCGCCCAGCCAGGTCGGGCCTGCCGACGGCACCAACGAACAGCGTGTCACCGGTGATGACAAACCAGGGTTCATCGCCTCGGCGCAGGTCGCGCACGACCAGGCAAATGCTGTCGGGGGTATGCCCTGGCGTGTGCACGACATCCACGACCACATTGCCCGCCTCCAGCCGCTGGCCATCACGGAGCGGCAGGAACTCAAAATCCACGCGCCCGTGGTTGCTTTCGTGCAGGCAGTAGGCAGAACCTGTTCGACGTGCCAGCTCGGGGCCGCCTGAATAGTGGTCCGCATGCACATGTGTGTCGATCACATAGGTGATCTTCACACCCGCCTTCTCGGCCTCCTCGATGAACCAGTCCTCATCGCCTGCGACGACATCGACTGCAACGGCCTTCTGCAGGCCTGCGCAACCAAAGAAATAGGAAAGCGTGGCGTTGGCCGCTGGATGTTGGCGAAAGAACATGGTCGTCTCCAGAGTCAGAACACCAGCGCCTTGTCGGCCCAGGCGGTCCATTGGGTAAGTTCGTCGAGCGTGCTGCGGTGCGCACCGGGGATGAGGTCCTCGGCCGCCATGCCTCGGGCGTCCATGCAGGTGCCACAGACGCCGATGTCACCTCCATGGCGGAGCACGGAGCCCAGCATCACCTCAAGGTTGTAGAAGCCGGTGGGCACTTTCTGCTTGTTGTGCGCGGCGGCGGCAGCGTCGCCGATAAGGAAAACCTTGACCTCTTGCTCCTCCTGCGACGACAGGGCGCCGGCGAGGCGGGCACCGTTGTAGGTGCGCTCACTCCCGTAGGGTGCATCGTTCAAGATCAGAAGCGTTTTCATGATGACCCCGGTTCAATCTGCGACGGGCAGTCCACGGGCGCGCCACTCGGCTACCCCGTCCGTCAAGTGGAAGGCCTGGTACCCCTTCTTTCGCAGCAACTCGACCGCGTCCTTGGCCATCAGGCAGAAGGGACCCCGGCAATAGGCAACGACCGGAACGTCCTTGGGCAACTCGGCGATTCGCTTCTTCAGTTCGTCCACGGGCAGCGAGCGGGCATGAGGAAGGTGTGCCGCCGCGTATTCATCCTCAGGACGCACGTCCAGAACCAGAACCTCTCCGGCTGCCGCACGACGCAGAATGTCGGCCCGACTCACGCCTTGCAGTTCATCGCCGTGCTCGACGATGGAAGTGAGCGCCATCTGCAACTCGACCAGTCGTTCCTCGGCCTCTGAGCGCAGGTTGACCCAGAGGTCGGCAACGCTGGTGCTGGCCAGTCGGTACAGAACGTATTTTCCATCCTTGCGCGTATCAACCAAGCGCGCCAGGCGTAACTCCTTCAAGTGAGCGCTCGCGAGCTTGACGCTGATCTCTGCCTGCGCCGCCAGCATTTCGACGGTCTTCTCGCCTTGGCACAGCAGCTCGATCAGTTCCAAGCGCTTCGGGCTGGCGACTGCCTTCCCGATGCGGGCGACCTGCTCATAAAGTTGGTTCTTGAGTTCTCTCATGCGAACATTCTAATGACTATTAGATTGTTTCTCAAAATAGTGTCCAACCTCTTGGCTGAACGGCTTGCTCGCAGCCAGACGTGGACAACGTCCATCACCAGATCCTGGAGCTTAGGGGCGCAGAGGAGACACGCAACACCTGCTCAAGGCGACTTCCGCAGGCGCTCCACCTCGCTCTTGACCAGTTCGAACAGCTGCTCCGGATCGGTCGAGGGCAGCGGCTTTCCGTTGACGAAAAAGGTCGGGGTAGCCCGGACGCCGATTGCCTTCAGGTCTGCGACATCCTGCGAGAGCACCTTGTCCGCTGCGCCAGAGGCGACGTGCTTACGCGCCAATTCCACGTTGAGCCCTGCAGACTGAGCAATGGCCCAAGCACGCGCTGACGCGTTTGCGCCTTGACCCATCCACGCCCGCTGCCCGTCCAGCAAGGCTTCAAGCACGGGTTCGAATTTCCGCTGTGCACGCGCTGCTTCAAGAATCCTCACCGATTCCACAGACGCCTCTCTGTGAAACGGCGTGTACCGAATCACCAAGCGCGTCTCATGCGGAAACGCCGCCAGGATCTGTTTCACGCGAGGATGAAAGGCCTTGCACGCCTCACAGGCGGGATCGAAGAACTCGACAATGGTGACCGGCGCATCCTCGACACCAATGATCGGCGAGTGCGGTCGCACCATCGCGCCGGCCTGCTCTGAAGCCTGCAACGCCGCAACCTGCAGCGTATGTCGCTGATAAAGAAAGACGGCGGCAGCAAACACCGCGAGGGCGGCCAGCGCCGAGAGGAAAACAATGTGGCGGCGGGTCATGCAGTGGCACCTAACGCGTTTGATACCGACGCTCGGTAAGAGACAGACGCGTTGGCTTCTTTCATGGACAGCAGGCCCTCTGGTTTCATGCTCGGGGTTGGTACGCAATGATCGCCATGCCCGCCAGCGTGACCGCCACGCCCACCCCATCCCAGATCGACGGGCGAACGCCATCGACCGACCAGAGCCATGCCAGCGCAACCGCCACATAGACCCCGCCGTAGGCCGCGTAGACCCGCCCCGAGGGCGCGGCGTGGAGGGTCAGCAGCCAGGCGAAGGTGGCCAGGCTAACGGCCGCTGCGGGCACCAACAGCCAGCCCGACCCCTGACCGCGCAGCCACAACAACGGCAAGTAGCAACCCACGATCTCGGCGATGGCGGTGGCCAGGTAGAGCAGCAGCGTTTTCATACCGGCAACGGGTGGTCAGGCGTCCATGGATTTCAGCAGGGCCAGAATGTCTTCGGCGATCACGGCGGGCTCGGTCCCGTAACTCGAAAACAGGCGCACGGCTCCGTTGGTGTCGAACACGTACTTACCCGCCGAATGGTCCATCGTGTACGAGGTGGGTGTCGAGCCCTCGGCTTTTCGGTAGTAGATCTTGAAGCTGTCAGCGACGGCTTTGAGCTCGGTCGGTTCAGGGCGCAGCGCCAGAAAGCTCGGGTCGAAGTTGGTCATGTACTCCTTGAGCAAGGGCAACGTATCGCGCTCCGGGTCCACTGTGATGAAGAGCACCTGCAACTGCTTGCCTTGATCGCCCATGAGGCGTTTTACCTCGGCCAGGGTAGTCATGGAGGTGGGGCACACATCGGGGCACTGCGTGAAGCCGAAAAACACCACCACCGCCTTGCTACGGAAATCGGCCATGGTTCGCACCTGCCCGGTGTGGTCGGTGAGCTTGAGGTCCTGTGCAAAAGCAGCGCCTGTGATGTCCGTGCTCTTGAAAGTGGGCGCCTGAGGCGAACAGCCCGCCAGAAAACCACCTGCGGCGAGCCACGAAGCGCTCAACGCCAACACCTTGCGTCGGTTGAAAGGAGGTGCGGGAGCCATCTCTCTCATTTCTTCACCTTGGCCACTTCTTCGGCCACCAGCGCGGCCAGCTGATCGGGCCCGAAGCTGGGCAGGCTGCGGCCATTCACAAAGAAGGTGGGCGTCTTGGTGACTTGCAGCGCAGTAAGGTCTTCAATGTCCTGCTGCAGCAAGGACTGCATCCCGGGTTTCTCGATGTCCTGCCGTGCCTTGGTGATGTCAAGACCCGCCTGCTCCGCGACCTTGAAAGCGGTCTCGATGTTGGGCTGACCATGATCGGCCCAGGCGGGCTGCGCGGCCAGCACGGCTTCAAGCACCGTCTGGTACTTGCCCTGGCTCTTGGACGATTCCAGCAGCTTGACCACCACGTCCGAACCCTGGTGAAACGGCGCGTACCGGATCACGAGTCGCACGTCGTTGGGGTACTGGGCCATCAGGTTCTTGACAATGGGATAGAACGCGCGGCAGGTCTCGCAGGCGGGGTCAAAGAACTCGACGATGGTGACAGATGCGTTTTGCGGGCCGAACACTGGCGAGTGCATGCGCACCAGGCGGGTTTGCTCGGCTTTGACCTGCACCTCCTGCGCGTTCTGCACACGCGATGTGTAGGCATTCATGCCCAGATAGAAGAACAAGGCAACGATGGCCACCAGGCCGATGACGGTGAATTTTTTGGCGTTCATGAACGGGTCTTTCTCAAATAAACAAAAAGCAGGAAGGCGATGGCGATGAAGGCCAGAAGAGATAACCAGGGAATCTGGATGCCGTTCAGGATCTCAAGGCTCTGTTCGCTGCAAGAAGGGCCGGCGCCGCAGGGCACCCACCACTGGGGCACCCACCCGGCGATCAGAGCGGTGTGGTAGCCCGCGATGGCGGCACCACCCAAGGCCAGCGGCAACGCGTACACCGGACCGCGACGGTCTTCGGCGAACGCGGCCATGCCCAGGATAAGCGCCAGCGGGAACATGAAGATGCGCTGATACCAGCAGAGCAGACAGGGCGTCATGCCCATGACCTCGCCGATGAAGAGCGCGCCGAGCGTGGCCGCAAGTGCCACACCCCACGCGGCCATGAGCCAGAGCCAACCTTGCTTCATGAAGGCAGCTCCTCAGGCGCTTTGCCGGTCGGTTGGCGAGGTGGCGCTCTCAATGAAACAAGGCACCAGGTCAGCGCGGCACAGACGATGAAGACATCGGCCAGATTGAAGGCAGGCCAATGAATATTGCGCCAATGAAAATCCAGGAAGTCGACCACAGCGCCGATCTGAACGCGGTCCACGAGGTTTCCACCACCACCGCCCGCCACAAAGGCACCCAGCCATCGGTCCAGCGGTTCGGCTTGCCGCGCCAAGCACACCACCGAAACGACACCCACCACCAGCACCGACACGCCAATGAAGAACCAGCGTTGCCAGCCGCCGGCATCGGCCAACAACGAGAATGCCGCGCCCGTGTTGAGCACATGCACGAAGTTGAGCCAGTCGGTCACCCGAACTGCTTCACCCAGTTCGAGGGTGGTGGAGAAATACGACTTGGTGGATTGATCCAGCAAGAGAAGGATGGCCACGGCGGCGAGCCATGTCCACCTGGGGTTTCGCTGAGTCCAGCGAGCAGTCATGAGAGAGTCCTTCCAATACGATCCTGGGTCAGCCTCCGTCTGAGACGGCGGCCACTTGAAGCCTGGGGATCGGGGAAGTTGTGTCTGTCAGCGCATCAAGCGACAGCGTTCCACCCCGAACCTGTCGGGGCGGACCACTGGGGTCGATACGGTTGCGCATGCCAGGGTAGCAAGCGGTGTTCTGCGAGGTGTTCAAACTTTTCAGAAACTGCGGAGGTGGGCATGAAAGCGGTACTCACCGTGACCGCAGCGGCGCAGTTCGCGTGGCAAGTTCCGCAATCGAGATCAAACCCGCTGTCTCCAACGACCACGCCTTCCACGTCCTTTACTGCCTGCCCATGGCCGGGCTGATGGTGCGTGGCTTGCGGCCCCTGCGTGGCTGGAACGTGGCCGCAGCAAGCCGCAGCCGCAGCAGCAGAAAACTGTAGCGGCAGCAGCGTGAGCATCAACAAGACCAGAAAAGCGCGCATAAGATGAATTTTAAGCGCAGCTATTTCAATGGCTGCGTGCACGGGTTATCAGCTCAGCCAGCTCGGGACGCACGGGTAAAGGCTCGAAGGCGCTCACCGTGGCCCGCCCCGGATTGCCCAGTGGCAGGCGACCGCTCAGGTGACCCAGAGGCACCAGCGCCAGGCGCATCACCTGTCCCATCGCCTCCGGCCAGTCGCGGGTGCGCAGGGACAACTTCAACATCTGTGTGTGGGTCTGCAGGTGCGGCTTGACGTGCAGCTGCCCCACGACATGGGCTGCCTCCAGGTACAGCCAAGCCTGCTCTGCTGAGGTTGCGGTTTTTGCGCCCTGGATCAGCTGGGCGTGGGTGGCGCCGTCAAATCGACAATCGCCCGCTGGTTCAGTGGACGTGGCCATGGCGATCTCCCTTGGCACTGCCTTCACCCAGCTCTCCACGCGCCTGGCGTAGCACCGTCCACCCCCCATGCAGCGCCAGCGCCGCCATCAGGCTGGCCACCGCCAGATCGGGCCAGGCCGAACCGGTACCGAACACGCCGAGCGCGGCCATGAACACCGCCACGTTGCCGATGGCGTCGTTTCGCGAGCACAGCCACACGCTGCGCATGTTGGCGTCGCCCTCCCGAAACGCGTAAAGCATCCACGCCACGGCCATATTGGCCACGAGTGCCAGCAGTGCCACCGCTCCCATGGTCGTGGCCTGTGGGACGCCGCCGTGCCAAACCGACCACACCGCCGCTCCCAGCACATACAGCCCAAAGCCCATCATGCTCACCGCCTTAAGCATGGCCGCGCGGGCGCGCCAGGCCAGGGCAGACGCCAGCACGGCGAGCGACACGGCGTAGTTGAGCGCGTCGCCCGCAAAGTCCACCGCATCGGCCAGCAGCGAGAGCGAGCCCGACTGGAAGCCGGCGCCAATCTCCACCAGAAACATGGCGGCGTTGACGATCAACGCGATCCAGAGGATCTT
>PNMH01000103.1 GCA_013823505.1 Polaromonas sp. | reverse complement strand
CCGCATGACCCGCAGCGACTTCCTGCTGCGCATCATCGGCAAACGCTCACCCGCTGCCTTCAAGGCGCTGGAGGTGTTCAACGTCGTCGTCGGCTCACTGCTCTTCTTTGCACTCGCCTGGATCGCCTGGCCCGAGCTCACCGAGGCCATGAAGATCCACGAGTACTTCGGCGTTCAGGGCGTCTTCACCGTGGTCACCTGGCCGTTCCGAGCCCTCATCGTGCTCGGGTCCGTGGCCGCCGCCGTGGCCTACCTGGCCTGCATTCCCTCGCTGCTGCGTCAGCCCCCATTCAACGGAGCAAACGCATGAGCGAACTGGCCCTGGGCGGGCTCCTGATCGGAGCCCTGGTATTTCTCGTTCTCATCGGCCTGCACATCGCGGTGGCCCTCACCGCGGTGGGTTTCGCCGGCATCTGGCTGATCCGCGAAGACGTGGACATGGCGATGCGGCTCATGTACCTCTCGGCCTACAACGGCGTGGCCGACTACATCTTTGCCACCATCCCGCTGTTTGTGTTGATGGGGCTGCTGGTCTCGATATCCAACGTGGGCAAAGACACGTTTGACGTGGCCGAGACCCTGCTGCGCCGCCTGCGCGGCGGCCTGGGTGTCGCCACCGTGGCGGCCAACACCGTGTTCGCCGCCGTCACCGGCGTGTCCATTGCGTCAGCGGCCGTGTTCACCCGCGTGGCCGTGCCCGAGATGGTGAACCATGGCTACCGCGCCAGCTTCGCGGCGGGCACCGTGGCCGGCAGTTCGGTGCTGGGCATGATGATCCCGCCCAGCCTGCTGCTCATCATCTATGGCGTGCTGGCCGAACAATCCATCGGCACCCTGTTCATCGCCGGCATCATCCCCGGCTTCGTGATGGCCGCCGCCTTCGCCATCATGATCATGCTCATGGCGAAATTCACGCCCGGCCTGGTGTTCGACCTCAAGCGCCAGGCCGAGATGGCGGTGGAGCGCAGCACCGCGCGCCTGCTCACCACCAGCGAAATGCTGGGCAAGCTGGTGCCCATCGCTGCCTTGGTGGCGCTGGTGCTGGGGGGTCTGTACTCGGGTTTCTTCACACCCACCGAAGCGGGCGGCGTGGGGGCCTTTGGCGCCTTCGTCATCGCCATCCTGCGGCGCAAACTCGGCGGGGGCAACCTGTGGCGCGTGCTCACCGAAACCGGCGCGGTCTCGGTCGGCATCCTCATCTTGCTGGTGGCCGCGGGCTTCTACAGCCGCATGCTCTCGGTGGCCGGTGTGCCCATGGCCATCAGCGACCTGGTGCAGGACGCGGGCCTGGGCCCCTACGGCTTCCTGTTCCTGTACGTGGTGATCCTGCTGCTGCTGGGCATGATCCTGGACTCCAGCTCCATCCTGCTGATCATGACGCCGGTGGCGGTGCCGATCGCGGCGAGCCTCGATTTCAACCTGATCCACTTCGGCATCATCACCGTCATCGCGGTGGAAATCGGCCTGCTCACGCCGCCCTTCGGCATCTCGGTGTTCACGGTCAAGTCCACCCTCAACGACCCCAAGGTGTCGGTGGAAAGCATCTTCGCCGGCTCCATGCCCTACGTGGGCGTGATGCTGGCGGTGCTGCTGCTGATCGCGATCTTCCCGGTCATGGCACTGGCCCTGACCTGAGTCGACGACCCTCCACCGCCGAACCTGCCTGACGACGAAGGCGATCCATCGGGATTGCTACGATCGACGCCATGAATCGTTGAAAAGGACGCGGCATGGAGCTCAGGCATCTCAGGTACTTCTTGGCGCTGGCCTCGTCGTTGAGCTTCACGCGGGCGGCCGAACGCGTGCACGTCACCCAGTCCACGCTCTCGCACCAGATCCGCCAGCTGGAGGACGAGCTGGGCTGCCCACTCTTTGACCGGGTGGGCAAACGGGTGGCGCTCACCGAAGCCGGCGAAACCTTTCTCGCCCACGCCACCCGTGCCATTCAAGAGGTGGATCAGGGCGTGGGTGCGCTCAAGGAAGTGGGCAGCGAACTCCAGGGCCGCGTGCGGGTGGGTGCCACGCACTCTTTCAACCTGGGCTTCATTCCGGAATGTGTGGCGATCTTCCTGAAGCGCCACCCCACGGTCCATATGTCGGTGCAGGAACTGAGCGCCGACAACATCGTGAGCCAGGTGCGCTCGGGCGACCTGGACCTCGGCATCTCCTACCGCCCGGCCGCACTGAGCGGGCTGGTGTTCGAGCCGCTGTACAACGAAGAAATGGTGCTGGTGGTCGGAGCCGGCCACCCGCTGGCCAGGCGCCGGCGTGTCCGCATGGTGGAGCTGCACCGCCAGCCCATGGTGTTGCTGCCCAGGGAGTTCGCCACACGCACGCTGCTGGACGAGTGTTTTGTAGCCAGCGGGGCCGAGCCGCGGGTGGTGGCCGAAATGAACACGGTCAACCCCATGCTGTCGCTGGTCGAGCGCATCGAGATCGCCACCATCGTCTCGGGCAGCGTGGTCCCGCCGGGCCGCGCGCTCAAGGCGATTCCGATCGAGAGCCCCACGCCCATCCGCACGCCCGGCATCCTGCGGCGCAAGGCCGACCACCCATCGCCCGAGGTCCGCTCGTTTTCGGCCATCGTTCGAAAACTCGGCTTCAACAGCAGCCTGCCGAAGGGCAGCTGACCGACGAGCTCCCAAAAAAAACCGCTCCCGAAGGAGCGGCCTTGGCGAGCGGTGGCGCTCAGTCCAGGGTGATGTTCTTGGCCTTGACGATGCGACCAAAGATGTCGGCGTCGCGGCGCACCATCGACGCCATCTCGGCGCGCGAAACGCCCAGGGGTTCGACGTTCAGGGCGCGAATGCGCTTCTGCATGTCGGGGTCGTTGGCGGCTTCCACCATCACGCTGTTGAAGCGGGTCAGCACGGCGGCGGGCGTGGCCGATGCCGCCCAGATGCCGTGCCACGAGGTCACGCTCAGGCCGGGCACCACTTCCGACAGGGTGGGCACGTCGGGAATCGAAGGATGGCGGGTGGTGTCCGAATAGGCCAGCGCCTTGGCGCGACCGCTGGCGATCAGGGGCGACGCGGTGGCGATGGGCTCCATGAGCGTGTCCACCTGGCCACCGAGCAGATCGGCCACCGGGCTGGCGCGGTAAGGCACGTGCAGCATGTCGATCTTGGCCTCTTCCTTGAACCACTCCACGATCAGGTGCGACGGGCTGCCTGCGCCATACGAGGCGTGCGAGTAGCCACCCGGCTTGGCCTTGGCCGCGGTGACCAGTTCGCGGATGGTCTTGGCGGGGAAGTTCGGGTTGGTGATCAGCACCAGACCCTGGCGCATGGTGGTGGCCACGGGCACGAGGTCCTTCTCCGGATCGAACGGGAGCTTGGAGTAAATGAACGGGTTGATCGTGAACGCCGTCGACAGGTTGTAGAGGAAGGTGTAGCCGTCGGCCGGGGCTTTGGCCACGATGTCGGTGGACAGGTTGCCCGCTGCGCCCGGCTTGTTGTCAACCAGGACCGGCACGCCGAGTTTCTTGGACGCGTACTCGCCGTACATCCGGGCAAAGATGTCGGGTGGTGTGCCGGCTGCAAAGCCGACCACGATGCGGATGGGTTTGGTGGGCCAATCGGTGTTCTGGGCACCGGCCAGGCTGCACGCCAGACCCAGCAAAAGGCCACTGAGCAATTTGATCTTCGAGCGCATGGAAGTTGTCTCCTGTTTTGGGCTGAGCCCATTTATGGTTGAAAGAAAGCAAGCGGGAACCGGACGCGGGCGGGCGTTCCTCCTTCAGGACACACCGCAGACAAAAAACAAGAACCGTGGTGCGCGACTCATGTGTGCGCACCGAAGCCGTCAGGCAGCACACCGTCGTACTGCAGTTCGCGCGTGGCCTGGTAGGACAGCGCAAAACCGCTGGGCTGCTCGGCCTCTTCAGCCAAGTGGGCGATGAGGCCGGCCGTGCGCGCCAGGATGGGCACACCGCGCAACGACACCACCGGGAAACCCACACCCATGAGCACCGCAGGAATCGCGGCCGACACGTTCATGCGCAGGTCGCGGCCAACGATGCCGGGGATCACGCGCTCCAGCGCCTGGGCGATGTGCACGTAGCGCAGGTCGGCGCCGGCCTGGGTGGCCACCTCGATGAGGCGGTCCACGCGCGGGTCGCGGGCCTTGTGCAGCGGGTGGCCGTAGCCCGGAATGGCGCGGCGCGCGGCCTTGAGTTCGGTGATGGCCTCGGTGGCCGCGTCGTCCAGGGACACGCCGGCGTCCATGCGCGCAGCCACGCTGGCAAACAGGCGCCCGGCGGTTTCAGACGCGCCCAGGATCACCGAGCCGCAACCCAGGATGCCGGCGGCCACCGCGCCTTGCAGCGCATCGGGCGCTGCGGCAAAGGTCATGCGGCTCGCCTGCACGCTGGGCACGAAGCCGTGTTCGGCGATTGCCACCAGGGTCGCGTTGAGCACCGCGCTGCAGGCGGCGTCGGGCTTGCGCCCGGTGAGCAGCAGGAAGAAGTAGTCCGCAAAGGACAGGTGGCCGATCAGGTCCTGGCACAGGTCCTGGCCACGCACGACGATGGTGTTCTCGTCGGACGTGCAGATGGCGGTGCGGGGAACGGTTTCTTTGCCGATTTTCATGGGGTGTTCTCGTCAGGCGGCCTGGGGCTCAAGGTGGAAGTCGTAGTGGGCAGACCAGTAGGTGCTGTCCATCACACGACCATCGGGCGCCTGGCCGGCGGGGTGCGATTCGTACTCCACGATCAGGCTGGGCCGAACGCCGAACACCGCGTCGGAGTCGAGGTAGGGGCTGTTGGCCACGAACAGGTGGGTGGTCACGGGCACGTGCCCGGTGGCGGACACCACCATGTGGATGTGACCGGGGCGGTTGGGGTGGCGTCCCATGCCGTCGAGCATGCGCCCCACCGGGCCGTCCACCGGCACCGGGTAGTACGAAGGCCGGATGGACCAGAACCAGTAGCGGCCCTGGTCGTCGGTCCGGATGCGCGCACGCGCGGCCATGCCGGCACCGGCGATCTGCATGTCGTAGTTGCCTTCCCCGTCGCCCGACCAGATGTCGAGCAAGGCGCCCTTGAGCGGCTGGCCGGCGGTGTCGAAGATGCGTCCGCTGTAGAAGGTGGGCTCGCCCACCACGCCCTCGGCGATGTTGGCGCCCAGCGGCAGCTCGGGTGCGCCTTCCCAGTAGTAGGGGCCCTGCACCGTGGCGTGGGTGGCCTCGGTGGCTTCGGTGGCGTTCAGGCGGGCGCGGTCTTTCGCCATGGCACGCGCCTGGTCCAGCATCACCACCATCATCGACGCGCCCAGCGTATCGGACAGGAGGATGAACTCCTGTCGCTTGTCGTCACACGCCTGTCCCACCGCCGTGAGGAACTGGATGCCGTTCATCCACTCGTCGGGCTTGAGGTCCACCTCGCGGATGAAGGCGTGCAGGTGGTTGATCAGCGAGGTCATGACCTGCGCGAAGCGCGGATCGGAGGCACCGCTGAGGCGCTCCAGCACCGCCTGGGTCAGTTCGTTTTCGTTCGATGGATTCATGTGGTCTCTCTTTACGTTGTTCTCGGGGGCATCTCAGGCGGGTGTGGGGCTGGCGGTGCGCAGGCGCTCACGGATGGGTCCGACAATGGCGTCGTTGTCGGCGCCCAGCGTGGGTGGTGCCGTCACGTCGAGCGCGCGCTCGCCGTCAAAGCTCACCGGCGAACGGATGGTGTGCCACTCACCGCCTTCGGGGTGGGGTGCGCTCACCTTGAGCTGCAGGTGCTTGGCCTGCGGGTCCTCCATGGCTTCCTGGGTGTCGTACATCGGGGCGTGCGGCACGTCTTCGGCCTCCAGGCGCTGGCACCAGGTGGCCCGGTCGTGCTGCCGGAACAGGCCGCCCAGCAAGACGATCAGTTCGTCCTGGTGGGCAATGCGAGCGTCACGCGTGGCAAAGCGCGCATCGTCGAACAGCGTCGGGCGCTCGATGGCGTTGGCCAGGCCCTGCCAGAATTTTTCGGGTGAGGACATGTGCAAGGCGATCCACAAGCCATCGGCGCACTCCAGCACGTACGACTGCGACACGCTCGGGCGGCTGAACGGACCCATGATCTCGTTCTCGGAAAAATAGTGGGTGAAGGCATCGAGGTTGAAGTGACACATGGCCTCCAGCATCGACACCTCGACCTTGCGCCCCACCCCCGTTCGGCTGCGCTCCACCAGCGCGCCCAGGATGCCGTAGGCGGCGTAAATGCCGGTCATGGCGTCGGCCACCGCCGGGCCCACCACGCGCGGGTTGCCGGGGTTCACCAGCAGCTTGAGGAAACCGCTGGCGGCCTGCGCCACCGAGTCGTAGGCCGGGCGGCCCGCGGCGGGTCCCGTCTGGCCAAAGCCGCTGATGGCGCAGTAAATGAGCCGGGGGTTGAGCTCGCGCAGCCTCGCTTCGCCCGCACCCAGCCGGTCCGCCGCACCCGGGCGGAAGTTCTGGATGTACACATCCACGTCCTTCACCAGCTCGTCAAACACAGCCGCGTCCTGCGGCAGTTTCGGGTTGAGCGTGATGCTGCGCTTGTTGCGGTTGTAGGTCTGGAAATGCGGGCTGTAGAGCCCGCCCTTGAACGAACGGAAGGGGTCTCCCGTGCCCGGTTGTTCCATCTTGATCACCTCGGCACCGAGGTCGGCGAGGAACATGCCCGCGGCGGGCCCGGTGATGAACGTGCCTTGCTCCAGCACCCGGATGCCGCTGAGGACTTTGTGCATGCGCTTGTCTCCTGTTTGTTCTGTGGCCTGTATGGCCTGGGGGCGACTGTAGGGGCGAAGTTCAACACTTGAAAGTGATTGTTTTTCATGAACTCGATCGATGCCATCGATTCATGAAGTCCTGCCCTGCGCGGCCCCATCCGGGTGCGATGCGGAGCTAAAGCAGCGCGCGCAGCAGTGCGACCACGCCCTGTTCGAACCCACGTTGGTGCTGCACGCGGTAGCGGCTGGCGTGGTCGAACGCGGGGTCGGCGGCGCGCGGCTGGGTGCCCGTCCACAGCAGGCTGCCCACACCCACGCCCTGGCGTGCGGCTTCGAGCAGCGCGCGCTGCAGGTCGGCCCCGAGGTAAGCCGGGTCGTGCACGTCCACGTCGTGCAGTTCGCCATCGGTCACCAGCAGGATCAAGCGTCGCCAGCCGGGGTGCTGCTGCGCATCGACCCGGCACAGGTGCAGGCCGTGGCGCAGCACCGTGCCCAGGCGGGTGGAGCCCTCGCTGGGCAGCGGCGGCAGTGCACGGCCCTTCAACGGTTCACCCCAGGCCTTGAGGCTGGGCATGAACACCCGGTGGCGGCCATGGCTGGAGAAGGCCGACACGGCGGTGCGATGACCCAGTGACTGCAGGGCGAGCGCGGTGGCGAGGGCGCTGGCCTGCATGTCGTGCAACACCGACGCAGAACCCGCCCAACCCGGGCTTGCGGTGGAGCGCGAGGCATCCACCAGCAGCAACACCGCCAGCGGCGTGTGCAGGCGCTGCCAGCGCTGGTGGATGCGCGGGTCGGGTGGGCGGCCCAGGCGCTGGTCCACGCCCGCATCCACCAGCGCCTGGGCATGCAGGCTCTCGCCGGCGTGGTCGCGCCCGCCCGCGCGTTGCGGCCGCCCCCGCAGACCGGCGATGCGCTGCGCCAGCCGCCGGGCTTCGCCCGCTGCAGCGGTGGGCACAGGCAGCGCGGGCCCCACCGGCGGTGCGGGCGTGTACACGCTGCACCAGTCGGCCCGGTAACGGCGGATGCGGTGGTCCCACTCGGAGTGGACCGCGCTGGGCTCCAGCGGTGCGGGCTGTTCGTCGGCGGTGTGGGCGGCACCGCCCTCCTCGCGCAGCGGCTCGGCGTCCAGCGTCAACGACAGATCGGAGGTTGGCAGGCTGTCGTCGGGCAGCCAGAGGTGGCTGTTGTCGTCGCGGTAAGCAGCGTGCACGCCGTAGGTGCGCGCGTTGAACGGCAGGCGCATCTGGCCGATGTCGTGGCCCAGCGTGGACGCGGCTTCGCGAACGGCCTGCGGCGTCCGCAGGGCCAACGTGCGGCCATCGGTTTCAAAGAACAGCCGGCGAACGCGCGCCACCCAGGGATGCAGCTCCGTTGAGTCGGGGTCGAGCAGGCTGGCCGAGAGGCGCGCGAGCAGGTCGTCAAACCCGTTGCCACGCAACGCCGCCTCGCCGGTGTGAAAGGGCCACCACACCGCCCGCAGGCCGGGCAACTCCTGCAGCGCGAGCCATTCCACGCGCGCATCTTCCAGCACGCCCAGCAGCACCTGCTGGATGGGCTTGAGCCCTGCACGCGGCTGGGGTGGACCGCCGAACTGGCGGTGGGCTGCAGCGTGGCAAGCCAGCGCGAGCGCAAGGTCGAGCGCGCTGTCCGCGTCCATTGCAGGCAGGTGCAGCACCCAACGGTCATCGGTCTGGCTGGGCACGGGCCGCGTGAGCACCGCCCGCTGCGTGAGGGGCTCGCCGCCAGACACCGCACTCACATCGATCGCATCGCCCCAGAGCGCGCGCGCCACCAGCGGCACGGTGACCTGCGGGTCGGCGTTGGCGCGCACGACGTCGGCTTCAGAAGCTGGCAAGCACCAGCCCGTGCAGGGCCGCGAGCACGTCGGGCTCGTCGCTCAGCGGATCGGCCACCGCCTGCAGGGCCGCGGCCTGGTGCGTGAGACCCGCGCGCACCAGCAACGCGGCGTGCACCAGCATGCGGGTGGAAGCGCCCTCGTTCAATCCCGCGTCGGTCATGCGCCGGGTACGCACGGCCAGCTGCACCAGGCGCAGGGCGAGCGCTTCATCCACCCCGCCTTCCTGGGCCACGATCGTCGCCTCCACCGACGGCTCGGGGTGGTCAAAACCCAGGGCTACAAACCGCTGGCGGGTGGAAGGCTTGAGGCTTTTGTGCAAGCCCTGGTAGCCGGGGTTGTAGCTGACCACCAACTGAAAGTCCGGATGCGCGTGCAGCAACTCACCGCAGCGCTCCAGCGGCAACACGCGGCGCGTGTCGGCCAGCGGGTGCAACAGCACCGTGGTGTCGGAGCGGGCTTCGAGCAGCTCGTCGAGGTAACACAGCGCGCCGTGGCGCGCGGCCAGGGCCAGCGGACCGTCGAGCCAGCGAGTGCCCTTTTCATCCAGAAGCCATCGGCCTGCGAGGTCGCTGGCGGTCAGGTCTTCATGGCAGGCCACGGTCACCAGCGGCAGCTTCAGGCGCCAGGCCATGTGTTCCACGAAGCGTGTTTTGCCGCAACCGGTGGGGCCTTTCAGCAGCACCGGCAGGCGCGCGCTTCGAGCGGCCTCGAAAGCCGCGATCTCGTTGCCCACCGGCTCGTAGTACGGCTCCTCGCGCAGTCGCCAGGCCGCCAGCGGATCGGCTTGTTCGACCGTCACCACTGCGCCTCAGCGGTGGCCCACCGTGTCCGGGTTGGGGATGCCCTCGATCGGGCATTCTTCGGTGCCCACCATGGGTCGCGTGATCGCCTCCACCGCCTTCTGCGTGCCTTCGGGGTCGTTGATCCAGCGCGCGTAGAAGTCGTAGGGGCAGGCGGCGGCACCCTTGTCGCCTTCGCGCGAATTGATCATGCCGGTGTAGCCGCGGTGCAGCAGCTTGAACAAATGGTTCTCGCTCTGCGCGTTCTTGCGGAAGTCGCGGATGAGGCTGGTGGAGAGCGCGGCGTATTGGATGCCGTAGTCCTCTTCACCGCATTCGCCCAGCGTGCGGCCATCAAAGCCCACGATGGCGCTGTGGCCGAAGTAGCTGTACACACCGTCGAAGCCCGACGCGTTGGCCACCGCCACATAGGTGTTGTTGGCCCAGGCCATGGCCTTGGCCATGAGCACCTGCTGGTCTTTCGCGGGGTACATGTAGCCCTGGCAGCGCACGATGAGCTCGGCGCCTTTCATGGCGCAGTCGCGCCAGATCTCGGGGTAGTTGCCGTCGTCGCAAATGATCAAGCTGATCTTCAGCCCCTTGGGGCCTTCGCTCACATAGGTGCAGTTGCCCGGGTACCAGCCTTCGATGGGCACCCACGGCATGATCTTGCGGTACTTCTGCACGATCTCACCCTGGTCGTTCATCAGGATCAGCGTGTTGTAGGGCGCCTTGTACGGGTGCTCCTCGTGCTGCTCGCCGGTGAGCGAGAACACGCCCCACACCCTGGCCTTGCGGCAGGCCTCGGCAAAGATCTCGGTCTCGGCGCCCGGCACGGTGGCCGCCGTGTCGTACATCTCCTTCGAGTCGTACATGATCCCGTGCGTGCTGTACTCGGGAAAGATCACCAGGTCCATGCCCGGCAGACCCGACTTCATGCCCACCACCATGTCGGCGATCTTGCGCGCGTTGTCCAGCACCTCGGCCTTGGTGTGCAGACGCGGCATCTTGTAATTGACCACGGCCACACCGACCGTGTCCTTGCTGCTCGAAATGTCGCCGTGCATCATGGCTCGGGTTCCTTCAGTGAGAAATCATCCAGGGGCGTTTGCTCGGGAAAGCTTTGGCACCGTTGGGTGCGGTCACCGTGGCTTTGCTGCGGCTCGTGCTGCAGCAGCCGCAGCCGGCCGGGTGTTTCAGGCGCGCGTAGTCGCCCGAGTGTTTGGGCTCGTGGCGCGCGCGTTCGTTGACGCCCATGGCGCTGCGCGTACCGCTGTCCATGAGCGCCAGGCGCGGCGCGGTGACGAACACGCGCGGCGAGGCGGTGGCGCAGTCCGGGCAGGCAACGGGCTCGTTGCGTTCGCTCAAGGGGCGAAACGCATCGAAGCCACCACAGGCCGGGCAGTCGTAGTCGTAGGTCGGCATGGCGTCAGAGGTCCGGCGACAAGGGCATGACCACCGAACCGTCCAGGTGCTTGATCGGGCCCGAGGCGTTGGGGTTGATGTCGAAGTCGAAGATCTGCGTGGGCAGCCACAGGGTGGCGCAGGCGTTGGGCACGTCGACCACGCCGCTGATGTGGCCCTGCACC
>PNMH01000102.1 GCA_013823505.1 Polaromonas sp. | reverse complement strand
TGCACGAACATGGCGGGCGTGCCGGTGGAGGCCAGCGTGGCGGCGATCTTGCGACCGATGTGGCCGCTCTTGCCCATGCCCATGACGACCACGCGCCCCCGGCAAGCCAACATGGCAGAGACCGCCGTGGCAAAGGTTTCGTTCACGCGCAAGGCCATGGCGGTGACCGCCTGCGCCTCGATGCTCAGCGTCTCATGGGCCATCGCCAGGGCTCGGGCGGCGTCAAAGGTGGCGGGCAGGGTCATGGCTGGATTATCGCCGTGGGTGTTGTTGGCAGTACCGCCCTCGCCGCAAGACCATCGGCCGTTACCATCCCCGCATGACCTCGCTCGACATCGCGCTGCTGTATCTGCTGGCCTCTGTGCTGGGCGTGGTCGCTTGCCGTCTGCTGCGGCTGCCGCCCATGCTGGGCTACCTGGTCGTGGGGGTGTTGATCGGACCCAATGCGCTCGCGCTGGCGCAGGATTCCAGTGGCATCCGCTACCTGGCCGAGTTCGGGGTGGTTTTCCTCATGTTCGTGATCGGCCTGGAGTTCAGCCTGCCCAAATTGCGCGCGATGAAGCGGCTGGTGTTTGGGCTCGGCCTCTCGCAGGTGGTGCTCACCGTGCTGATCACCACCCTGGCATCGCTCGCACTCACCTTGCTGCTGCCCACCTGGTGGGACATCAGCTGGCAGACTGCGCTGGCGCTGGGCGGCGTGATGGCCATGAGCAGCACGGCCATCGTCATCAAGCTGGTGGCCGAAAGGCTGGAGCTGGAGTCGGAGCACGGCAAGCGCGTGCTGGGCATCCTGCTGTTTCAGGATCTGGCCGTGGTTCCCCTGCTGGTGCTCATCCCGGCGCTGGCCGCCGAGCCCGAAGACCTGCTGCCCGCGCTGGGCTGGGCCACGTTCAAAGCCATCGTGCTGCTGGGGCTGCTGCTCACCGGCGGGCAGAAAGTGATGCGGTGGTGGCTGACGCTGGTGGCGCGGCGCAAGAGCGACGAACTCTTCATGCTCAACCTGCTGTTGATCACGCTGGGCCTGGCCTGGCTGACAGAACACGCAGGCCTTTCGCTGGCGCTGGGCGCATTCGTTGCCGGCATGCTGATTTCGGAGACCGAGTTCAAGCACCAGGTGGAAACCGACATCCGCCCTTTCCACGACGTGCTGCTGGGCCTGTTCTTCATCACCATCGGCATGATGCTGGACTGGCGCCTGGTGTTCGACCGCTGGCCGCTGGTGCTGCTGCTGTTGTCGTTGTCGGTGGGCTTCAAGCTGGCACTCATCACCGGGCTCACGCGCATGCTCGGTGCACCCATGGGGGTGGCACTGCGCACCGGCCTGTACCTCGCGCAAGCGGGTGAGTTCGGTCTGGTGCTGCTCACGCTGGCCGGCAACAACAGCCTGATTCCACCCGCGCTGTTCAACCCCATCCTCGCGTCAATGGTGCTGTCCATGCTGGCCACGCCCTTCGTGATCATGTACGCCAACACCATCGTCACGCGCCTGGTCGGCAGCGACTGGCTGATGCAGTCGGTGCAGATGACGAGCATCGCGCGCAAGGCCATCAACGCCGACAAGCACGTGATCATTTGCGGCTATGGGCGCTGCGGGCAAAACCTGGCGCGCCTGCTCGAAGCCGAGAACATTCCCTACATGGCGCTGGACCTCGACCCCGACCGCGTTCGCCAGGCCGCGGCCGCCGGGCACTCGGTGGTGTTTGGCGACGCCGCGCGCCTGCAGGCGCTCATGGCTGCCGGCCTGCACCGCGCCAGTGCCGTGGTCATCACCTACCTCGACACGGCCAGCGCGCTCAAGGTCTTGCGCCACACGCACGAGCAGGCGGTGAACGTGCCGGTGGTGGTGCGCACGGTGGACGACACCGACCTGGAGAAACTGCGCACAGCCGGCGCCACCGAGGTGGTGCCCGAGGCCATTGAAGCCAGTCTCATGCTGGCCAGCCACGCGCTGGCGCTGGTGGGTGTGCCCATGCGGCGCGTGATCCGGGTGGTGCAGGACCAGCGCGACGCGCGCTACAACCTGCTGCGCGGTTACTTCCATGGCGCAGACGACAGCGGCGCCGACGAAATCGACCACGAGCGCCTCAACACCGTGACGCTGCCGCCGGCCGGGCGCAACGTCGGCAAGACGCTGGAGAGCCTGGCGTTGCACGCGGTGGGCGTGCGGGTGGTCAGCCTGCGCCACGCCAGCGGCATGCCGGCCGCTCTCACCGACGACACGGTGCTTCAGGGCGGCGACACGCTGGTGATCAGCGGCAAGGCGCCGGCACTGGCGCTGGCCGAAGACAAGCTGCTGTCGGGTTGACCGCAGGGCCAGAGCGGCTGGGCCAGAAATCCCCGAACAGCGAGTGGATATTGAGAGTCTCGGGTATGAGTTGTGACCGGTCGGTATGTATGCTCACGGTTTTTCAACCCCACCGGAGAGTTTTCCATGATGGATCGCCGTTTGTTCCTGGGCGCAGGCGTGGCCGGCGCGTCAGCGCTGACCTTCTCGTCCGTGTTTTCACAGAACACCCCCAACTTCGGCGCACCGGTGCTGCCGGAACCGGGCTTTCGCAAGATGAAGCTGGGCGCGATGGAGATCATCGCGATCAACGACGGCGCGCTGCGCCGCCCGCTCGGTGAAGAATTCGTGCGCAACGCGCCGCTGGAGCAGGTCAAGGCCATGCTCGCGTCGCAAAACCTGTCCACCGATTACGTCGACATCCCCTTCACGCCCTACCTCATCGTCAGCGGCAACACCAAGTTCCTGATCGACACCGGCTTTGCTGACAACGGGCCACCCACCACCGGTCGCTTGGCGGCCAACATGGCCGCTGCGGGCTACAAGCCGGAAGACATCGACCACGTCATCCTGAGCCACTTCCACGGCGACCACATCAACGGCCTGATCAAGAAAGACGGATCGCTGGTGTTCCCCAAAGCCAAGGTGCACGTGCCCAACCCGGAGATGGCTTTCTGGATGGACGACGCCAAGATGGCCGCCGCGCCACCGGCTGCCCAGGGCGGCTTCCAGAACGCGCGCAGGGTGCTGGGCAAGATCCCGGCCGATCGCCTGGTGCGCTTCGAACCCGGCGCCGAACTCGCCCCGGGCATCCAGTCGTCGGCCGCTTTCGGCCACACGCCGGGCATGGCCGTGTTCACGGTGCGTTCTGAGGGACAGTCGTTCATGTACACCGCCGACGTGACCAACGTGCCCTCGTTGTTCGCCCGCAGCCCCGATTGGGCCGTGGCATTCGACATGGACGCCGAGATGGCCCGCCAGACGCGTCGCCGCATTTTCGACACGCTGGTGAAGGACAAGATGGCCATGGGCGGTTTCCACTTCCCGTTCCCTGCTCTCGGCACGCTGGAAGCGGCCGGCAACGGTTACCAGTTCAAACCCATGGCCTGACAGGGTCGCCATGGTCTCCTGCCCCGGCCTTTGTGCCGGGGCTTTTTTTTGCCCCGTCGATAATGGGCCACTCCCTCAAGAACCGACGCCCATGGACACCTCCGCCTTCCTCAAAGCCCACATCCGCACCGTGCCCGACTGGCCGGCGCCGGGCGTGCAGTTCCGCGACATCACGCCGCTGCTGCAAGACCCCCATGTGTTTCGCGTGCTGATCGACGCATTCGTGCACCGCTACATGGACCCGGCCCTCAAGCCCACGGTGGTGGCGGGACTCGATGCACGGGGCTTCATCATCGGTTCGGTGCTGGCTTACGAGCTGGGGGTGGGCTTCGTGCCCATCCGCAAGAAGGGCAAGCTGCCCTTCACCACGGTGGAAGAAACCTACGAGCTGGAGTACGGCAGCGCCACAGTGGAGCTGCACACCGACGCGGTGAAGGCCGGCGACAAGGTGGTGTTGATCGACGACCTGATCGCCACCGGCGGCACCATGATGGCGGGGCGGCGCCTGCTGGAGAAGCTCGGTGCCGAGGTGATGGAGGGCGCGGCGATTGTGGATCTGCCCGAGCTGGGCGGCTCGCAGAAGCTCAAGGAATCCGGCCTGAAGCTCTTCACCCTGGTCGACTTCGCGGGCCACTGAGCCCCGCGCGCCGACAGCAACGGCTCAGAGCTTGCCGTGCTGCGTTTCGCTCAAGGCGGCAAAGTCGCTGTGCGACTCCGGCACCGGGAGTTTGCCGTCGTCGGCCGACGGATACGCCGGCTTGGCCGCTGACTGCAAGACATCGCGAAAGGCGGCCAACTCATCGTCGCCCAGTGCCTGCATGGGTGCGTGCGACGAATCGATGTTGGGCTTGGGAATGGCCGTGGGGCTGTACACCTCGGCATCGCGTCGGGTCTGCGCCGACACCGCGGCACGCAGGGCCACACCCACCTGGTCGTGGGAGGCGCGGCGGCGCCAGTACACCGAGCGAACCAACATGCCGTGGCGGGCCTTCGCGCTTTGCTGGATCCAGCGCTCGATCTCGAGCAGGTATTCGTCGGGCATGCCTTCGGCGGGCAAGGCCAGATCGATCAGGACCAGAAAGCAATCGCCGTTGGCGTCCAGCGTGAGCACCTTGAACTCGTAGCTGGTGGAGAGCACACCGGCGCGGATGAGCGACTCACGCACCACGCTGAACAACTGATCACGCCGCAGGATGCGACGGCCCTTGCGCGGCGAGATCAGGGGCAGCGTGGTTTGGCCAAACGATTTGCGCGCACGCGCCAGACGCCCCTTGCCCGATTCGTTGGATTTTTTGGCTTGCAGCCAGCTCATGAAGGACATGGTCAAAGTATGCAGAAAGCCAGGCACTGAAGGTTTGGGAAGTGAGGCATGAATCCGGTGCTGCTCGGGCAAATGGCCGCTCACTGCGGAACCAGGCATCAGGTGACCGCCACCCGCTTGGGCTTGTTGTACATGCGGCGAGCCAGCACAGCCGACATGGCCACCGTGACCTCCAGCGCCACCTCCGGGTGCCGGGTGGAGAGCTCGCGAAAACGCAGCGGGGTCATGCACCAGAGCCGGCAGTCGCTGCCAGCGTGCACCGTGGCGCTGCGGGGAAGGTGGCTGAAAAACGCGCCCTCACCGAGCAGCGAGCCAGAGCCCACCACCGCGATCCGCACTCGCTCCTTGTCGTCTTCGTAGTGCACGGTGAGCGTGCCGCTTTCGACAAAGTAAACAGTTCGGTCCTTCACCCCTTGTTCGATCAGCACCTGCCCTTGCTGCAAAACCACCGGTTGCAGGTAGTTGGCCAGCATCGGCCACTGAATGTCGGTGAGGTTCAGGGGCACCGCGTCCAGGGCGCTGCTGTGCCGCATGGACTCGGCCAGGCCCTTGATGTCGAAGCGCAGAGATGTCGGTGGTGTGACATGCATCACGTCAAGATACCCGCGCCCCACACCCCTGCGCAAGCTGTAATTACCTGCGTTTACATCTCCACCGCCGAGCGGCATTCGCAGCGTTCCGGGCGGCGGCGCCGGTCTACTTTCCGATGCAGAAACGCGAAAAGATCTCACCGAGCAAATCGTCGGCAGTGAATTCGCCGGTGATCTCGCCCAGGGCCCGTTGCGCCAGCCGCAGCTCTTCCGCCAACAGGTCCAGGTGCTCGGCGCGCGCAGCGAGCAAAGCGTCGGCCTGCACCAGATGGCCGTCCACCTGTGCCAGCGCTTGCAGGTGGCGGGCGCGCGCCATGAACAGGCCGTCGCCCGGTTGCTGCCAGCCCGCCAGCGCCAGCAAGCGCTGGCGCAAGGACTCCAGGCCCTCGCCCCGCTTGGCCGAGATCGCCACACCGTCTTGCAGGTCGAGCTGCGACGCTGGACTCTGGTCGAGCTTGTTCCACACATGCAGCACCGGCACCCCGGCCGGAACCGCCTGCGCCAGACTTGCCGCAATGGCGGCGTCGGCGCTCTGGTAGGCGGCCGTGCTGGTGCGGGTCATGTCGTGCAGGAAGAGCACCACATCCGCACGCCGGATTTGTCCCCAGGCGCGCTCGATCCCGATCTTCTCGACCTCGTCCACATCGGGGCTGTCGCGCAGACCCGCGGTGTCGATCACATGCAGTGGCACGCCTTCGATCTGGATGGTTTGTTGAACCACATCGCGCGTGGTGCCCGCCACCGGCGTGACGATGGCCAACTCGGCACCGGCCAGCGCGTTGAGCAAGGAGCTCTTGCCCGCGTTGGGTTGACCGGCAATCACCACCTGCAGACCATCGCGCAACAGCGCGCCCTGGCGCGCCTGCGCCAACACAGCCGCCAGCGCCTCGCGCAAGCGCCGCAGCTGCCCGGTGGCGTCGGCCTTCTGCAGAAAATCGATGTCTTCTTCCGGAAAATCCAGGGTGGCCTCGACGAGCATGCGCAGGTTGACCAAGGCGTCGCGCAGGTCGTGGACGCGGCCGGAGAACACGCCCGCGAGCGAGCGCGACGCGCTGCGCGCCGCGGCCTCCGTGCTCGCGTCGATCAGATCGGCCACGGCCTCGGCCTGCGCCAGGTCGAGCTTGTCGTTGAGGAACGCCCGCTCGGTGAATTCGCCCGCGCGCGCCACGCGCAAGGCGGGCAAGACGTCCCGCGCCACTTCAAGGCAGCGGGCCACCAACAGCTGCAGCACCACAGGACCGCCGTGGCCCTGCAACTCCAGCACGTCCTCCCCGGTGTAGGAGTGCGGGCCCGCGAACCACAAAGCCAGTCCATGGTCGATGGGCTGGCCTGCCGTATCTGCAAATGGCAGGTAGGTTGCCTCGCGCGGCTTCAACGCCCGCCCCAGCAAGGCCTGCGCGAACGGCGCCAGCCCCCTCCCCGACACCCGGACAATGCCCACCCCACCCCGACCGGGCGCGGTGGCAATGGCAACGATGGGATCACGCGAGGCAGCGAGCATAGAGGGCGAGCATATAGGGCCAGGCCCAGAAACAACGAGGGCCTGCAAAGCAGGCCCGGCAAGGAACAAAGTGACCCAACCCAGAGGCGTCAAGGGTCCGGCTCAGCCGGCCCAAGACGCCGCCCCCCTTTCAGGGGGAAAGCCGCGTCAGCGGCGCAGGGGGCCCACCCGAGCCTTGGAGGTCACGCCTTGAAGTTGGGCATGTTGAATTTCAACGGCACGCCCATGCTTTTGTTGATGACAGACTGCTGCGCGATGGTGAGCACGTTGTTCGTGATCCAGTACAGCACCAGGCCGGACGGGAAGAAGAAGAACATGACCGAGAACATCAGCGGCATCAGCCACATCAGCTTGGCCTGCAGGGGGTCCGGCGGCAGCGGGTTGAGCGCGGTCTGGATCATGGTCGTCACGGCCATCACCAGCGGAAGGATGAAGTAGGGATCGGGCGACGACAGATCGGTGATCCAGGCCATCCATGGCGCGTTGCGCATTTCCACGCTGGACAGCAAAACCCAGTAGAGCGCGATGAACACAGGGATCTGGATCAGGATGGGGAAGCAGCCGCCCAGCGGGTTGACCTTTTCTTCCCGGTACATCTTCATCATTTCCTGCTGCATGCCCTGCGGGTTGCCCTTGAGGCGCTCGCGCATTTCCATGATGCGGGGGTTGATCTTCTTCATCTTGGCCATGCTGCGGTAGGCGCTGGCGTTGAGCCAGTAGAACGCGGCCTTGATCAGCACCACCAGCAGCACGATGGACCAACCCCAGTTGGCCACGAAGCCGTGGATCTTCTCCAGCAACCAGTACAGCGGCTTGGCGAGGATGGTGAGCCAGCCGTAATCCTTGACGAGCTCAAGCCCCGGGGCGATGGTTTCCAGAACCTTCTCTTCCTGCGGACCGACAAACAGGCGCGCCTGCACGCTCTGGGTCTGACCGGGGGCGATCGCTGGCAGGTTGGTGATGCTGCCCGCCGCAAAGAGGTTGTTGTCCACCTTGCGAACGAAGTTGTCGCGCGCAACGCCGGCGTCGAGCAGCCAGGCCGATGCAAAGTAATGCTGCACCATGGCCACATATCCATCGCTGGTGGTCTTGATGAACTCAGCCTTGTTCTTCTCGATGTCGGCGAACTCGACCTTCTGGTACTTCTTCTCGTTGGTGAAGACCGCAGGGCCTGTGAAGGTGGAATAGAAGGGCGTCTCGCTGCTGAGCTTGCTGCCGTCGCGCACCAGCTGCAGGTAGAGCTGGGGGCTCACCGCTTGGGTGCCGAGGTTCTGCACCTCGTGCTTGACCGCGATCTCGTAGCGGCCGCGGGTGAGCGTGTAGGTCTTGACCAGCTTCACGCCGCCCACTTCCGCCGATTCAAAGCGCACCTGCAACTCGTTCTGACCATCGGCCAACTTCGTCTCGGGGGTCACCAGCGTCATCGGGGTCTTGTGGGTGGGAAATGCGCCACCGATCAGGCCCGTCTGCGCCACGTAGATGCGGTCCGCCGTCTGGGTCAGCAACGTGAACGGCAGAACGCTCTGGTCCTTGCTTTGCCGGGTCGCTTCAGCGTGTTTGAGCAACTCGGCGCCGATCAACGATCCGCCCTCGGTGTTGAACACCAGCTTGAACACATCGGTCGTCACCTCGTGGCGCGCAGCCACGGGACTGGGAGCACCAGCAGGCGCTTCGCCCGGCGCGCTGACGGCGCCAGCCGACGGCACGGCCACCGCAGCGGGCAAGCTGGCGTCGGCGGCAGGCGCCGGCGTGGCGGCCGGTGCGCTGACGGTCGAGCCGGGGAAGAAAGTGGGCTTGTGCCCGTTGTGGATCTGCCATTTGTCCCAGATCAGGACCATGGACAAACCAAACACCACCCACAGGATGGACCGACGGATGTCATTCATGACGCGTTCTTCTTTGCTGAGGAGGGTGAAAGCAAACGGGAAAAGAGGGCGGGCCGGGACTCGGGCACCGGATCAAAACCACCATCGCACCAGGGGTGGCAGCGCATCAGACGCGCAACCGTGAGGTAAGTGCCCGCCGCAGCGCCGTGTTGTTCCAGCGCGCCAATGGCGTACACCGAGCAGGTGGGCTCGAAGCGGCAGCCGCTGCCCAGCGAAGGACTCAGCAGCAGCCGGTAGCCCTTGACGAGACCCACCAACGCCAAGCGCGGCCAGTCAGACCACATCACGAGCCTCCGCGGGCAAGGCGGGTTTCGGCAGCTGGGCCCGCGACAGCAGCTGCTCCAGCTCCGCGCGAACGGCTTGCTTGAGGGCTTCGGACGTGGCACTCACGAACTGCTTGCGGCTGAATTCGCTGCGCAAACGCACCACCCAGGCCGCCTGCGGCAGCGGGGCGGACCGGTGCCTCGCCACCTCGTAGATCTGGCGCCGGATGGCATTGCGCGTGACAGCGCGGCGCGCCCAGCGTTTGGGCAGCAGCACACCCAGCCAGGCGTCGGCCACGGGGAACAATGGTTTGCCCTCGGCGGGCATGTCCAAGGCAACGCGGTGCAAAGCGAAGTGGGGCGTTTTGGCCACGGGGGCTCCCGCCATGACGGCCTGGAACTGCTGGCGGGACCGCAGTCGCTGGGTCACTGCACATCCGCCCACATCGGGTGGCAATCGGGCCGGGCACAGGGACACCGGCACAACAGATGCCGACTCAGACAGCCAGGCGCTTGCGGCCTTTGGCGCGGCGGGCGTTGATCACGGCACGGCCGCCACGGGTCTTCATGCGAACGAGAAAGCCGTGGGTGCGGGCGCGGCGGATCTTGGAGGGCTGGTAGGTGCGTTTCATGGTGGTCTCTTACAAATCGGGGAAACCCGCGATTATCGCAAAGAAATCCCTACAGCGGCAAGCACTTGGCCTCACGTGCCAACGATTCACTTCAGCAGAGTACACCAGTCAAGGCGCCGGAAGGGCATGTAAACCGTCTTGTGGATAAGTCTCTCGCACCCCTACAATGCCGGGCGCGCCCCGCATCATTTGTCCACAACCACAACAACACCGCATCCCAGCATGATCGAGGGCCTTCCCCCCAGCGCGTCCCTGCCGTCCAACGGCGCAGACACCCCCTCCCTGTGGTCGACCTGCATGGATCGACTCTCGCAGGACATCCCTGAACAGCAGTTCAACACCTGGATCCGCCCCCTTTCCGCGACCGTGGCTCCCGATGCCACCAAGGTCACCGTGGCGGTGGCGAACCGCTTCAAACTGGACTGGATCCGCACCCAGTACGCCGCCCGCATCACCGCCTTGCTGGAGGCCATCCAGGGCGCTCCCGTGGCGCTGGAGTTGGTGCTTGCTCCGCGTGAAGGTCCCAGCCGGACGTCGCCTGCGCCCCGCACGGCGCAAGAACAGGTGCTCGCCGAATTGCCCGATCTGGCGCCCGCTGAAGTGGCCGCGCCCAGCGGTCCCAAGACCCGGCTGAACCCGGCGCTGGCCTTCTCCACGCTGGTCGAGGGCTCGGCCAACCGCATGGCGCGCGCCGCCGCGATGCACATCGCCGGCAGCCTGGGCCAGCTTTACAACCCGCTGTTCATTTACGGCGGCGTGGGCCTGGGCAAGACCCACCTGGTGCACGCCATCGGCAACCACCTGCTGGCCGATCGTCCACAGGCCAAGGTGTTGTACATCCACGCCGAGCAGTTTGTGTCGGATGTGGTGAAGGCTTACCAGCGCAAGACCTTCGATGAATTCAAGGAGCGCTACCACTCGCTGGACCTGCTGCTGATCGACGATGTGCAGTTCTTCGCCGGCAAAGAGAAAACGCAAGAAGAATTCTTCAACGCCTTCGAGGCCCTGCTGGCCAAGAAAAGCCACATCGTGCTGACCAGCGACACCTACCCCAAGGGTCTGGCGGACATTTCCGACCGGCTGGTCTCGCGCTTCGGCTCGGGCCTGACGGTGGCGATCGAGCCACCCGAGCTGGAAATGCGCGTGGCCATCCTCATCAACAAGGCGGCGGTGGAGAACGCGGTGATGCCCGAAGAGGTGGCGTTTTTCGTGGCGAAGAACGTGCGCTCCAACGTGCGCGAGCTCGAAGGTGCGCTGCGCAAGATCCTGGCCTATTCGCGCTTCAACCAGAAAGAGATTTCGATCGCATTGGCGCGCGAGGCGCTCAAAGACCTGCTGTCGATCCAGAACCGGCAGATCAGCG
>PNMH01000101.1 GCA_013823505.1 Polaromonas sp. | reverse complement strand
GACGCGGTGCAAGCCGCCAACTCGGGCCACCCGGGTGCGCCCATGGGCATGGCCGACATGGCGGTGGCCCTGTGGGGCCGCCACCTGCGCCACAACCCAACCAACCCGCTGTGGGCCAACCGCGACCGCTTCGTGCTGTCCAACGGCCACGGCTCCATGCTGATCTATTCGCTGCTGCACCTCACCGGCTACAAGCTGCCGATCGGCGAACTCAAAAACTTCCGCCAGCTGCACAGCAAGACCGCCGGCCACCCTGAAGTGGGCATCACCCCCGGCGTGGAAACCACCACCGGCCCGCTGGGCCAGGGCATCACCAACGCCGTGGGCATGGCGCTGGCCGAGAAACTGCTGGCGTCCGAGTTCAACCGCGAAGGCCACACCGTGGTGGACCACCACACCTACGTGTTCCTGGGCGACGGCTGCCTGATGGAAGGCATCAGCCACGAAGCCTGCGCACTGGCCGGCGCCTGGAAGCTCAACAAGCTGATCGCGCTGTACGACGACAACGGCATCTCCATCGACGGCCAGGTCACGCCCTGGTTCATCGACAACACCGCGCTGCGGTTTGCCGCTTACGGCTGGAACGTGATCGGCCCGATCGATGGCCACGACGCCGACGCCGTGGAACGCGCCATTGCCGATGCGAAGAACAAGGCCGACGCGCCGACCATGATCATCTGCAAGACGCATATCGGCAAAGGCAGCCCGAACCGCGCCAACACCGCCAAAGCGCACGGCGAGCCGCTGGGTGCCGAAGAGATCAAGCTCACCCGCGAAGCGCTGGGCTGGAGCCACGCACCTTTTGCGATCCCGAAAGACGTGTACGCCGCCTGGGACGCCAAGGACGCCGGCAGGGCCGCCGAAGCCGCCTGGAACACCACCTTCGCCGCCTACAAGGCCGCCTTCCCCGAACTCGCCAAGGAATTCGTGCGCCGCATGAAGGGCGAGCTGCCCAAGAACTTTGCCCAGGTGGCGGTGGACGCTGCCGTGGCCGCCCACACCAAGGCCGAGACCGTGGCCAGCCGCAAGGCCAGCCAGCTCGCGCTTGAGACCTTCACCGCCGCACTGCCCGAGCTGCTCGGTGGCAGCGCCGACCTCACCGGCTCCAACCTCACCAACACCAAGTCCACCCCCAGCCTGCGCTTCAACCTGGCCGGTGACGTGGTGAAGAACGAGCAGGGCCAGGGCGGCCGTCACATCAACTACGGCGTGCGCGAATTCGGCATGGCCGCGATCATGAACGGCGTGGCGCTGCACGGTGGCTTCATTCCCTACGGCGGCACCTTCCTGACCTTCAGCGACTACAGTCGCAACGCCATCCGCATGGCCGCGCTGATGAAGCAGCGCGTGATCCACGTGTTCACGCACGACTCGATCGGCCTGGGCGAAGACGGCCCGACACACCAGTCGGTCGAGCACGCCGCCAGCCTGCGTCTCATCCCGAACCTGGACGTCTGGCGCCCCGCCGACACGGCCGAGACCGCGGTGGCCTGGGCCGTGGCGCTGGAAAACGCCAGCCGCCCCACCGCGCTGCTGCTCAGCCGCCAGAACCTGCCCTACGCGCCCAAGAGCGACCTGGGCGACATCAGCAAGGGTGCTTATGTGTTGGCCGAGCCGAGCGAAGTGGGCCTGAAGAAAAAGGCACAGGCGGTGATCATCGCCACCGGTTCCGAAGTGCAGCTGGCGCTGAAGGCACAGGAGCTGCTGGCCAAAGAATTCAAGATTGCCGTGCGCGTGGTCTCCATGCCCAGCACCACCACCTTTGACCGCCAGAGCGCTGCCTTCAAGGCCTCGGTGCTGCCCGCCGGCGTGCCGCGTGTCGCCGTCGAGATGGGCTCCACCGACGGCTGGTGGAAATACGGCGTGGCCGCGGTCGTGGGTCTGGACACCTACGGCGAGTCCGCCCCGGCCCCGGTGCTGTTCGAGCACTTCGGCTTCACGCCCGCCAATGTGGCCGACACGGTGCGCGCCGTGCTGGCGAAATGAGTTTGTTCATCTTTGTTTGAAACCCTCCAGGAGACACGAGACATGACCATCAAGATCGGCATCAACGGCTTTGGCCGCATCGGCCGCAACGTGTTGCGCAGCGCGCTGCAGAACTTCGCCGACATCGAAGTCGTCGCCATCAACGACCTGCTGGAGCCCGAGTACTTGGCGTACATGCTGCAGTACGACAGCGTGCACGGCCGCTTCAAGGGTGAAGTCAGCGTCGAAGGCAGCACCCTGGTGGTCAATGGCAAGAAGATCCGCCTCACGCAGGAGCGCGATCCGGCCAACCTGAAGTGGAACGAAGTCGGCGCCGACATCGTGATCGAATCCACCGGCCTGTTCCTGGACAAGGTCACGGCCCAGAAGCACCTGGACGCCGGCGCCAAGAAGGTCATCCTGTCCGCGCCTTCGAAAGACGACACCCCCATGTTCGTTTACGGCGTGAACCACGCCACCTACAAGGGCGAGGCCATCATCTCCAACGCTTCGTGCACCACCAACTGCCTAGCGCCGATCGCCAAGGTGCTCAACGACAAGTGGGGCATCAAGCGCGGTCTCATGACCACGGTGCACGCCGCCACCGCCACCCAGAAAACCGTGGACGGCCCGAGCAACAAGGACTGGCGCGGCGGCCGCGGCATCCTGGAAAACATCATCCCCAGCAGCACCGGTGCTGCCAAGGCCGTGGGCGTGGTCATCCCTGAGCTCAACAAGAAGCTCACCGGCATGAGCTTCCGCGTGCCGACCTCCGACGTGTCGGTGGTCGACCTCACGGTGGAGCTCAACAGCCCCGCCACCTACGCCGAGATCTGCGCCGAGATGAAGTCGCAAAGCGAAGGCGCGCTCAAGGGCGTGCTGGGCTACACCACCGACAAGGTCGTGGCCACCGATTTCCGCGGCGACACCCGCACCTCCATCTTCGACGCCGATGCCGGCATCGCACTGGACAGCACCTTCGTCAAGGTGGTGAGCTGGTACGACAACGAATGGGGCTACTCCAACAAGTGCCTCGAAATGGTTCGCGTGGTGGCCAAGTAAGCACCCGCTTGCATCGAACAAAAAAGCGCCTTCGGGCGCTTTTTTGTTGCCTGGAGAACCTGTGCGACACCCCGTGGCTTGACACTGGACCGACTGGTCTATAGATTTGCGTGCATGACCGACACACCCACCCCCGGTACCCGCGAACGCCTGATCGCCGCCATGACCGACGCCCTGCGCCGGCGCGGCCTGCACGGCATGGGTCTCACCGAGCTGTTGACCCAGGCCGGCGCGCCCAAGGGCGTGCTGTACCACCACTTCCCCGGCGGCAAGACCGAGCTGGCCGTGGCCGCCATCGACGATGTGGTGGCGCGTATGCTGCGCGGGCTTGACGCCTTGCTCGCCAGCAAGATGGACCCGATCGAGGCCACGCGCCGCTGGATGGCGGGCGCCACCGCTCGGTTGAGTGACACCGGCTTCGAGTCCGGTTGCCCGCTGGCGACCGTGGCGCTGGAAACCACGCCCGACGACCCGGTCCTGCGCGACGCCCTGGCGCGCGCGTTTGCCACGCTGCGCGAACGCATCGCGCTCGCGCTGGAGCAGCACGGCGAGCCGCAGGCCCAGGCCCGGGGCATCGCCGCCCTGATCGTGGCGACCTACGAAGGCGGCCTGCTCCAGGCCCGCGTGGCCCAGAGTACCGAACCCATCACGCAGGCCACCGAGACCTTGCTCTCGCTGCTGGCCGCCCGCGCCAACCGCTGAACGCACGAACGGGAGACCGACCATGAGCACCGACAAAACCACCCAGGCCGTGCGCATCGAGCGCATTTCGCTGACCGCCGCCGACGGCTACCCATTGGTGGCGCACCGCTTCCACAGCCCGTCGCCTCCGGTTGGACACTTGGTCGTGGGAGGTGCTACCGCCGTGCCCCAGGGCTTTTACAAACGCTTCGCCGAACATGCCGCGCGCCAGGGCTTTGACGTGCTCACGCTGGACTACCGCGGCATCGGCCAGTCCGCCCCGAGCACGCTCAAAGGCTTTCGCATGGATTACCTCGACTGGGGCCGTCTGGACCTGGCTGCCGGCGTGGAGGCCATGCGCCAGTCCGGCATGCCGCTGTACCTGGTCGGCCATTCCTACGGGGGCCACGCGCTGGGGCTGCTGCCCGACCCGGGTGCGGTAGACGGCGCGTATACCTTCGCCACCGGCGCCGGCTGGCACGGCTGGATGCCGCCGCTGGAGCGCCTTCGCGTGCTGTTCATGTGGCGTGTGCTGGGGCCGGTGTGGACACGCATGCACGGCTATTTGCCATGGAGCCGCCTGGGCATGGGCGAAGACCTGCCGATCGATGTGTACCGGCAATGGCGCCACTGGTGCCGCTTCCCGCGTTACTTCTTTGACGATCCGGCCATGCGGGCGACCACCGAGCGCTTTGGCGATGTGCGTTTCCCCATCGTGGCCGTGAACGCGCTGGACGACGCCTGGGCGCCCCCGGCATCGCGCGACGCCTTCATGGCGGGCTACCGCAACGCCGAGGTGCGCAGCGTCACGCTGGATGCCCGGCGCGCGGGCCTCGGCCCCATCGGCCACATGGGGTATTTCCGGCCCAAGGCCCAGCCACTCTGGAACGAAGCGCTGGCTTGGTTTGCCGCGCAAACGCAGCGCCGCCCGGCGGTTGTCTGAAGCGACCAACACCCGCGCGAGCGCTCCGCCAAATGAGGTGCAAGCGCCAGCTGGCGCGTGCTACAAACCGGGATGCTTTTACATCTCGGATACAAAAATCGGTTGATCGCCTTGGGGCTGGCAGCCTTGCTGGCCTGCGCCTCGGCGGTGGGTCAGGTTGTTGACGCACCGGCCCTGGGCCTGATCATTGGTTACAGAGCTTCGGCCGCCGACACTGAAACAGAGCAGGTCGATCGCAGTCCCCGTGCCAACGAGCGGGAGCGCGCGCGGGCCCGCTGGAAGGCCGCCACCGACCAGACCCGCGAACGCACCAAGCGCCTGGCGCGCGACGTGGGCCTGAGCGCACGAGAGACGGGCGAGGCCGGCAACGCCGCCCTGTTGAAGTTCGAGCGGCCCATGAGGGGCCGTTCCCTTGAAGACGCCATCCGCCGCGTGCGCCTGCATCCCGATGTGGCGTGGGTCGAGCCCAATGTGTTTGTGAAGCGGCTGCAGACATCGCCCAACGACACCTGGTTCAACAACCAGTGGCACTTGCAGACACCGGCTTCTGGCAACCTGGCTGCCATGAACCTTCCCGATGCCTGGAACCTGACCACGGGCAGCACAGGCACGCCGGTGGTGGTGGCTGTGGTGGACGGCGGTGTGCGGTTTGAACATCCGGAACTCGTCCCTTTGGGCGCACGTCTGTTGCCAGGCTACGACTTGGTGACCGAGGTGGAGTTTGCAAACGATACCAATGGGCGGGACTCGAACCCCGAAGACCCTGGAGATTGGGTGACCCGATTTGGCAATGCACCCGCCGTCCAGCAGTATGTGGACGCTGGGGCGTGCGGTAACTTCACCAACGATCCAAACCTGGACAAAAGCTCCTGGCACGGCACGTTCATCACCGGCCAGATCGCAGCAGCCACCAACAACAGCGTCGGCGTGGCCGGCATCAACTGGGGCGCCCGCATCCTGCCGGTGCGCGTGGCGGGCAAGTGCGGCGCGCTGGTGTCGGACCTGCTGGATGGCGTGCGCTGGGCGGCCGGCCTGCCGGTGGACGGCGTGCCCACCAACGCCAACCCTGCCCGCGTGATCAACCTGAGCTTCGGCGGTGATCAACCCTGCGATGCGGCGTATCAAAGTGCAATCAATGCCGCGACCGACGCGGGCGCTTTGGTGGTGGTGGCTGCTGGCAACGACAGGGGCGCCCTCAAGCGGCCAGCCGATTGCCAGCGCGTCATGACGGTGGCCTCGGTGCGCCGAGATGGCGCGAAAGCCGACTACTCCAGCTTCGGGCCGCAGGTGGCGCTTTCAGCGCCAGGGGGATCCGACGAGGGGGGCGCCGCAACCTTCCTGCTCTCCACCGACAACGACGGGGATACCGTGCCCGGCAACAACGTGCTCGGCTACAAGCAGGGCACCAGCTTTGCCGTGCCGCAGGCTGTGGGCGTGGCCAGCCTCATGCTGGCCGTCAACCAGGCCCTCACCCCCACCGCGTTGATCGACCGCATGAAGCAGGCGGCCACCAACCGTGGCCACATCAACGTCCCCTTCGGCCAATGCACCGTGGCCAACAATGGTTTGTGCGCGTGCACCACCACCACTTGTGGCGCCGGCCTGCTCGACGCGGCCACTTCGGTCCAGTTGGCCACCGGCCCGGCGGCCATCATTTCGCCCATCGGCACCGTCACGCCAGGCACTTCGATCTCGCTCAACGGCACGGCCAGCGTGGCGCTCACGGGCTTCAACGTTGCCAGCCACCAGTGGACCCAGGTCAGCGGCCCGACCGTGGCCATCACCAATGCATCCGCGGCCGTGGCCGGCGTGAACCTGCCCAACACGCAGGCCACCTTTGTGTTCCGGCTAACCGTCACCGACGACTTCACGCCGACCGCGCGCAGCGGCAGCGACACCGTGACCGTGGTGGCTGCCTTCCCGGCCACCAGCGGTGGCGGCGGTGGCTCCACCAGTGTGTTCTGGGGCATGGCCCTGTGGGCCTGGGTGCTGGCGGTTTGCTGGCAACAGCGCCGCGCACGGCGCGAGGTCTGAGAAGACCTCAGCCGCAGCGCTGCAGGCGCTTGCCCGCCATGGCTGGGCCGAGCCCGTCGATGGCGGCGCGTTGGGCCTCGGTGATCGCCGGCAGGCGCACCGTGAGGCTTTGGCTCTCGGCCCGCTCCTGCGCCACCTTGGCCGTGCGGATGCCGTCTCGCTCGGCCTTTTGCAGGGCCTGCTGAGCCGCCGCTTCGCTGGAGTAAGTGCCCAGGGCCAGGCCGGGGGCCAGTCCGGGCGCATTGATTTCACGGAACGACACGCCCAGCGCGCGCAACTCGTCCTTCTTGCGATCGACCTGCTGCTGGTTGTCGTAGCGACCCATGTAAACGATCCAGCGGCCGCCACTGCGCACCTCCGTGAAGGCAAACCCCGACGCGGGCAGGCCCAGCAAGGCCAGCTCGGCGCGCAGCAGTTCGGCCTGATCGTCGGTGAAACCACCGGCTTGCCAGCAAGCGCGCGGGCCGTTGCCGGCTGCGACCGCCACCGTGGGCGGTGACACAGGTGTCGGGACGACCTGCTCGGCCATGGCAGGTGCTGGAGGGGTCGGTGTCACCGCCGCCGCAACGGACGCTGTCGGTGCTGGTGCGGGGGCTGGTGTGGGTTTGGGTGCCGGTGTCGCAGGGGGCGTCTCAGCCCGGGGGCCGTTGAGCAGGCGCAAGACCTCGGGGCGCACCTGCTGCGCCATGCGCTGCGGCTCGCGTTGTTCCGCGGGCTTCAGACCCAGCGTGTTCAGGTATCCCTGCGACCAAGCGAAGTAGCCGGCATTGCCGAGCACCAGCAACCAGACGGCCCACTTCAGCATGGGCGCACGCTCACTTCCGCGCTGGTCACCGTCTGCATGCCACGTTCGGTGAGCACCTGCAGGGCGCCGTCTTCGTTCACACCACAGGCCGTGCCGCGCGTGCCATCGGTCAACTGCACCGCCAGCCCCTGCAAGGCGTCCAGCTGGGCAAAGCGCTGGGCGAATGCGGCAAAGCCTTGAGAGGCAAACGCCTGGATGTCGCGCACCAGCGCCGGCGCCACGCGCTCCAGCACCTCGCCCGGCGTGATGCCCACCAGCACCTCGGCCAGACCAGCCGGCGCCATGGCCGTGACCGCTGCGCCGTCAGGCACCAGCGCGGCCACCGCCGACACCTCGGGCCGTGCCACGTTGATGCCCACGCCGATCACCACCATGCGCTGGCCTTGCGCGGCGTCACCCGTGCTGGCCGTTTCCACCAGGATGCCGCCGATCTTGCGCTGGTGCAGCCAGAGGTCGTTGGGCCATTTCAGGCGCACGTCTGCGTGCAGGCTGTGCGCCAGGCTCACGCCCACCGCCAGCGACAGGCCCGACCAGTTGGCGGGTGAGAGCGGCATCGCCAGGGAAAACGTGAGCGATTGACCGGGCTTGCTGTGCCATCCCTTGCCGAGCCGCCCACGTCCTGCGGTCTGGTCTTCGGCGGCGAGCAGGACAGGCTCCATCAGGCCGCTGCGCGAGCGACGCATGAGCTCGCTGCTGGTGGAGTCGATGCTGGGCAGCACCTCGACCGTGAAGCCGGGCAGGCTGGGCTCAATGGCCAGCCACACGTTTTCGGCGTGATGGGTCAGGGTGTCAGCCATGGGCAGAGATGATCCGCCGCCGGGCCGCCCCAAGGCGGATCAGCCCCCTTGGGGGGCAGCGACCCGCGTAGCGGAGGAGCGTGGGGGCCATGGCTCAGCCCAGCTTGGAGGCTTTGCCCGCGCGCTTGGGCGCGAGCAAGGTGCCACGGCACTTCTTCGCGCCGCACCAGCAGGGGTACTCGGCCTTCAGTTTGGGCGTGTAAGGCTCGTCGATCACCAGGCCGTAGTCGTAGAACAGTTCTTCGCCGGCCTTGATGTTGCGTTGCGCGCGGATGAAGACACGGCCATCGTCCACCTCGGCTTCGCAGTTGGGCGCGCAGCTGTGGTTGATCCAGCGTGCCGAATTGCCGCCGTGCTTGGCGTCGATCACGTGCTCTTCGTCGATGTGGAAATAGAAGGTGTGGTTCGGATCGGTCGGATCGTGCGGGTGGCGGCGCAGCGCCTCGTCCCAGGTGATCACCTCGCCCACATATTCAATGAGCGTTTCGCCTTCGGCCAGATCCACCACGGCGTAGACCCCGCGGCCGGGCACGCCGGACTTGCGGGTCTGGATGCGCCGGCCAGCGCCGCTGGACTTCTCGGCCGGTGCTGGTTTTTCAGCGGGCGCAGTCGACTTTTTGGGGCTTTTCGTCACGGCCGGAATATTTGGTAAGGTTGTTTCATGCAGGTGCGCGCGAGTGTGCGCGTGCCCATGTGCGCGTGTACACGCGCGTGGAAAGTTGATTGTAGAGATGAAAACTGAAGGTTCAGCCAAAACGCTGGTCATTGCCGAGAAGCCGTCTGTGGCCCAGGATATCGTGCGTGCGCTCACCCCGGTGGCGGGCAAGTTCGACAAGCACGACGACCACTTCGAAAACGACCAGTACGTGGTCACCTCCGCCGTGGGTCACCTGGTGGAGATCGCCGCGCCTGAAGAATTCGACGTCAAGCGCGGCAAGTGGAGCTTCGCCCACCTGCCGGTGCTGCCCCCTTACTTTGAACTCAAGCCGATCGACAAGACCAAGTCGCGCCTGAGCGCGGTGGTCAAGCTGGCCAAACGCAAGGACGTGGCCCGGCTCATCAACGCCTGTGACGCGGGCCGCGAGGGCGAGCTGATCTTTCGCCTGATCGAGCAGTACGCCGGTGGCCTGAAGGGCGGCAGCTACCAGAGCCTGGGCAAGCCGGTGCAACGCCTGTGGCTGCAGTCGATGACGCCCGCGGCCATCCGCGACGGCTTCGAGCACCTGCGCACCAACGAGCAGATGCAGGGCCTGGCCGACGCCGCCCGCAGCCGGTCTGAAGCCGACTGGATGGTCGGCATCAACGGCACCCGTGCCATGACGGCATTCAACTCGCGCGACGGGGGCTTCTTTCTCACCACCGTGGGCCGGGTGCAGACGCCCACGCTGTCCATCGTGGTCGAGCGCGAAGAAAAGATCCGCGCCCACCGCAGCCGCGACTACTGGGAAATCCACGCCAGCTTCCTGGCCGAGGCCGGTGAGTACCCGGGCAAGTGGTTCGACCCGACGTTCAAAAAGCCCACCGGTGAAGACGCCGACCTGGAGCAGCGCGCCGACCGCGTGTGGAGCCAGCGCGAGGCCCTGGCGATCGCCGACGCGGTGCGCGGGAAGGCCGCCAGCGTGAAAGACGAAAGCAAGCCGACCACGCAAGCCAGCGGCCTCTTGTACGACCTGACCAGCCTGCAGCGCGAGGCCAACGGCCGCTTCGGTTTCTCGGCCAAGACCACGCTGCAGCTCGCGCAGAGTCTGTACGAACGCCACAAGGCCCTGACTTACCCGCGTACCGACTCGCGCGCCCTGCCCGAGGACTACCTGCCCACCGTCAAGCAGACCTTCGAGATGCTGGCCGACAGCGGCATGAAGCACCTCGCGCCGCACGCGCTCACTGCACTCAACAACGGCTACATCCGCCCGAGCAAGCGCATCTTCGACAACAGCAAGGTGTCGGATCACTTCGCCATCATTCCCACGCTGCAGGCGCCCAGCGGCCTGAGCGACGCGGAGCAGAAGCTGTACGACCTGGTGGTGCGCCGCTTCCTCGCGGTGTTTTTCCCCAGCGCCGAGTTCATGGTCACGACCCGCATCACCTCGTCGGTGGGTCACCATTTCAAGACCGAAGGCAAGGTGCTGGTGAAGCCGGGCTGGATGGCGGTGTACGGCAAGGAAGCGGCCGAAGACGTCGCCGACGCCAAGGAAGGCGACAAAGGCCAGAACCTGGTGCCGGTGCGCGAAGGCGAGACCGTGCGCACCGAGTCGGTGGAGAGCAAGGGACTGAAGACCAAGCCACCCGCGCGCTATTCGGAAGCCACGTTGCTCGGCGCCATGGAAGGCGCGGGCAAGCTGGTCGACGACGACGAGCTGCGCGAAGCCATGCAGGAAAAGGGCCTGGGCACGCCTGCCACGCGCGCGGCCACCATCGAAGGCCTGTTGACCGAGAAGTACATGTTCCGCGAAGGCCGCGAGATCATCCCCACGGCCAAGGCCTTCCAGCTCATGACGCTGCTGCGCGGCCTGGGCGTGGAAGAACTCTCAAAGGCCGAACTCACCGGCGAATGGGAATACAAGCTCGCGCAGATGGAGCACGGCAAGCTCAGCCGCAGCGCGTTCATGGCCGAGATTGCGCAGATGACTGAGCGCATGGTGAAGAAGGCCAAGGAATACGACCGCGACACCATCCCGGGCAACTACGCCACGCTGTCCACGCCATGCCCCAACTGCGGTGGCGTGGTGAAAGAAAACTACCGCCGCTACGGCTGCACCGGCGCCGACGGCAGCAGCGAAGGCTGCGGTTTCTCGTTTGGCAAGTCGCCTGCGGGCCGCACTTTCGAGCCCGACGAGTCCGAGCAGCTGTTGCGCGACAAGAAGATCGGCCCACTCGACGGCTTCCGCTCCAAAGCGGGCTGGCCCTTCGTGGCCGAGATCGTGCTCAAGTACAGCGAAGACGACAAGAACTGGAAGCTTGAGTTCGATTTTGGCGATGACAAGAAGGGCGAAGAAAGCGGCGAGATCGTGGACTTCAGCGCCAGCGAGGCGCTGGGCGCTTGCCCCAAGTGCGGCGGTGCGGTGCACGAGCACGGCAGCAACTACGTGTGCATCCGCTCGGTGCCCACCGAGCAGCAGCCCACGCCCACCTGCGACTTCAAGAGCGGCAAGATCATCCTGCAGCAGCCGGTGGCGCGCGAGCAGATGAGCAAGCTGCTGGAGACCGGCAAGACAGATTTGCTCGACAAGTTCGTCTCCATGCGCACACGCCGCGCGTTCAAGGCCTTCCTGGCCTGGGACAAGGAAGCGGGCAAGGTGAACTTCGAGTTCGCGCC
>PNMH01000100.1 GCA_013823505.1 Polaromonas sp. | reverse complement strand
CTGACTTTCCGCAGTCTTCGCGCCACCCTTGTGGCCATGATTCCGCTGGTGATGACCACCATCATTTGCAAGGCCTTGATGGTCTGGATGGGCATCGGTCTCAAAGTGGCGACGCTGCCCGTGATCGCTGTGGGTGTGGGGGTCGGTGTCGACTACGCGCTGTATCTGTTGAGCGTTCAGATCGCCATGCAGCGCCGGGGTGCGACGCTCGCCCAGGCGTACCGGAAGTCACTGGATTTCACCGGGCGTGTGGTGGCACTGGTGGGCCTGACCATGGCTGCTGGCGTGATCACCTGGGCTTTCTCGCCGATCAAGTTCCAGGCCGACATGGGCATTCTGCTCACCTTCATGTTCCTCTGGAACATGGTCGGCGCCCTGGTGCTGATCCCGGCCCTGTCGCACTTTCTGCTCAACCCGAAGCTTTCGACGCCACCCGCGCCAGCGGGCTGAACTCGCCCCTTTGCTGACCTTCCCCAATTTTCTGGAGCAACGCCTGTGTTTGATTTGTTGATGAGTGCCGACATGATGCTGACCGACCCCGACGGCATGGCAGATCTGCTCGTGAAGAAGCTGGGCATCCACGGCCACCCCAAATGGCGCCAGGCGTTTGACGGGCATCCGTACATTGCCCATTTCCTGCGCGTCCACAAGTCGCTTGCCGTTGCGCCCACCCGCATCGAGCCGCAGTGCCACCTGGATCAACCCAATCCGGGCGACCCGATGTTCCACGACTTTCTCGAAAGTCTCAAGGCCTACCAGGGCCCTCATCGGCCCATGGTGACCCACTCCATCGTGCTTGCTGCACGGGGCGACAAGTTCGACCAGTTGGTGGAGAAGCTCATGCGCCGGCGCTTGCGTTTTCGCATGGCCCAGCGCACGCCCGACATGCCATTTGACCGGCTGTGGCTCGGCGCCACGCCGGAAGATCCTCACTACCACCCCTCGGTGGACGGTGGTTTGTGTATTGAGGTCATGCCACTGGAGCCGCTGCAGATGCCGGCCGACACCTTCCAGGTACCTCCGCCGGAGCCGCGCGATTCCAAGCCTGGCGACATGGTGCGGGTCACGTCGCGTGGTTACATCGTACGCAACCTCGACGAAACCCTGCGCACCGTGTCGAGCAACCTGGATTGGGAACCCACCGGCCCGGTGGAGTCGCTGGGCAAGGAGGGCTACCGCCGTGCCCGCATGGGTTTCACAGTGCCGCACAGCGCCACGCTGGACGTCATCGAAGCAACCCGATGGAATGGCGACGCCGGCGTGTACCTGAACTCATGGGGACCTGGTCCGTACTACATCCGCATTGCCGTGACCGGTCTCCAGGCGAAGGCCGACGATCTGAAAGCACGGGGCACCCGGTTCACCTGGATCGATGAATGTGAAGCGGTGGGTGGCAAGTCGTTGATCCGTGTTGATCCGGCCGATGTGCGCGGGCAACTCTTTGAGTTCGAGGAGTATTGAATCCACCATGGAAACCACCCTTCACACATCAGTCGAACAAATGCGTACCGAAGCAGCTGCCGCTGGCGCTGCCGTCGAGGTGGAGCGTCGCGGATCCGTGGGCTGGATCGTGCTCAATCGCCCCGGCCAGATCAATGCGATCAACGACGACATTCGCCGCGGTGTTCCAGCGGCGCTGGCCGAGCTGGATGCAGACCCGTCGGTGCGCGTAATTGTGATCCGCGGGGCGGGTGAGCGGGGTTTTTGTGCCGGAGCCGACATCAAGGAACGGCGGGCGGCCGAGTCGTCGGTTCAAGTGCGCCGGCGCATGCAGAAGTCGCGCTGGATCGAAGCGCTGGACCGCACCGAAAAGCCGGTCATTGCGGCCATCCACGGGTATTGCATGGGTGGGGGCATGGAGCTCGCCTTGGCATGTGACGTGCGCTTCGCTGCACCGGACGCGGTGTTCGCCCTGCCCGAGACGGGCCTGGGCCTGATCCCCGGCGGCGGTGGGACACAGCGTCTGGGCTCCGTGGTGGGGCCAGGTCGGGCCTTGGATCTGCTGCTGACGGGTGATCGAATGGACGCCCAGCGGGCCTTGACCATCGGTCTGGTCACCCGGGTTGCCGGAAGCCCGGAATCGTTGAATGACGAGGTCACTGCGCTGGCTGAGCGCATCGCTGTGAAGCCACCCACAGCCACGCTGTTCGTCAAGCAAGCGGCGCGTGCGGCCACGCAGCTTGATCTCAAGAGCGGCCTTGACCTGGAACTCGATCTGTTCGCCATGCTGGTCCCGATGCACGATGTCAAGGAAGCCGCGCTGGCATTTCGCGAGAAGCGAGCGCCGTGTTTCACCGGTGAGTGAGATCACCCCGCCCATCCATTCCTGGAGATTCAATGAGTGAACGCAAACTGGATGGCAAGGTTGCCATCGTCACCGGCGGGGGTGCCGGCCTGGGCGCTGAATGCGCCCGCTCGCTGGCTGCGCACGGCGCCCGAGTCGCTGTCGTGGACATCCATTTGGCTGGTGCTCAGTCGGTGGTCGCTGAGATTCAGGCGGCGGGCGGTGAGGCGGTGGCGATCCAGACCGATCTGACCTCCGAGGCGGAGGTCGTCGCGATGGTGTCTGCCGTGGTGCAAGCATATGGACAGATCGATGTACTGCACAACAACGCAGCCGCGTTGGATCCTGCCCAACGTGCCGGTGATCGTGACGTGTGCAACGTGGACATTGCGGCGTGGGACCGTGCCATGAACGTGAATGCGCGCGGTGCCATGCTGTGCTGCAAGCACACCATCCCCCACATGCTCAAAACCGGGGGTGGGTCCATCATCTTTGCCACCTCTGGTTTCGGATTGCTGGGTGACGTGACGCTCACCGCCTACGCAGCCTCCAAGGCGGCCCTCATGGCGCTGGCGCGTTCGGTGGCCGCGCAGTACGGGAAGCAGGGCATTCGATCCAACGCCATCATGATCGGCTTCGTCCTCAACGAGCACGCACAAAAAGGCGTGCCCGAAGAGATCAAACAGCTGCTGCTCGAACAACACCTGACGCCACAACTCGGTTCCCCCCGGCAAATCGCCGATGTGGTGAGTTTCCTGGCGAGCGACGAGTCCTCCTTCATCACCGGTGCGGTGATACCGGTGGATGGTGGTTTCACCAGCCACTCTCCGTCCATGGTGCCCATGCGCGAATTCTTTGCACGCATGGGTTCCAACAAACTTTGACCGAAGCGTCAATCGACCATGTCACTTTCCATGCACGCCGCCAGCGCAGAAGTCTATGTGCGCATGCTGCACAACCTGCTCACCTGGCTGGACAAAGCCGAAGAGCATGCCAGGGCCAGAGGGTATGACGGTGGGGCGTACCTGAGCACGAAGCTCTCACCTGACATGCTTTCTTTTACCAAGCAGGTGAGCATTGCCAGCGAAGTCGCGCGCTTGGGCGTTGCGCGCCTCGGCGCAGTCGATCTGCCCGCGGCACAAAGTTCGGATTACAGTTTTGACGGATTGCGGCTGCGCGTGCGTGATGCCATCGCCTTTGTTGACGGTGTTTCACCAGAACAGCTGGAGGGCAGTGCCGGGCGAGAAGTGATCCTTCCACAGCGGCAGGGCGATCCTCTGCATTTCACTGGCCAGACTTTCTTGCAGCAATGGTCGCTGCCGAACTTCTTTTTTCACGTCACCATGGCTTACGCCTTGTTGCGCCAAGCTGGTGTGGCCTTGGGCAAAGCCGACTACCTGGGGCCGATGGCCTGACGCAGATTCAGCGGGTTGAATACCCTGACAAGCCGATCTGGTTTGTCAGGGCTTTTTTTTGGGGCATCAACCGGTGTGGTCTTCCCTCAGGGGGTCTCGCGGGTCGATGCTTCAAAGGCCTTGAGATCGAAGCCCTCAACCGACGCTTCTGCAGCGGTGAGCGGCGTGTGGCGAGCAATGAGCTTGCGCGCTGCCATGTGGTCGGCCGGCCTGTTGCAAGATTCCACTGCCACCAGGCGGCCCGCGCGAAAGCACAACACGCTGATCTGCCGCTGTTCCAAGGAGCCCAGCACAACGGTTTTGTCGTGCCCGTCGCTCAGGCCGGCAATCTGGAGTTTGAGTTCCCCTTGGTCCGTCCAGAACCAGGGCAACGCGGTGTAACTGGAGGGCTTGCCCATGAGCCGCGCCGCCACGGCTTTGGCCTGGTCGACGGCGTTCTGGACCGACTCGAGACGGATCGGCTGCGGCGACCAAGCACTGGGAAAGCTGACCACATCACCGATCGCCGAGACGGCGGGGTTGCTGGTGAGCAGCTGCGCATCGACAACGATGCCGTTGTTGACAGCCAGTCCCGCGTCGCTGGCCAGTTCTGCGTTGGGTATCACACCGATGCCGTAAACCACCAGGTCGGCCGGCAGCGTTTCTCCGTTGGCCAATTGCACACGGTCAACACGACCCTCAACCCCGTGGATGGCGGTGACACTTTGACCGTAGTGAATCTGCACGCCCCAACTGGCATGGGCCCGATCGAACACCTGCGAGGTGATTGCGGAGACTGCGCGGGCCATGGGCCTGGTGCCCAGCTCCAGAACGTTGACCGAAATGCCACGCGCGGCCGCCACGGCGGCGAACTCCAGGCCGATGAAGCCGGCGCCAATGACCACGGCGTGTTTTGCGCTGCCCAAGCGTGCTGCGAGGCTATCCGCATCGGCCAGGCTGCGCAGGCCGAATACGCCTTCCACTTCCATGCCCGGGATCGTGGGCACGCGGTTGCGTGCACCGGTGGCCAACACCAGGTGGTCGTAGTTGAGTCTGTCGCCACTGTCGAGAAGCAGCTCGCGGCGCTCCAGATTCAGCGACGTGACGCTGCCCTGAATTCTCGAGATGCGGTGTTCGTCAAAGTATTCGGGCGGGCGAAACCGCAGTGCTGCCACGCCGACCTTGCCCAGCAGATAGGCCTTGGAGAGAGGCGGGCGTTGGTAGGGCACGCCGGGCTCGTTTCCGACGAGGGTGATTGCTCCTTCAAACCCTTCTTGACGCAGCGATGCAGCCACCTGATACCCGGCCTGGCCCGCCCCGACGATGACGATCTTCTGAAGTGACATGGGTGTTCAGCCAGTGTGGGGTAGGGCAGAGGCGGTGGTGCGGTCAAACGTGGGGTAACGCCCCAGTGTGAGCAGCACCAGAGCCCCGGTGATAAAGATGACACCGCAGACCATCAGCGTGGTCTGGTACGTGCCGGTGCTGCGGTAGAGCTGTCCAAAGATCCAGGGTGCCAGGGTCGAAGCGAGTGTGATCAGGCCGAGGTGAATGCCGAACAGGCGGCCGTAGTCGCGCATGCCGAAGTACCGCGAAACAAGGAACGCTGCCAAGTCGAATTCAGCGCCCGCGCCAATGCCCACCAGCATGACCCCCACCACCAGCCAGGTGGTCTCATTGGCCCCACTGGTGGCCAGCAGCAGACACCCCAGGGCGGGCAAACTCAAGGCCACAGCGGCCACGCCGGGTGCCCAGAGCCGGTCGACCAGGTACCCAACAACAACCCGCCCCAAGATCAGCGACAGGCCGAAACTACCGAAAATGCGCGCGGCATCCACGGCATCCAGACCCTTGTCTCGCAACAACGGCACACCATTCGTGACCAGCGTCACCACGCAGGCCACGATCAGGGACAGGGCGATGTTCAGCATCCAGAAACGGGGGTTGCGCAAGCCTTCGCGCAATGTGACGCCAGCCGCCGCCGCCTTCACCGGTGCCAGCTTGTCACCCACACGAGCAGTGGCCAGCGCGGGCTCTTTCATCCAGGCCAGGACCAGTGGCAAAACCAGAGCCACCGGAAGCGCTGCCAACAGCCAGAAGGCGGCTTGCCAGCCCCACTGCGTAACCACGGCACTCACGGCCGACGGGATCAACATGGCTGCCAGACCGGTGCCGGACAGGGCCATCGCCAGTGCCAGCCCACGGTTTTGTTCAAACCACAGGTTGACGAGGTGGGTCCATGTGACGTGGATGGTGCCCATGCTCGCCAGAGACATCAGGAAAAAGCTCAGGTATAGCGTCACGATGGACGGCCCCATGCGTGTCATGGCCAGGTAACTCAGGGAAAGCGCGCAGAGGGAAATGATGGTGACGCGCTTCATGCCAAATCGCAGATTGAGCCATCCAACGATCTGCGAGGCCACCACCGACCCGAGAAACATGAAGCTCACCGCCGACTGGAGATCGGCCCTGGCCCAGCCGAACGTCTGTTGCAGCGGGACCATTAGGGCGCCGTACGCGTACAACATGGACGAGTTGGAACTGATCGCGAGTCCCAGCGTGGCAAGCACCACGATCCGCCAGGCGTTCTTGAATTCGGTCAGATCTATGCCAAGACCTCGTCGAGCCTGTGAATCGTGAGGGGTTTGTTGTGTCATTCGATTTTCCAGATTTGGGGTGGTTTTCCTGTGTCTCGTCACTCGCGTACCAGAAGTAGCGAGCCAGCCAGCGGACCGCCGCCGGCCGCCGCAATCGCGACCTGATGCGGTGCGATCTGACGCAACCCGGCGCGGCCCCAGAGCTGGGTGCAGGCTTCGTGCACATAGCCCAGGCCATGGGTCCTCCCGCCTGAGAGCTGCCCACCATTGGTGTTGATGGGCAGCACTCCGTCACGGGCGATGCGCGTGCCCCCTTCGACAAAAGGACCGCTCTCACCTACTGGACACAGACCCAAGGCTTCGAGCCACAGCAGCGTGAGAATGGAGAAGCCGTCGTACAGCTGGGCGCTGCCCACGTCCGTGGGCTTGAGGTCGGTGCGCTGCCACATCATGTTGGCTGCGTCGATGCTGGCTCCGCCGGTCAGTGAAATCTGGTCCCAGGACCAAGGTTGGTGCAGGGCCGAGCCGATCGCTTCCACGCGGATGGGGGGATTGGGGCCCGCGCGTGCAGCGTCGATGCGCGAGAGAACGATCGCAGTCGACCCGTCGCAGTGCACATCGCAATCGAACATGCGCAACGGCGTCGAGATCATGCGAGAGGCCATGTAGTCGTCCATGTTCATGGGCGTGCGGTAAACGGCTTTGGGGTTGACCACGGCGTTGGCGCGACAGGTCAGGGCGATCTGGGCCAGTTGCTCCGGGGTGGTCCCGTAGTCGTGGAAATGCCGCTGGGCGTACATCGCCATCAGGTTGATGGCCGAATGCACTTCGTAGGGCGTGTACCACTGCCAGAAGAAGCTGCTGTCGCGGCCGGCGGTCTTGTTGCTCAACGCGTTGGCGTTTTTGTCGACACGCCGGGCGCTGGCTTCGGTGATCGTGCGAAACACCAGCACATGGCGGCACAGCCCTGCAGCGATGGCCATGGCGCCGTTGATCAAGCCTGCCAACGGACCCGGGCCTTCATAGCCACCGCCGTACCAGTTGACCTTCAGTCCCATGGTGCCGATCAGTGCGTTGGGTCCCACGGGGGAAAAGCTGTTGCCGTTGTTGTTGTCCCCGGGCCAACACGCCACCCCATCGATGTCTTCGCGCGTGAGTCCAGCGTCGGCAATGGCTTCCAGGCAAGCGTCCAGGGTCAGGCGCATGGCGGATTTGTCGGAGGGGCGCGCCACCTCGGACTGGCCCACGCCCGCAATCGCCACGTTTTTCTCGCACAAGTGGTCAAACATCAGTCGGCCTTCTGGAACAGTGGAAGCCAGACGTCTTCGTGCTGCTCGAAGAACACTTGAACCGGCATGTCGATCCGCACCTGCTCGGGCGGCATTCCCACCACATTGCTCAGGAGGCGCAGGCCGGGCTGGTCATCGAGCTCGATGATGGCGACCACGTAGTGTTCGGTCAGCTCGGGCTTCCAGGCTTGGTGATTCACGGTGCAGGTGGCGACACGGCCACGACCACTCACCGGCTCGGGGGCCACCTCCAGAGATCCACACGAAGAACAGATGGGTGCGGGAGGATGGAAGAAGCGCGTGCAGGCGCTGCAGCGATGGATCATCAGCCGGCCCGACTCCCCCCCTTGCCAGAAGGCTGAAGAGTCGCTGGTGATCTGGGGCAGTTTGCGTGGCATGGATGGGAGGTGGTGGAGCCGGCGGGTACAAAGTCGGGGTCGTCACGAATTGACGTACACGATGTGAACGAGTTTAATATCTGCACAGATTGCGTCAATATGTCTAACTACTGGTTTACACCAACGACCTGCACTTATGAGTGAACATTCCTTGGCAAACCGCCACATCGTCGTGACGGGTGGCGTCGGTACTTTGGGTCGCGCCGTTGGCGCGGTGCTTGCAGAGCAGGGTGCTCGCGTGGTCTTGCTCGACCGCGCTCCTGCCCAAGATGTGCCCGGCATGGTCGCAGTGATCGGCGGTGTTGATTTGACCGATTCCGAGGCCACTCGGTCCGCGCTGGCACAGGCCAGAGACCAGCTCAATGGCTTGGACGGTCTGGTCAATGTGGCTGGTGGCTTTCGCTGGGAGACGCTGGAGGCCGGGAGCCTGGAGTCCTGGGACGCTCTTTACGCCATGAACCTGCGCAGCACGGTGGTGGCCTGCCGCGAGGCCTTGCCGCATCTCTTGCGCGCGCCGGCGGCCGGCATCGTCAATGTGGGTGCTCTGGCCGCCCAGAAGGCTGGCGCGGGCATGGGTGCCTATGCGGCGTCCAAGGCTGGCGTCGCTCGGCTGACCGAAGCGCTGGCCGAAGAGCTGAAGGACCGGGGCGTGCGCGTGAACGCGGTGCTGCCGAGCATTCTGGACACCCCCGCCAACCGGGCCGACATGCCCGACGCCGACGCCACGCGCTGGGTACCCCCCCGCTCGTTGGCGGCGGTCATTGCATTTCTCCTGTCGGACGATGCCAGCGCGGTCACCGGTGCCTGCATTCCCGTGGCGGGTCGGGTTTGATCATGGAGCACGCTGACTTGTCTCAAGACCCATCTCAATCGGCAGCCAATCAAGGGCCTGGTGGCAACACCATAGCGTGGTCCGACCGCTACCTGCTCGGGCACAACGCGATGGACGACACCCACCGTGAATTTGTCGAGTGCGTTGCCGCCCTGCAAACTGCTGAGGACGACGAGCTCGCTGCATGCCTGGCCGCATTTGAAGCGCACGCTGTTGAGCATTTTGAGCAGGAGCAGCGCTGGATGGACAGCACCGCGTTTCCGGCAGCGCAATGCCACGGAGACGAGCACACCGCCGTGCTCAACTCCGTGCACGAGGTGCAGGAGATTCTGCGCAACGGCGGCTCCTTGCAGGTGGTTCGAGATCTCGCCCGCGCGCTTGTCGACTGGTTTCCGGGGCATGCGGACTACATGGATGCTTCCCTCTCCCAATGGCTGAACAAGCGCAGCCACGGTGGCGCACCGGTGGTGCTTCGCCGACGCTTGGACCCTGCTGACTCACCGCTTCCACCTGAAGCCGGTTGAGCCCTCGCTTTGCCAGGGCGCTGTTGGCCTTGGTTTTCCATGAACCCACAAGAGACACCTTATGAGACTCGTGACATTCCAGGAAGCTGGCGGGCTGGCCCGCGCCGGCGCTTTCATTCAAGGCGACCAGGCCGTGCTGGACTTGCGGCAGGCTGCGCAGGCTGTGCATGGCGGCAGTGCGGATGCGCTGGCCAGCGTGCTGTCGCTGATTGAAGCGGGTCCCTCCGCTTCGGAGCTGGCGCGAGACCTCATCGCGCGTGCGCCCAGCGCCGCGGTGCGTGAGCGGCAGGCGGTAAAAATCCTAGCGCCCATCCAACCTCCGCCTCAGATGCGCGATGCCTCATGCTTTGAGCTGCACCTGCGCCAGAGCTTTGCGGCCGCCCGCAAAGCACGCGCAGCGCGCACACCGGATCCCGAAGCCACGTTGAAGGCCATGAACACCCGTGCCGACGACCGTGTGATCGAGACCTTCCAGCGCCAGCCCATCTACTACAAGTGCAACCGCTTTGCGACCATCGGCGTCGACGACGACGTGATATGGCCCAGCTACAGCAAGGCACTCGATTTCGAACTCGAGTTCGGTTTCTACATCGGTGCTCGCGCCAAGGATGTGCCCAAAGAGAAAGCCCGTGAGCACATCTTTGGATACACGATCTTCAACGACATCAGCGCGCGCGATGCCCAGGCCGTGGAAATGGGCGGCATGCTGGGTCCGGCCAAGGGCAAGGACTTCGACACGGGCAATGTGATGGGCCCCTGCCTGGTCACGGCCGACGAACTTCCTGATCCCTACAACCTGAGCATGGTGGCCCGCGTCAACGGCGAGGAGTGGGGTCGGGGCAATTCGCGCGACATGTACTGGAAGTTCGAGGACGTGATCGCGCATGTTTCGCGTTCGGAGACGCTGCACCCGGGTGAATTTTTCGGTTCCGGCACCGTGGGCAATGGCTGCGGCCTGGAGCAGATGCGCTATCTCAAACCCGGTGATGTGGTGGAGCTGGAGGTGGAGGGCATCGGCTTGCTTCGCACACGCATTACCCAACCCTGAATCGAGGAAACAACCGCATGTCATCGTCAGAGTTGACCGGGCGCCGCATCATCATCACCGGCGGCGCGAGCGGCATGGGCGAGGGCCTGGTGCGGTCCCTGACCGCCATGGGTGCGCTGGTGGTGTCGATGGATCTGAACAGAGAAGCTGGCGAAGCCATCGTGACGTCAGCGGGTGCGAAAGAATTCATCGAGGTCGACGTGTCCGACGAAGCCTCCGTGGTGCAGGCGGTCGATGCCGCTTGCCTTTGTCTTGGCGGTCTCGATGTGCTGATTCATGCCGCAGGCATCGCGCCATCCTCACCTGCGCAAGACACCAGTCTGGAGCTTTGGGACAGGGTGTTCGCGGTGAACGCCACAGGTACCTTTCTGATGAACCGTGCCGTGTTCCCCCACCTTCGAGAGCATGGAGGCAGCATCATCAACTTCGCTTCTGCTGCGGGAGCGCTGGGCCTGCCGAACAAGGCGGCCTATTCGGCCGCCAAAGGTGCGGTTCTGGCGTGGACCCGAACGGTGGCTCAGGAGTGGGCGCCCTTCAACATCCGCGTGAACGCGATCGCCCCGGCCATCTGGACGCCTATGTACGACAAGACCCGCGCCGAGATGTGCCCGGAGCAACTGACCGCGCACGACGCCATGATGGCCAGGGTGATTCCGCTGGGCGGCAAGCTGGGCAATATGGAGCGCGACCTGGTGCCCGTGCTGGCCTTTCTGGCTTCCCCGGGCGCGCGATTCATGACGGGCCAGACATTCGCCGTGGACGGTGGCACCCTGATGGTTCGCTGATCGGGAGATGGCGCATCAGCGCCAGCCGCCGCTGCGGGTTGCGGGCAGTTGATCAAGGTGCGGGGGGCGCGCCGACACGCTGGCACCGCCGTGCAGGCGCGGCTGCACAGCGCCCAGAAAATTGTACGGAAACAGCGATGGCAGAGCGCCCACCTGGTCCAGCCGGTCGCGCAGTTCGCGCGGCAATTCAAAGTCCAGGGCGCACAGGCCGTCTTCCAGTTGTTCCAGCCGGGTGGCGCCAAGCGTCACCGAGCTGAGGGCAGGGCGACCCGCCAGCCAGTTGATGGCCACGCGTGCCATGGGCTGCCCCAAGGCCTGGGCGACGGATTCCAACGCCGCCACGATCTCCCAGTTGCGCGGCGTCAGCTTGTTCAGTGCGGGCGTGGCCACCGCAGCGGTGGTCTTGATGCGTCCGGCCTCCTGGGCCTGCGCATCGACGTTCGGCCGGTACTTGCCGGACAACAGCCCGCCGCCCAGGGGGCTCCAGGCCACGAGCCCGAGGCCCAGCTCCTGGCACATGGCCGGAAACTCGTATTCGATGCCGCGCTGCACCAGCGAATATTCCAGCTGCACGGCGCAAGGCACTTCGAGGCCGTGACATTGCGCCAGGGTGGTGATGTGGGCGGCGTA
>PNMH01000099.1 GCA_013823505.1 Polaromonas sp. | reverse complement strand
GGCAAAGCCGATGTGCCAGAACTGCTTGTAGACCAGCGAGTCACCGTCCAGCGAGCTGTTGAACTCGGGGAACTTCTTGAGCGAAGCCACGCAGGCCTTGATCAGGAATGCCAGCATGGTCACCTTCACGCCGCTCTTCTCGTTCTCCTTGTTGGTGGAGACGCGGAAGGCTTCCAGGTCGGTGATGTCGGCGTCGTCGAAGTTGGTGACGGCCGGGATCATGACCGCGTTGCGCAGCAGGTTGGCGCCACTGATCTTCTTGATGCGGCCCATCTCCTTGCGTTCGATCGGGCCGAACTTGGCGAAGTCCACCTTGGGCCACGGAATCAGGCCCAACTCGGAGCCGCCACCGCCTGACGAGGCCGGCGCCTTGGCCGCTTGCGCGGTGGTCTGCACCGCACCGCTCATCACGGATTTCGTGAACGACTGGATGTCTTCGGCCGTGATGCGGCCCTTCAGACCCGAACCTTTGACCTCGGCCAGCGGCACGCCGAGCTCGCGGGCGAACTTGCGCACCGAGGGTGAGGCGTGGGGAAGGCCAACAGGGGCTGTTGTGGGATTGTGGGCAGCCGGTGCTGCCACCACGGACGCCACCGCAGGTGGCGCGACCGCAGCCGCAACAGCCGGTGCCGCGGTGGGCGCAGGCGCAGGAGACGGCGTCGCAGCGGGCGGCGCGGCCGACACGGAACCTTCCAGAATCGCCAGCAAGTCACCGATGTTGACCGTGTCGCCCACCTTGACCTTGAGTTCCTTGAGCACGCCGGCGTGCGACGAAGGAATCTCCATCGACGCCTTGTCGGACTCCACCGTGATCAGGCTTTGTTCGAGCGCGATCTTGTCGCCTGGTTTGACCAGCACCTCGATCACCGCGACATCCTTGAAGTCGCCAATGTCGGGCACGAGCACCTGGACCGGGCCGCTCGCGGCAGGCGCCGGGGCAGCCGGGGCAGGAGCAGCCACGGGCGCGGCAGCCGCAGCCGGCGCAGCAGCCACCGGGGCAGGCGCTGCAGCCGGAGCCGCCGCGTCACCCGCCGCCTCCACCACCAGCACCACCGAACCCTCCTTCACCTTGTCGCCCAGCGCAACCTTGAGTTCCTTCACCACGCCGGCCGTGCTCGACGGGATTTCCATCGACGCCTTGTCGGACTCCACCGTGATCAGCGACTGCTCGGCCTTGACCGTGTCGCCCACCTTCACCAGCAGCTCGATCACCGCCACCTCGTCGAAGTCGCCGATGTCCGGGACCTTCACATCTATGAGTGCCATGTTGTTGTCTCCTCGCCGTATCAGGCGTACAGCGGGTTGATCTTGTCGGCCTTGATGCCGTACTTGGCAATGGCTTCGGCCACCTTGGCCACTGGCACGGTGCCCTCTTCGCTCAGCGCCTTGAGCGCGGCCACGACGATGTAATGGCGGTTGATCTCGAAGTGCTCGCGCAGCTTGCTGCGGAAGTCGCTGCGGCCGAAACCGTCGGTGCCCAGCACCTTGTAGGTGCGGCCTTTGGGGATGAAGGGCCGGATCTGTTCGGCGTAGTTCTTCATGTAGTCGGTGGAGGCCACGACCGGGCCGGTGTGCTTTTCCAGCTGCTGGCCCACGAACGGAACGCGCTGCGGCTCGGTCGGGTGCAAAAGGTTCCAGCGCTCGGCGTCCTGGCCGTCGCGGGTGAGCTCGTTGAAGCTCGGGCAGCTCCACACGTTGGCGGCCACGCCCCAGTCTTTTTCCAACAGTTCCTGCGCCGCAATCGATTCGCGCAGGATGGTGCCGGAGCCCAGCAACTGAACGCGCGGCGTGAGCTTGGCACCCTCTTTGCAGAGGTACATGCCCTTGATGATCTGGTCTTCGGTGCCGGGCGTGAGGCCGGGCATGGCGTAGTTCTCGTTCAGCAGGGTCAGGTAGTAGAAGACGTTGTCCTGCTTCTCCACCATGCGCTTCAAGCCGTGGTGCAGGATCACGCCGACTTCGTGCGCGAACGTCGGGTCGTAGCTGATGCAGTTCGGGATGGTGCCGGCCAGGATGTGGCTGTGGCCGTCTTCGTGCTGCAGGCCTTCGCCGTTGAGCGTGGTGCGCCCGGAGGTGCCACCCAGCAGGAAGCCGCGCGCCTGCATGTCGCCGGCCGCCCAGGCCAGGTCGCCAATGCGCTGGAAGCCGAACATCGAGTAGTACACGTAGAACGGCACCATGATGCGGTTGCTGGTGCTGTAGCTCGTGGCTGCTGCGATCCAGCTGCTCATGCCGCCGGCTTCGTTGATGCCTTCCTGAAGGATCTGGCCGGCCTTGTCTTCCTTGTAGTACATGACCTGGTCCTTGTCGACCGGGGTGTAGTTCTGACCTGCGGGGTTGTAGATGCCGATCTGGCGGAATAGGCCTTCCATGCCGAAGGTGCGCGCTTCATCCACCAGGATGGGCACGATGCGCGGGCCCAAAGCTTGGTCGCGCAGCAGCTGGGTGAGGAAGCGCACGTAGGCCTGCGTGGTCGAAATCTCGCGGCCTTCCACGGTCGGCTCCATCACGGCCTTGAAGGTCTCGATCGACGGCACGGTGAAGCTCTCGTCGGCCTTCACGCGGCGCTTGGGCAGATACCCACCCAGCGCCTGGCGGCGCTCGTGCAGGTACTTCATCTCCGGCGTGTCGTCGGCCGGCTTGTAGAACGGAATCTTCGAGAGCTCGCTGTCCGGGATCGGCAGGTTGAAGCGGTCGCGGAAGATCTTGATGTCTTCGTCGGTGAGCTTCTTGGTCTGGTGCACCGTGTTCTTGCCTTCACCCGACTTGCCCATGCCGAAGCCCTTGACGGTCTTGATCAGCAGCACGGTCGGCTGGCCCTTGTGGTTGACCGCCTTGTGGTACGCCGCATAGACCTTCTGCGGGTCGTGGCCACCGCGCTTGAGGTTCCAGATGTCGTTGTCGCTGAGGTGGGACACCATCTCCAGCGTCTTGGGGTCGCGGCCGAAGAAATGCTTGCGCACGTAAGCACCGTCGTTGGCCTTGAAGGCCTGGTAGTCACCGTCGACCGTGTCCATCATGATCTTGCGCAGCGCGCCGTCCTTGTCGCGCGCCAGCAGCGAGTCCCATTCGCTGCCCCAAAGCAGCTTGATCACGTTCCAGCCGGAGCCGCGGAACTCGCCTTCGAGCTCCTGGATGATCTTGCCGTTGCCGCGCACCGGACCGTCCAGGCGCTGCAGGTTGCAGTTCACCACGAAGATCAGGTTGTCGAGGTTCTCGCGCGCGGCCAGGCTGATGGCGCCCAGCGACTCCACTTCGTCCATCTCGCCATCGCCACAGAACACCCAGACCTTGCGGTTTTCGGTGTTGGCGATGCCACGGGCGTGCAGGTACTTCAGGAAACGGGCCTGGTAGATCGCCATCAGCGGGCCCAGGCCCATGGAGACGGTGGGGAACTGCCAGAACTCGGGCATGAGCTTGGGATGCGGGTAGCTGGAAAGGCCCTTGCCGTCCACTTCCTGGCGGAAGTTGAGCAGTTGCTCTTCGGTCAGGCGACCTTCCAGGTAGGCGCGGGCGTACACACCGGGCGATACGTGGCCCTGGATGTAGAGGCAGTCGCCACCGTGGTTTTCGCTCTCGGCGTGCCAGAAATGGTTGAAGCCGGCGCCGAACATGTGGGCCAGCGAAGCGAACGAACCGATGTGGCCGCCCAGGTCACCACCGTCTTCGGGGTTGTGGCGGTTGGCCTTGACCACCATGGCCATGGCGTTCCAGCGCATGTAGGCGCGCAGGCGCTCTTCGATCTCGATGTTGCCGGGGCAACGCTCTTCCTGGTTGGGCTCGATGGTGTTCACATAGCCCGTGGTGGCCGAGAACGGCAGGTCGATGCTGTGCTGGCGGGCCTCTTCGAGCAGTTGCTCCAGCAGGAAGTGGGCGCGTTCCGGGCCCTCCCGTTCGATCACGGCGCCCAGCGCCTCCATCCATTCACGGGTTTCCTGGGTGTCCAGGTCACCGGCGCCGCGGCCGTCCTGCGCGTTGTTCGCTGCCATGCTTGTCTCCTGTTGGTTGAAATCGAGCTTACGGGGGGCATTCCGTGCTGTCACGGAGTTTCCCACAATGTTTTCCAAATTTCAATATGTGCTTTTCTTTTCTACATTATGAAATTTTAGCCAGCCGGAGAAACGATGGCTCAACACACCGGCGCTTCAGAATCCAGAGCAAACAGGGCCTGCTCACTTAGACTCGGAGGGCTATGAGTCCTGCGCCCTCCCAACCTTCGTCAACCACCCCCAACGCCGCGCAAACGCCTTGGTGGAAGCGCTGGTGGCGCCGGCTCCCGCCCTCGCGTCAGGACCGTTTTGCCACACTCGCACCGCTGCTGTCGGTGCTGCTGTTTCTGTCGGCCATCGTGGTGGCCATCACCTACCTCCGTTTTGAAGAACTTGAGCGCGAACAGGAGGCTGTGACGCGCGACGTGGAGTACGCACAGCAGCGCCTTCGCCTGCGGCTGCTCGAGCGCCAGGAACAACTGATGCGCCTGGCCCGAGAAATCGACAACAAGGACCTGGACACCGAAGAGTTCGTTTTTCAGGTCGAAGCCTTGGTGAGCCAGTTTCCCGAATTGCAAGCCGTGACCTGGGTGGACGCCCGGCGCAACGTGCTCGCCAGCTACGCCTCGCCCAGCGCACCGCTGCGCCTGATGCGCCCCATTGGCAGCACGTTGTCGCCCAACGAAACCGACGGCACGTTCGACCTCGCGCGCGACTTGCGCCAGCCCACCTATTCGCGTCCGCTGGAAACCCAGGACCCCCGCAACGCCACGCTGATGCTGCATGTGCCGCTGAGCGAACAAGGCCGATTTGCCGGCACCGTCATGGGTGAATACGCCATCGACGGGCTCATGCGCTTCGGCATGCCACCGGAAATCATGGCGCGCTACGCGGTTGCACTGGTGGACGATCGCGGCCAGGTGCTCGCGGGCAGCCTTCAGGCGCCCAGCGAGGTGCTGCGCCTGCTGCCGTGGTCGAACCCACCGCTGGAACACGAGGTGCCGGTCTCGCCCGTGGGCAACGGCCTGATCGTGAAGGCTCAAGGCTACAGAACCTCCCAGGACATCGTGGGCAGCGGCTTCTTCTGGGTGATCGGCGCGCTATCGGCGCTCACCGTGTGGATGTTGCTCGGCACCTGGCGCCACACCCGTCGGCGCGTGCAGGCGCAGCAGGCGCTGGTGTCCGAGACCAACTTCCGCCGCGCCATGGAGAACTCCATGCTCACCGGGATGCGCGCGCTCGACATGCAGGGCCGCATCACCTATGTAAACCCCGCTTTCTGCTCCATGACGGGCTGGACCGAAGGTGAACTGGTCGGCCGCACCGCGCCCTTCCCTTACTGGCCCGACGAAGACCACGACCAGTTGACCGCCCGCCTCGAAGACGAACTGCGCGGCCGCTCCACGCCTGGCGGCTTTGAAGTGCGGGTGCAACGGCGCGACGGCAGCATCTTCGACGCGCGCATGTATGTCTCGCCGCTGATCGACCCCAAGGGCCACCAGACTGGCTGGATGACATCGATGACCGACATCACCGAGCCCAAGCGCATCCGCGAAGAACTGTCGGCCTCCTATGAGCGCTTCACAACCGTGCTGGAGTCGCTCGACTCGGCAGTGTCTGTGGCGCCGCTGGGCAGCGACGAGATGCTGTTCGCCAACAAGATGTACCGCATGTGGTTCGGCACGCGCGGCCAGGGTCATCGTCATCTGGTCGACCTCGCGGGCGACCAGCCGACGCCAAGCCCCGACGATGGCGATGCGGTGGACGCCTTCGCCGGCATGCCCACCGAAACGCTGACCGACGCCGGTTCGGAAAACGCGGAGGTGTTTGTGGAAGAGCTCGATCGCTGGCTGGAGGTGCGCACGCGCTACCTCACCTGGGTCGACGGGCGTCTGGCACAAATGGTGATCGCCAGCGACATCACGCCGCGCCGGTACGCCGAAGAGCAGGCCTCGCGCCAGGCCGAACGCGCGCAGACCGCCAGCCGCCTGATCACCATGGGAGAGATGGCGTCGAGCGTGGCGCACGAACTCAACCAGCCGCTCACCGCCATCAGCAACTATTGCAACGGCATGATTTCGCGCGTCAACGAGAACAAGATCAGCACGCAAGACCTGCTGGGCGCACTGGAAAAGACCGCGCGCCAGGCGCAGCGCGCGGGCCAGATCATCCAGCGCATCAAGGCCTTCGTGAAACGCAGCGAACCCAACCCGGCGCCATCCGATGTGGCTCAGATGGTGAGCAACGCGATCGAGCTGGCCGATATCGAATTGCGCCGACATCAGGTGCGCCTGTCGCCCTACGTGGCGGCGCGCCTACCCAGCCTGATGGTGGACCCGATCCTGATCGAGCAGGTGCTGATCAACCTGCTGAAAAACGCCGGCGAAGCCATCATGCAGGCGGGTCGTGCGCCCGGTGAGCGCTACGTCGAACTGCGCGTGGGCCCGCGCCGGCAAGACGACATGGAAGTGGTCGAATTCTCCGTGCGCGATTCGGGCAACGGCGTGCCCGACGAGATGATCGAACGCATCTACGAAGCCTTCTACAGCACAAAAAGCGAAGGCATGGGCATTGGCCTCAAGCTGTGCCGCAGCATCGTGGAATCCCACCACGGAAGAATGCAGGTGCACAACATCTACAATGGGGAAGAGGTTGTGGGTTGCTGCTTCAGTTTCTGGATTCCTGTGGTCTCCCGATTGAAGCTGGTTGACGCATCAACCGGACCAGCCACAGAGCCGGTGACGGACACAGAAAGAGCGAGATGAGTTTGATCCCGAAAAAAGGTACCGTCTATGTCGTTGACGACGATGAAGCGGTGCGCGACTCACTGCAATGGTTGCTCGAAGGCAAGGACTTCCGGGTTCGCTGCTTCGAATCCGCCGAGGCCTTCCTCAGCCGCTACGACGCGCGCGAGGTGGCCTGCTTGATCGCCGACATCCGCATGGGTGGGATGACCGGCATGGAACTGCAAGAGCGGCTGATCGAACGCCAGTCGCCCCTTCCCATCGTCTTCATCACCGGCCACGGCGACGTGCCGATGGCGGTGGAATCGATGAAAAAGGGTGCGCTGGACTTCATCCAGAAGCCTTTCAAGGAAGACCAGCTCGTCACGCTGGTCGAGCGCATGCTCGAACACGCACGCGAAGCCTTCACCACCCACCAGCAAGCGGTCAGTCGTGACGCCCTGCTCTCCAAGCTCACCAGCCGGGAAGCGCAAGTGCTCGAACGCATCGTGGCCGGCCGGCTGAACAAACAGATCGCCGACGATCTGGGTATCAGCATCAAGACGGTGGAGGCGCACCGCGCCAACATCATGGAAAAGCTCGGCGCCAACACCGTGGCCGACCTGCTCAAAATCGCTCTCGGACAAATCCCGGCCAAGGCCTGACGCACCGACCTGCAAACCCGATCAACGCCCGCCTCTATCGGCGGGCGTTTCCATTTCAACCGTAGCCCGCTTCTCCCATGACCGCACAACTCATCGACGGCAACGCACTCTCCCGCCAACTTCGTGCCGACGTGACCGCACGGGTCACGGCCCTGAAAGCGCGCGGCATCACGCCGGGCCTCGCGGTGATTCTGGTGGGTGAAAACGCGGCATCGCAGGTGTACGTGCGCAACAAGGTCAAGGCCTGCGAAGACACCGGCATGCACTCGGTGCTGGAGCGCTGGCCCGCCACCATGACCGAAGCCGAGTTGCTGGCGCGCGTGGACGCACTCAATGCCGACGCCACCATCCACGGCATCCTGGTGCAGTTGCCCCTGCCTGCGCACATCGACGCGCAAAAGGTGATCGAGGCGATCTCACCGGCCAAGGACGTGGACGGCTTCCACATGGCCAGCGCCGGTGCGCTCATGACCGGCATGCCCGGCTTCTGGCCCTGCACGCCGTACGGGTGCATGAAGATGCTGGAGAGCATCGGTTACGAGCTCAAGGGCAAACACGCCGTGGTGATCGGCCGCAGCAACATCGTGGGCAAACCCATGGCGCTCATGCTGCTGCAGCAGAACGCCACCGTCACCATTTGCCACAGCGGAACCCGGGACCTGAAAGCGCTGACGCTTCAGGCCGACGTGATCGTGGCCGCCGTGGGCAAGCGCAACGTGCTTACGGCCGACATGGTCAAACCCGGTGCGGTGGTGCTGGACGTGGGCATGAACCGCAACGACGAAGGCAAGCTCTGTGGGGACGTGGACTTTGACGGTGTGAAAGAGGTGGCGAGTTACATCACGCCGGTGCCCGGCGGCGTGGGCCCGATGACCATCACCATGCTGATGGTCAACACCCTCGAATCGGCCGAACGCCTCGGCGGTTAAGCCACCGGGGTGCGTGGCGAACTCAGGCGCCACAACACGGCGCCCGCACACAGCCACTGCCCGAAGACCATCACCGTGCCCACACCATGCCACAGGCGCAGGTTGCCGCCGCTGGCGCGGGCGGTGACGATGTTCTGGGCCACGCCAAACTCCTGCACGAGCGCGAGCAGCATGGCGAACAGCACGAAGCCGATGGTCGTGAGAGCCGCGGGCGCGATGCTGGCGCCCTCACCGCGCCAGCGGCGCAGGATCAGCAACAACGCCATGCCCAGCACGAGACCGGCCCAGCATTGCAACGAAAAGATCTTCGCTGCGATCGGACCGGCCACTGCTGGACTGCCCAAGGTCGCAAACAGCAAAGGCACTGTCAGAAAACTGAGTGCCGAGATACCGCCCCACCACAGAGCGGCCAAGAAGACAGCGGGCCGTTGAAGCGGCATCAGGCGTAGCGCACGGCCACGATTTCGAAACGTTTGGTGCCGCCCGGCGCCTGCACCTCGGCCACGTCACCCTCTTCCTTGCCAATGAGCGCGCGAGCAATCGGGCTGCCGATGTTCACCAGCCCCAGTTTGAGGTCAGCTTCGTCTTCGCCCACGATCTGATAGGTGACGGCAGCACCGCTGGCTTCGTCTTCCAGCTCCACCGTGGCGCCGAACACCACCTTGCCACCCGCGTCCACCGCGGTTGGGTCGATGATCTGTGCTGCCGAGAGCTTGCCTTCGATCTCGGCAATGCGCCCCTCGATGAAGCCCTGACGATCCTTGGCAGCGTCGTACTCGGCGTTCTCGCTCAGATCGCCCTGCGCACGAGCTTCCGCGATCGCGTTGATCACCCAAGGGCGGTCCACGGTTTTCAAGCGGTGGAGCTCTTCCTTGAGCTTTTCAGCGCCGCGTTTGGTGATGGGTAGGGTGGCCATGGAGTCCTCCGGAAATCGGGGTGCAGCGTCGGTGCGTCTGCGTCAATGCAAAAGGAAACCGCCGAGCGTTGCCGGTCGGCGGTGTACTGCGATCGATTATGCCCCGGTCAAGCCCGCAGGCTCAACCGGGATGAACCCGGATCGGGATCAGAGCTGCGCGTGCATCTCCTGCACCGAAATCACGCCCAGGCTGTCCATGTACTTCATGCCTTCCACGGCGGCTTCGGCGCCGGCGATGGTCGTGAAGGTGGTCACCCGAGCCAGCAAGGCCGATGTACGGATCGCGCGCGAATCGGCGATGGCGTTGCGACGCTCTTCTACCGTGTTGACCACCAGCGCGATGTCGCCGTTCTTGATCATGTCGACAATGTGCGGGCGTCCTTCGGTGACCTTGTTCACCGTCTGCACGGCCACGCCGGCCGCGCTGATGGCAGCCGCCGTGCCGCGCGTGGCGACCAGCTCGAAGCCCATGTCCACGAGTTGGCGCGCTATTTCCACCGCGCGCGGCTTGTCGCTGTTCTTCACCGTTAGGAACACCTTGCCGGAAGTCGGCAGCTTGGTGCCGGCGCCCAACTGGCTCTTCACGAACGCCTCGCCAAAGGTCTTGCCCACGCCCATCACTTCACCGGTGGACTTCATCTCGGGGCCGAGGATGGTGTCCACACCGGGGAACTTCACAAACGGGAACACGGCTTCCTTGACGCTGAAGTACGGCGGGGTGACTTCGGCGCCGATACCTTGATCGTCGAGCGACTGCCCGGCCATGCAGCGCGCGGCCACCTTCGCTAGCTGGATGCCGGTGGCCTTGGAGACAAAGGGCACGGTGCGCGAGGCACGCGGATTCACCTCCAACACGAAGATGACGTCCTGCCCGTCCACCTCTTGAATCGCGAACTGCACGTTCATCAGGCCAATCACGTTCAGACCCTCGGCCATGGCCGCGGTCTGGCGCTTGAGCTCGTCCACCGTGGCCTTGCTCAGGTAGTACGGGGGCAGCGAACAGGCAGAGTCGCCGCTGTGCACGCCGGCCTGCTCGATGTGCTCCATCACGCCGCCGATGAACACGCGCCCCGTGTGATCGCGGATCGCATCCACGTCGCACTCGATCGCGTCGTTCAGGAAACGGTCGAGCAGCACTGGCGAGTCGTGGCTGACCTTGACCGCTTCGCGCATGTAGCGCTCCAGATCGCGCTGCTCGTGCACGATCTCCATCGCACGGCCGCCCAACACATAGCTCGGACGCACCACCAACGGGTAACCCAGTGCAGCCGCCTTCTCCAGCGCCTCGGGCTCGGCACGCGCGGTGGCGTTGGGTGGCTGACGCAGGCCCAGGGTGTGCAGCAGTTGCTGGAAACGCTCGCGGTCTTCAGCAGCGTCAATCATGTCGGGGCTCGTGCCGATGATGGGCACGCCAGCGGCCTCCAGACCGAGCGCGAGCTTCAACGGCGTCTGGCCGCCGTACTGCACGATCACGCCCAGCGGCTTTTCCTTGTCCACGATCTCCAGCACGTCTTCGAGGGTGAGCGGCTCGAAGTACAGGCGATCACTGGTGTCGTAGTCGGTCGACACGGTCTCGGGGTTGCAGTTGACCATGATCGTCTCGTAACCGTCTTCGCGCATGGCGAGCGCGGCGTGCACGCAGCAGTAGTCGAACTCGATGCCCTGGCCGATGCGGTTGGGGCCACCGCCCAGCACCATGATCTTCTTGTTGTTCGTCGGCTCGGCCTCGCACTCGCCGTCACCGTGGCCTTCGTACGTGGAGTACAGGTAGGCGGTGTCGGTGGCGAATTCGGCTGCGCAGGTGTCCACGCGTTTGTAGACCGGGCGGATGTTTTCGGCGATGCGGCGCTCGCGCACGGCCTGGTCGTTGGTCTTGAGCAGCTTGGCCAGGCGGCGGTCGGAGAAGCCCTTCTTCTTCAGGCCGCGCAAGGTTTCGGCGTCGAGCGCTTCCAGGCTGGTTTTTTCCAGCGCCAACTCGATCTTCACGATCTCCTCGATCTGCACCAGGAACCAAGGGTCGATCTTGGTGAACTGGTGGACTTCTTCCATGGTCCAGCCGGCAGCAAACGCGTCGCCCACGTACCAAATGCGGTCGGGGCCGGGCTCGCCGAGTTCGCGTTCCAGCGTCTCGCGGTCCTGCGTTTTCTCGTTCATGCCGTCCACGCCCACTTCGAGGCCGCGCAGGGCCTTCTGGAACGATTCCTGGAAGGTGCGGCCCATGGCCATGACTTCGCCCACGCTTTTCATCTGCGTCGTCAGGCGGCTGTCGGCGGTGGGGAATTTCTCGAACGCGAAGCGCGGGATCTTGGTGACGACGTAGTCGATTGATGGCTCGAACGAAGCCGGGGTAGCACCCCCAGTGATCTCATTGCGCAGCTCGTCCAGGGTGTAGCCGACGGCGAGCTTGGCCGCGACCTTGGCGATCGGGAAGCCAGTGGCCTTCGACGCCAGAGCGGACGAGCGCGAGACACGCGGGTTCATCTCGATCACCACCATGCGGCCATCTGCCGGGTTGATGGAGAACTGCACGTTGGAGCCGCCGGTGTCCACACCGATCTCGCGCAGCACGGCCAGCGAGGCGTTGCGCAGGATCTGGTATTCCTTGTCGGTCAGCGTCTGTGCGGGCGCCACGGTGATGGAGTCGCCGGTGTGCACGCCCATGGGGTCGAGGTTCTCGATCGAGCAGACGATGATGCAGTTGTCCGCCTTGTCGCGCACCA
>PNMH01000098.1 GCA_013823505.1 Polaromonas sp. | reverse complement strand
TGGCTTTCACACCATCGCGACCGAAAGCGTTGTCGTTGGCCAGCAGGGCGACCACGTTGCCCGGCTGGTCCAGCGCCACGGCGTTGGCGGCGGCGTCCTGGCTGCTGTTGCGGCCGGTGCGGAAGATGTACTTGTTCCACTTGTCGCCGGTGATCGAGTCGGCCACAGCCGGCTCGACCAGCAGGATCTTTTTGTATTCCTCGGCCACCGGCAGCATGGCCAGCGCCACCGGCGAAGCGGTCGGGCCAATGGCCAGGTCCACCTTGTCGTCGGCGTACGCGGCGGCCAGCAGGCTCTTGCCCACGTCGGGCTTGCCCTGGTCGTCCTTCTCGATCACCACGATCTTCTTGCCGGCCACCATCATGGTGCCCTGCGTGGCGTAGCTCAGGCCCATCATCAGACCGGCCTGGGTCTGTTTGGCGTAAGCCTCGAGCGGGCCGGTCTTGCTGTGGATGTGGGCGATGCGGATCTCGCCCTTGTTGGCTTGTGCCATGGCCATCGGCGCACCGAAAGCGGTGGTGCAGGCGAGCGCGATGACCGCCAGGCGGCGGGTGGGGTTTGTCATGTCTTGTCTCCTGGTTTTTGGACGGTTCACAGCCTGGGGCCGTGCTCTGACATTGCAGGCTTCATGCCAATGCGAACGGCCGTTGATTTCGCTGGGAATTTTTATCTGAGCCGAACTCGTCGTCTGACTTTCAGACACACCGAGTAGACCAAACCGTCTGAATGTCAGTCAATCGTCTGAAATTCGGACACCACCCCCATCGCTGCGAGGCGGTCGTACAGGCTGGCGCGCGAGATGCCCAGCAGCCTGGCGGCCGCCGTGCGGTTGCCGCCGGTGTGCTCCAGGGCCTGGGCGATGGCGCGGTGCTCCAGCTCGGCGATCTGCTCGGGCAAAGGACGCAACGCATCCACCACCGCCGCACGCGGCGCCACGCGTGCAGACGCGGCCGGCGCCAGCGCCGGCAAGCCAGCTTCCTGCAACACCAGGCCCACCTGCTCGCCCGCGATGTGGTGCGTGTCGCTGCGCAGCGCGAGCTGTTCCAGCACGTTGCGCAGCTCGCGGATGTTGCCGCGCCATGGCTGCGCGGCCAGCAAGGCCTGGGCATCGGCAGTCAGCTCCAGCTGCGCACCGCCACCACGCGCGGCGATGTCCTCGCACAGCGCCTCGATCAGCAACGCGATGTCGTCCTGCCGCTCGCGCAAGGGCGGCACACGGATCGGCAGCACGTTGAGGCGGTAGTACAGATCCTCGCGAAAACTGCCGTCGCGCACCATCTGCTGCAGGTCGCGCGAGGTGGCAGCGACCACACGCACGTCAAACGACACGAGCTTGTTCGACCCCAGCGGCTCGATCTCGCCCTCTTGCAGCGCGCGCAGCAGCTTGACCTGCACCGACATCGGCATGTCGCCCAACTCATCAAGGAACAGCGTGCCGCCGTCGGCCAACTTGAACTTGCCGTCGCGGCCTTTCTTGTCGGCCCCGGTGTAGGCGCCCGGCGCCACGCCAAAGAATTCGGCCTCCAGCAAGGTGTCGGGCACGGCCGCCATGTTCACGCTCACGAACGGGCGCCCAGCGCGCGGCGAAGCGGCGTGGATGGCGTGGGCGAGCAGCTCCTTGCCGGTGCCGGTTTCGCCCAGCAGCAGCACCGGGCTGGACGACTGCGCCGCACGCCGCGCCTGGCGTTTCACTTCGAGCGCAGCAGAGCTGCTGCCCACGAAGCTGGCAAAGGTGTATTTGGTGCGGCGCTGGCTGGCGAGTTCGCGGCGTGCGTCGCTGAGGTCCTGCTCCAGCCGCGCAAACTTGCTGATCAGGGGTTGCAGCGTGGTTTCGGGGTGGTCGAACAGCACAATGCCGAGCACGCCGATGACTTCACCCGCGTCGTCGCGCAGTGGAATGCGGCTGACCACGAAGGTACCGGCCTTGTTGGTGAGCAGGTCGATGAGGATGGGTTTGCCGGTGGCGAGCACCTGGTGCATCTGCGTGTTCTGCACCACGCTGGAAACCGGGTGGCCGACAAAGTCTTCTTCGCGCTGGAAACCCAGCGCAGGCAAAAAGCGGCGGTACTGGTCATTGATCCACACCACGCGGGCATTGCGGTCGACCAGCATCATGCCTTCGCTGGCGTTCGCAAACAGGTCGAACATGGACCTCGCGGCCAGTTCAAGAATGCTTTGCGCGTCGCGCGGAAGGCGGTCGTCCCGGATCATGCTCGGATGGTACCCCTGGTGGGTATCTGGTTTACGTGGTGAAACCCCTGCACTCTCCGGCGGGTCCGGTCATCGGCGACCACGGGGAACGGCTCCGCGAATGTCCTCCGGGGCCTGCGGCCCCTCCCCCTTTATTTCGCTGCGCCGTGCCCCATGGCCGTCGATGACCTCGTTGGCACTCGTCAGGATGGCGTGCCCACATCACTTCAGCTCGTGAGCGCTTGGCGCTCTGCGCAGCGGCATAAAGGAGGAGGCGGCACCAGCCGCCGGGGGACAGCCGCGGAGCAGAGCGCCAAGCGCTCACGAGCCCGCGAAGTCTGCCGCCCTAAGTCTGAACCCTGCGCGCCAACAACCGAGGCACCAACAACACCAACACCACCACCGCCAGCAAGGTGGCCGACATCGGACGCTCCAGGAACACCATCCAGTTGCCCTCGCCGATGGACAACGCATTGCGCATCTGCGCCTCGGCCATCGGGCCCAGGATCAGGCCCACGATCACCGGCGCCGTAGGGAAGTCGTAGCGCCGCATCACCACACCCAGCAGCCCCAGGCCGTACATCAGGAACAGATCAAACGAACTCTGGCGCATGCCGTACACACCCACCGTGGCAAAGATCAGGATGCCGGCGTAGAGCTGCGGGCGCGGAATCTTCAACAGCTTGACCCACAGACCCACCATCGGTAGGTTGAGCACCAGCAACATCACGTTGCCGATGTAGAGCGAGGCGATCAGCGCCCACACCAGGTTGGACGAGGTCTGGAACAGCTGCGGCCCGGCGTTGATGCCGTAGTTCTGCAGCGCGCTCAGCAGAATAGCCGCCGTCACCGACGTGGGAATGCCCAGCGTGAGCAGCGGCACCAGCGTGCCGGTCACCGCAGCGTTGTTGGCGGCCTCGGGCCCGGCCACGCCCTCGATGGCACCCACCGTGCCGAACTCGGCCTTGTGCTCGGGGCTGGCCAGCTTGCGCTCGGTGGCGTAGCTGAGGAAGGTGGGGATTTCGGTGCCGCCAGCGGGGATGGTGCCGAACGGAAAGCCGATGGCCGTGCCGCGCAACCAGGCCGGCCAGGAGCGGCGCCACTCACTGCGCGTCATGTGGGCGCGCGTCATCTTGTTCATTAAGGCCGGGCTGCGGCCTTCGTACAGCGCGTTGTACAGCGCCTCGGCCACCGCAAACAAACCCACCGCCACCAGCACCACCTCGATACCGTCCATGAACTCCAGCACGCCCGCCGTGTAGCGCACCTGCGCAGTGATCTGGTCAATGCCGATGAGGCCCAGCGCCAGACCGAAGAACAGCGCGGTGAGGCCGCGCAGCGTGCTCTGGCCCAGCACCGCGCTCACCGTGGTGAAGGCCAGCAGCATCAGGCAGAAATACTCGGGTGGGCCGAGTTGCACCGCGAACTGCGCCAGCATGGGCGCGAACAGCGTGACCAGGATGGTGGCAATGCTGCCGGCCACAAACGAGCCGATGGCCGCACTGGCCAGCGCTGCACCGGCTCGCCCGCTCTTGGCCATCTTGAAGCCCTCGAGCGCCGTGACCATGGTGCCGGTCTCGCCCGGCGTGTTGAGCAGGATCGAGGTGGTCGATCCGCCGTACATGGCGCCGTAGTAAATACCGGCAAAGAAGATCATCGATGCGGTGGGTTCCACCTGACCGGTGATGGGCAGCAGCATGGCCACCGTCACGGCCGGGCCCAGGCCGGGCAACACGCCGATGGCCGTGCCCAGCGCGCAGCCCGCAAAGGCCCACAGCAGGTTGATGGGGGTGCCGGCAGTGGCGAAGCCACCCAGCAGTTGGGTGAGGGTGTCCATCATGGTGTTGCAGCCTTGGCGGTCAGATCCAGCCCGAGGCCGTGATGCCCGGCAGGTTCACTGCCAGCAATTTGGTGAAGAGCCAGAACACCGGGGCCGAGATGGCGATGCCGATGGCCGCGTCCTTGAGCGTCTGGCGCACATCGCCGATGGGCTTGCCTTCGCTCGCACGCAGCCCGCGCACGGCGAGCGCAAAACACAGGGAACAGCTCAGGATGAAACCGATGGTGGTGATGAGCGATGCGTTGAGCAGCACACCCGCAGACACCCAGGCCAGCGCGCGCCAGTCGCCGCGCGCCGCGCCCGAGGGCTCTTCCATGCTCCGGTAGCCGCCGGTGAGCACTTCGCGGATCAGCATCACGCCGCACAGGCCCAGCGCCGCGCTGATCACCCAGGGCAAAAAATTGGGGCCAACGCCGGCATAGCCCGCGTCGGATGGAATGGCCAGCGCACCCCAGGCGAGCACCGCGGCCACGATCAGCGCGCCGATGCCCATGGCCAGCTGGCCTGCTCGGTGGTTGGGTGTGGGTGAGGTGTCGTTGTTCATATCGTCGTTCCTGAGCCCGAAGCGAACGCCCCGCGGCGAGAGAGGAAGCCCCTCCAGGGGCATCGAGGGTCCGGCTCCGCCGGCCCAAGATGCCGTCCCCCTCCCAGCGCCGCAGGCGCGCCAGAGAGGGGGAAGCCGCAAAGCGGCGCAGGGGGTGATTCCGAGTTCACACCATCCCGGCGCGGACCATCGTGGCGCGCAGCGACGAAAAGTCCCGGTCCACGAACTCATCGAAGGCCTTGCCGGTGAGCAGGGCGGGCGTCCAGTTGTTCTTCTCCATGGCCGCTGCCCAGGCCTTGCTCTGCGTGGCCTTGACCACCATGGCGGTGAGCGCGTCGCGCTGGGCCGGCGTGATGCCGGGCGCGCCGTACACGCCTCGCCAGTTGCCGATCTCCACGTCGATGCCCTGCTCTTTCAGGGTGGGCACATCGATGCCCTTGACGCGCTGCGCCGAGGTCACGGCGATCGCGCGCATCTTGCCGCTCTCGATGTACTGCTGGAATTCGCTGAAGCCGCTGCCGCCCACGGTGACGTTGCCACCCAGGATGGCGGCCACCGCCTCACCGCCGCCGCGGAACGGCACGTAGTTGATCTTGGACGCCGGCACACCCACCGACTGCGCGATCTGCGCGGCCGCGATGTGCTCGGTGGCGCCGCGAGAACCGCCGCCCCATTTGATGCTGCCGGGGTCCTTCTTCAGCTGCTCGACCACGTCTTTCATGCTCTTGTAGGGCGAGTTGGCCGGCAGCACGAACACGTTGTACTCGGTGGTCAGGCGGGCAATCGGCGTGAGCTGCGTGATGGACACCGGCGGCTTGCCGGTGATGATGCCGCCGAGCATGACGGCGCCCATCACCATCAGCGCGTTCGGGTCGCCCTTGCTGGCGTTGAAGAACTGGGCCAGGCCGATGGCGCCGGCGGCACCGCCCTTGTTCTCGAACGTGACGGACGAAGCCACACCCGCGTCGCGCAAGGCTTCGCCCAGCGCGCGGCCAGTGCCGTCCCAGCCGCCGCCGGGGTTAGCGGGAATCATCATCTTGATGTTGGCATTGGCCCAGGCAGCGTTGGGCAACGCACCGGCAGCGGCCAGAGCGGCCAGGGATTTGAGGAAGGTGTCGCGGCGCATGGTGTGTCTCCTGCTGTGTGTGATCTGACGGTTGTATCTTGCGGCTGAGCCCTGTCAATTCGCTGTCCGGCGACCTAGGGATTACCCTGAATCGCCGGACCGGGGATCAGAAGCGGTGACGCAATCCGACCTGGATGCCGTTCGAGTTCGATCCCGCCACCGGGCTGTTGAAGCCCAGGGACGCTGCTGCATCGTTGGACACTGCGGTGAGGTGGCTGTAGACCGCCGTGCGCTTGGACAGGTTGTGGCTGGCCTGCAGCGTGTAGATGCGTGCGTCGTCGCTGGCGGCAGCGGCCGAACCGTTCACGTCCTTGGCCTGTGCGGCACCCACCGACACCGTCGTCTCGCCGAACTTGAACGCAGCGGCCAGGCCGTAGACCTTGAGCTTCTTCGCGGCCTTGTCTTCTGCGTCGTAGTAGGCCGACAGCTTGAAGCTGCCGAAGTCGTAGGCACCCGCCAGCAGCACGGCGTCCTTGCCCTGCTTGCCCGGGGTCGTGCCGTCGGCATCGGTCACCTGCATCAGCGAAAGGCCCGCAGTGAGCGGTCCGTTGGCGTACAGCGCATGGGCGCTGAACTGCTTGGCGAAGTCCTTGCTCGGGTCGGTGCTGGCGCGACCATCGCCCAGGCTGTGCTGCAGCTGGAACACGGTGTTGGCCACGGTCGGCGAGACGTAGGTGATGGCGCTGTCCACCCGGTTGTAGTCGCCGTTGCCGATGATGGGCACCACGCTCAGCACGTCGTAGGTCTTGGTGCCGATGATGCCGGCGATGTCGTCCATGGGCGAGTACTGGCGGCCCAGGCGCAAGGTGCCCCAGTCGTTGCCCAGCCCGACAAAACTCTGGCGGCCGAAGGCGCGCCCGCCCTGGCCCAGCGTGCCCGATTGAGCGTTGATGCCGGACTCCAACACGAACGTGGCCTTGAGCCCGCCGCCCAGGTCTTCCACACCACGCACGCCCCAGCGGGAGCCTTGCTGCTGACCCGACGCGATGCGCGTGACCGAGGTCGCGCCCTTGATGCGCTCCACCGCCAGGTCAACAACACCGTACAAGGTCACGGAGGACTGGGCGCATGCCAGCCCGCTGAACAACCCCAGAACGCCCAGGGCGATTGCATTTTTTTTCATATGGAACTCTCGAATGGATGGACAACTCCGCAACAAGCCAGCCTCGTCCGGTGCGGCAATCGGACAGGCTGCATGCTCGGTTTGCAGGCTGTCAGTCCGCTGTCCAACGCATCCGTACAAACCCTGTGCGGGCATGGGCCGGTGCACGGCCCGTGCCCATAATCGAGGCTCATGAAATTGCTGCTGATCGAAGACAACGCCACCATGCAGACCACCCTGCGGCGCAGCTTCGAGCGGCGCGGCGTGCAGGTGCTCAGCTGCGACGACGGCGCCCGCGCGCTGGCCATGTGGCAGGCCAGCCTGCCCGATGCGGTACTGCTCGACCTGAGCCTGCCCGGGCTGGACGGCCTGGACGTGCTGAGCCAGGCGCGCGCTGCGGGCCTGGAAACACCGGTGATCATCCTGACCGCACGCGGCACCGTGGGCGACCGCATCCTGGGGCTCAACACCGGCGCCGACGACTACCTGCCCAAGCCCTTCGACCTCGACGAACTCGAAGCACGCCTGCGCGCGCTGGTGCGCCGCTCGGGCAGCGCCGAGCACGCGACGGGCAACGCCGGGCGTGGGCCCGTGTGGTGCGGCATGCACGTGGAGAAAGACAGCGGCGCGGTGTACTACGCCGGCCAGCCCATGGAGCTGGCGCCGCGCGAGCTCTCCCTGTTGCAGGCCCTGCTCGGCAAGCCCGGGCACGCCATGGCCAAGGAGCGCCTGTTCGAGCTGGTGTTTCCCGGCGAAAGCCAGGTGCAGTTGGAAGCGATTGAAGTGGTGGCCTACCGCCTGCGCAAGAAGATCGCCCACACCGGCGCCCAGCTGGTCACGCTGCGCGGCCTGGGCTATTTGCTCAAGGCCGAAAGCTGATGCCTGTTGCTGTCCTGGCGCCGGTGACTGCACCGGCCAAGGCCCACCGGCCACGCGCCTTGTCGTTGCGCCGCACCTTGCTGCTCGGCATCCTGCTGCCGGTGTTCGCCTTTCTGTTGATCAACACGGTGGTGCTGTACCGCCAGGCGTTGGCCTCCGCCGACACCGCCTACGACCGCACCTTGCTGGCCACCGCCAAGTCGCTTGGTGAACAGCTGCGCGTCACCGGCACCGGCAACGAACTGCGGGTGGAATCCACCGTGCTCTATTCGGCCCTGGAGGCCTTCGAGGCTGACAACCGCAGCCGCATTTTTTACCGCGTGAGCGGCCTGCAGGGCGAACTGGTCTCGGGCTTCGACGACCTGCCGCCCCGCCGCAGCGACATTCCGCAAAAAAACCTCTACGCGGCGCTGGTGAATTTCTACGACGACGAGTACCAGGGCGTCCCGGTACGCATGGCGGTGCTGCTGCAGCCGGTGTCGGGCGTGTACGAACAAGGCATGGCCACCATCCAGGTGGCCGAAACGCTGGAACTGCGCGAGACCCTGGCGCGCCAGATCCTGATCGACACCCTGTGGCGACAGGCCGCGCTGGTGCTGGTGATCGCGCTGGTGGTGGTGTTCGTGGTGCAGCGCGCCACACGCCCGGTGCGCGCGCTCAGCCAGGCGCTGGGCATGCGCAGCGAGAACGACCTGTCGCCCCTGCCCACCGAAGGCGCACCGCGCGAACTGCTGCCGCTGCTGGACGCCACCAACCAGCACATGCAGCGCCTCTCGCATTTGCTGGAACACCAGAAGCGTTTTGTGCGCGACACCTCGCACCAGCTGCGCACGCCGCTGGCCGTGCTCAAGACGCAGGTGCAATCGGCCCAGCGGGGCGACGTGGAGCCTGGCCAGGCGCTGGACGAGATCGGCCACACGGTGCAGCGAGCCACCGAGCTAGCCAACCAGATGCTCGCGCTGGCCAAGGTGGAGCAGTTGCGCCAGGAAAAAGGGGCGCCGGTGCACGACTGGTCGGCTGTGGTGCGCCTGGTGGCGCTCGACCTCTCGGCGCTCATTGCCGAGCGCGCGCTCGACTTCTCCATCACCACGCAGCCTGCGCCCGTGCGCGCCCACGAATGGGCGCTGCGCGAGCTCAGCCGCAACCTGCTGCACAACGCGATCAAGAACACGCCACCGGGCTCCGCGCTGACCGTGGCGCTGGTGACCGATGCCAGCACCGCCGCGCTCACCATCAGCGACGAAGGCCCGGGCATCTCGGCCGAGCTGCGCGAGCGCCTGTTTCAACCGTTCGCCACCGATCACCGCCACAGCCCGGGCAGCTCCGGCTCCGGCCTGGGGCTGGCGATCTGCCGCGAGATCGTGCAGTCGCTGGACGGCAGCATCGACCTGGACAACCGCACCGGCCCACAGCACGGCCTCGACGCCACAGCGCGCCTGCCCCTGGCCCCCACCACCACCGAGACATGAAACCTGCCACCACCACCGTTGCACCGACGCTCAAGGTCCGCCTGGACAAATGGCTCTGGGCCGCCCGCTTCTACAAGACGCGGGGCCTGAGCAGCGAAGAGATCGACAAAGGGCGAGTGCGGCTCAACGGCCAGTTGGCCAAACCGTCGAAAGACGTGAAGACCGGCGACACGCTGGAACTGCGCATCGGCCATGAAGTTCGCACGGTGGTGGTCAAGGGTCTGAGCGGCGTGCGCAGTTCCGCACCGGTGGCCGCGCTGCTCTTTGAAGAAACACCCGCCTCGCTGGCGCAACGCGCCGCAAACGCCGAGATGCGACGCCTGGCTCCCGAGCCCGCGCACAGCCAGACGATGGGGCGGCCCACCAAGCGCGACCGGCGGGACATCGAGGGGCTCAACGATGCCTCTCCCAAGGACGGCTGGAACGACCGATGGAGCGCGTCGCTCGACGATCTGGACTAGCCCTTTCTGAGCCCCAGCCACATCACGGTGGCCACCACCAGCAGGCCACCGGCCACCTGCACCGCGGCGATCGACTGGCCGAGGATGGCCCAGGCCAGCACCAGCGCGAAGATGGGTTCGATGTTCATGATGGCCGAGTTGCCGACCACGCCGAGCTTGGGCAGCACGGTGAACATGATGGTGAAGGCGGTGCCGTAGAGCACGGTCAGGCCGAACAGCCCCCACCAGCCCACGGGCGCCTGCGGCAAAGCCAGACCGCCCTGCGCGCCACAGGCGATGAGCGCCATGATGCCCACGATGCTCATGGTGGTGGCGGTGCGCAAACGACCATCGAGGTCGCCCGTTTCGTGCTGCGTGATCACCAACGCCAGCCCGAAGGTGGCGGCCGCCGTCAGGGCAAACGCCACGCCCACACCGATCTGCGCCCAATGCCCCGATGCGCCCAGGCCCGAAGCGGCGCCGGACACATCGAGCGCCAGCGCCAGACCCAGCAACATCACCGGCATGGCCCGCAACACGCGGGGCTGCGGACGCTGGCCATACACCACGCGCGCCCACAGCGCCGTCCACAAGGGGTAGGTGTTGAACGCCAACAGGGCCAGCGCCACTGGCAGCCGCGCGACCGAGGCGTACAGACACAGGCTCTGCACACCCACCAGCAAGCCGATGGCAGGCAGGGCTTTGCGGTGGCGCGCCTGCAGCTGCATAGGCACCTTGTAGAGCAGCAGGATCGCGCCCACCACCAGCGCCGTGACGCCGCTGCGAAAAGCCACCGCGGTGGCCACGCTCACACCGTTGTCGAACGCCAGCCGGGCCGCTACGTGGTTCGCCCCCATCATGAAAGCGATCAGCAGGAGCGTGGCGAAGGCCGAGGTGGAGAGTGAGGCGCCGGTCGTTTGGGGTGTGGACATGCCGACATTCTGCAGGGTGCAGTCGGTCAGAGGTCCAGCACCAGGCGCGCGCTGCAGGCGCGCGAACAACACGGCAGGAACTGGTCGTTGCCGGCTTTCTCCTCGGCCGTGAGGTAGAGGTCGCGGTGGTCGGGCGTGCCGGCCTTCACGCCCGTGAGGCAGGTGCCGCACACGCCTTGTTCGCACGACATGGGAATGTCCAGGCCAGCCGCCTGCAGGGCGGTCAACGCGGTCTGGTCGGCCTTGACCACGATCACCTGGCCGGTGCTGGCGATCTCCAGTTCGAAGCTGCCGTCCCCGCTGGTGTCCACCGGCGCGGCGCCGAAGAACTCGAAGTGCAGCCGCGCCTCGGGCCAGCCTTGTGCGCGGGCGGTGCCGAGCACCGCGTCCATGAAGCCCTTGGGCCCGCAGGTGTAGAGGTGGGTGCCCGGTGTGGCCTGCTGCAGCAGGGCTGCGATGTCCAGCTTCTGCGCCGCATCGCCGTCGTCGAAGTGGTGGTGCACCCGCTGCGCAAACGACGCGCCGGCCATGCGCTCCACAAAGGCCGTGCGCTCGCGTGAGCGGCTGGCGTGGTGCAACTCGAAGCTGGCGCCGTCGCGGGCCAGCTGCTCGGCCATGGCCAGCAAGGGCGTGATCCCGATGCCGCCGGCCAGCAGCAGGTGGTGCGCAGCGTCTTTGGCCAGCGGAAAGTGGTTCTTCGGCGCACTGATGTGCAGCGTCGAGCCTTCGCTCACGGCGTCGTGCACCGCCTGCGACCCCCCGCGCGAACCCGCGTCGCGCAACACCCCGATCTGGTAGTGGGCCGGGTTGCCAGGCGAGTTGCACAGCGAGTACTGGCGCACGAGCCCGTTGGGCAGGTGCACGTCGATGTGGGCGCCCGCGCTGAAGGCTGGCAACACATGGCCCGGCTCGGCCACCAGGTCCAGGCTGCAGATGTCCTGCGCCTCGACGCGCTTGCGCGCCACACGCACCAGCAGGGAAGTTTGGGGATCGCTCATGAAGTCTGGTCGGTGGGCGATCAGGCGGAAGCGCCCTGCTCCGCCGCGATGACGCGCTCGATCACCTTGCGCGACTGCACGCCGCCCGCATCGATGTTGAGCTTGAGCAGCTTGCGCTCGGGGAAGTCGCTGATGTTGCGCTGCTGGCGCTCCAGCATGTCCAGGTCTTCCGAAAAGATCTTGCCCTGGCCTTCGCGGATCTGCGCGGTGAGCGCCTTGTCGGCCGGATTGAACTTGCGCGCCATGCCCCAGAAGTAGTGCATCGAGGTGTCGGTCTCGGGTGTGATGAAGTCCACCACGACGCTGTAGACCTTGTGCTCGGCCGGTGCATCGACTCCACCGTGTCCGGCATGGGCCACGCCCACTTCGATCATCACGTGGCTCGGTGGCGTGAAGCGGCAGATCTGCCAACGGTCCACCGGCACATCGTCGGCCAGGTGGTTGGCGCGCAGCGCGGCTTTCCAGAACGGCGGCGCGGTGATGTTCTCCATGAAGCGGCTGGTGACCACGTTGTCGCCGTCGACCACGGTCTTGCAA
>PNMH01000097.1 GCA_013823505.1 Polaromonas sp. | reverse complement strand
CTACCGCATCACGCTGCGCGGCGTGGTGGTGGGCGAGGGCGAGGTGTTCCCTGGCATGTTCCTGGCCATCGACCCGGGTGGCCTGGGCACCCCGCTGATCGGCACCCCGACCACCGACCCGGCGTTTGGCCTGCCCGCGCACTGGATCGAGGAAAAGCAACGTGAAAACGCGCAGATGGCCGGTTTTACCGTGGTTGATTCCGAGACTGTGCTGGCCACGCATCTTTCACACTTGATGCAAGTCCAGGCAGCCAAGTTGCTGAGCCGGACGGAGACCCAGGACCTGGTTGAACACGTCACCCGACTGGCCCCCAAATTGATCGAAGAAGTCGTGCCCAAGATGATCTCTGTCGCCACCTTCCAGAAAGTGCTGCAGCTGCTGCTGGAAGAGTCGGTGCATGTGCGTGATATCCGCACCATCATCGAGGCGATCGCCGAACACGCCACCGCCACCACCGACCCCCAGGAACTGGCCCGCCGCGTTCGCATGGCCCTGGCCCCGGCCATCGTGCAGCAGATCTACGGCCCGGTGAAAGAGCTGGAAGTGATCGCCATCGAGCCCGGCCTCGAGCGCCTGCTGATGCAAGCCTTGAGCGGTTCGGCCAACGGCGCCCTCGACCCGGGTGTGGCCGACATGCTGAGCAAATCGGCCACCGACATCGCCAACAAGCAGGAAGAGAAGGGCGTGCCCGCCTGCCTGCTGGTGCCCGACGCCATCCGCAATGCCATGGCGCGCCTGCTGCGCCGGGCCGCGCCCCGCCTGCAAGTGCTGGCGCACAGCGAAATACCTGAAACCCACCTGATCCGCATCGGCCCGATTCTTGGAGAACTCGCATGAACATCCAGCGCTTTACCGCCCCCACTTCCCGCGAAGCCATGGCCAAGGCCCGCATGGCCTTTGGTGACAGCGCCGTCATTCTCTCGACCCGCTCCACCAGCGAGGGTTTTGAGGTGATGGCCGCGGCCGAGGAGAGCCTGGCCTCGTTGTCCGAGAACAGCAACGCCGCGCCGGCACCGATCGCCACCCGCTCAGCCGCCGCCGCGCCCACGGCGTTCGCCTCCCGCGCCAAGGCCGCGGCCACGCAGGCTGTGCCGGAATCGGTGGAAGGTGACACCGAAGCCCTGGCCATGAGCACGCTGTCGTTCCAAGAGTACGTGCGTGAGCGCATGCTGCGCAAGCGCCGTGAATCGATGCAGGAAACGGCCCCTGCCGAGCAGCCCGCCCCCCAGCGCATTGCCCCGGTGCAGGCTGCGCCTGTCCACGTCGCGCCGGTCCAGGTCGCCCCCACCCCGATGCCTGCCGCCGACCCGATCGTGGTGCCGGTGCAGCGCTACAACCAGCCGGTGCAGACCGCCTTTGGCAGCCGGCTGGGCCAGAGCGCCATCCGCACCCGCGAAGAAGAGCCCACCTGGGAAGACTCGCAACCGTCGGTGCGTTTTGCGAGCAACGAAGACACCCGCATGGCGGTGGAACTCTCCGCCCTCAAGGACATGATCGAAGAGCGCTTCAACACGCTGGCCTGGCTCGGTTCGTCCAAGCAGAACCCGATCCAGTCCAACCTGATGCTCAAGATGATCCGCGCTGGCTACTCGCCCGCCATGGCCCGCGCCGTGCTGGACCGGGTGCCGGTGGATGCCGGTGCTGCTGAGGCCTTCCGCTGGCTCATGGACGTGATCACCCGCAACCTCAAGGTGAGCTCGCCCACCGCCGGCCTGTGCGACGAAGGCGGCGTGGTCTCGCTGATCGGCGCCACCGGGGTGGGCAAAACCACCACCGCCGCCAAGCTGGCCGCGCAGTGCGTCAAGCAATACGGCGCTGCCAGCGTGGGCATGATCACGCTCGATACCTACCGCGTCTCGGGCTACGAACAGCTGCGCGCCTACGGCCGCATGCTCGGTGTGGTGGCCCACCTGGCCCACGACCGCGCTGCGCTGAAAGACCTGCTCAACCTGCTGTCGGGCAAACGCCTGGTGATCATCGACACCGCCGGCCTGGGCCAGCGCGACCAGCGCATCCAGGACATGCTCGACGTGCTGGACATGCCCAAGGTCAAGAAGACCCTGGTGCTCAACGCCGGCTCCCACGGCGACACGCTCGACGAGACCCTGACCTCCTTCAAGGCCAGCTCGCTGCACGGCGTGGTGCTCTCCAAGGTCGACGAGGCCGTGAAGCTCGGCCCGGCCCTGGACGCGCTGATCCGCCACCAGGTGACGCTGCGCGGTGTGGCCAACGGCCAGCGCGTGCCCGAAGACTGGCAGAACCCCGACGCGTCGACCCTGGTGCGCATGTCCATGGGCACGGCCGGCAAATCGGCCTACGACCCGGTGGCCACCGACATGGGCTTCTACTTCGCGCCGACCAACGCCCGCGGCGTGAACCTGGGGGCTTCGCATGTTTGAACACGGCTTCGATCAGGCCGCCGGCCTGCGCGGCGAGAGCCGCAGCGGCGGGCCTAGCCTGTTGCCCGTGGCCAGCCCGGCGCAACCCGCACGCGGCCACGAGTGGCTCTACATGCTGGCTGGCTGCCTGGCCAACCAGGGCCGCTCGGTGGTCATCGTCGACGGCACCGCCAACGAGTCCAGCAGCGCCCAGCGCCAGACCGGCAGCCACCTCGGCTTGTTGCGCGCGCTGCAAGACCCTTCCATCGGCCACCTTGAACACCCCAACGACCTCGCCGACTGGCTGGTGATGCCCGGTGCTCGCGGTTTGCAGGCCTTGCAGGAAACCGCGCAGGCCGCGGGCGCTCCGGTGGCGCTCTCGCGCTTGCTGGCGCCGTTCGCCCCCGGTGTGATCGTGCTGTTGTTCGCCCCGGCCTTCGCCCTGGCCAGCCTGCTGCCCGGTCTGAACGCCCGCGCCATGGTGCCGGTGATCGACCAGCCGCAAGCCTCCATTGATGCGTACGGCGCCGTCAAGCTGCTGCACGGCGCGGGCCTCTCACCCGTGTTGGCGCCGCTGGCCTCGGGCGGCGCGCAAGCGCTGCAGCCGCTGGTGACCTCGGTCACCGACTGCGCGGCCAAGCACCTGGGCCTGAAGCTGGAGAGCTGGCCTGCCCACACCTGGGGCCACCGCGCCCAGGCCAGCGCCATCACACCGATGCCCGACACCGGCCTCAACGGCTACCACGGCCTGGCCCGCGTGGCCCCGACGACACCCCTCTGGAGCTGAAGATGTACACCGCCAAAGGCACGCTCAACCGCGACGACCAGCTGCGCAAATACAGCCCGCTGGTGCGCCGGCTGGCCCACCACATGATCGCCAAGCTGCCACCCAGCGTGGAGCTCGACGACCTGATCCAGGTCGGCATGATCGGCCTGACCGAGGCCATTGCCCGCTTCGAGCCCACACAAGGCGTGCAGTTCGAGACCTTCGCCAGCCAGCGCATCCGCGGCGCGATGATCGACGAGTTGCGCGAAGGCGACTGGATGTCGCGCGGGTCGCGCAAGAGCCAGAAAGACATCGAGCAGGCTGTGAGCCGCCTGCAGCAGAAGCTGCAGCGCGTGCCCAAGGAATCCGAGATCGCGGCCGAGCTGGGCATGGAGCTCGCCGACTACCAGCACCTGCTGGCCAAGGTGCGCGGCACCCAGCTGGTGTACCTGGAAGACATCAGCGGCGGCAACGACGACGACGACGGTTTCCTGGACCGCCACATGGGCGACAGCGAGGCCGATCCCTCAGCCAAGCTGCAGGACCATCGCATGCGCACCGCCCTGGTGGCCGCGATCAACGTGTTGCCCGAGCGCGAACAACAGATCATGAGCATGTACTACGAGCACGACATGAACCTGAAGGAAATCGCGGCGGTGCTCGGTGTCACCGAATCGCGCATCTGCCAGCTGCACAGCCAGTCGATCGCGCGCCTGCGCTCGAAACTGCGCGAACACTGAAGGCGCTGCGCGCTGGTTGGGGCGCCCTGGCGCGAGGGGCAATACCGCCGGCGCAGTAGCCGTTGGTGCGTGGCAACGGCCAGTGGCGTCGGGGGAGGGGTGTGGCTAGGATCGTCGGCGGTCCTGATCGAGACGCCATCGAAGCGAGCTTCATGGACCCTTCATCCACCTCGACGCTCATGCACCATGACCAACCCGCAACAACCCACGCCCCCAAGCCCCATCTTTGATGCGCTCGACGAAGCCCTCGGCGACGACGACACCGATGACGACAGCGAGGACTTGCAGCGCGATGTGATCTGCGCCATCTGGTACGGCTTCGACTCGCCTGAAGAGATCCACGCCATGATCGATGACGGCGCCACTGAGCTGCGTCCGTTCGACGCGGACAAGGTCAGGACCACCGCCGCCAGGGAGCTGGCGAAAAAGCGCCGTGCCGAGCAAGGGTGGCCGCAGACAACCGATGTCGACAAGCTGGAACGCGCCTTTGCCCGACTGCACGAGCAGGGCGTATGTGCGCTCCATTGCGCGGGAGACACCCAGGAGCAGGGCATTGAAGCGGTGGCGGACGTGCTGACGGATGACGACACGCCGGAAGACCGGTACCACGGCTACTGCTTCTATTACAGCCAGGACGTTGAAGGAGCCATTGACAACCAAGGGCTGCCGCTGGCCCACGGGCATGTGGACCGCAGCGAAGCTGAGGAGGCACAGCACGTCGCTGTGGCCCGGGCGATCTGCGAAGCCCTGCGACAGGAGGGTCTCGAGGTTGACTGGAACGGCTCGACGAAGCGGCGCATCAACCTGCCTTCATTCCGGTGGCAACGGCGCACGCCGGCCTGAGCGCTCGGCGTGGGTTCAGGGCTTGAGCTGCGCGCGGATCTCGCCGCCTTTGTTGGCGTTGGAGTGCACGTTCACGTAGAGCGATCCCATGTTGTAGGCAGCCAGCTGTGCAGGGGTGAGTTTGGCGCCGGCTGGCACCACGTAGGTGTTGTCGCCGGTTTTGGTGAGCGGCACGATGACCGGGCCGTTCTGGCCGGCGGGGCCGATGTGGATGTGGGCCATGGTGCTGACCAGGCCCGACGTGGTGACGGTGCCGCTCACAGCGCCGTCGGCGGTCACCTTGATGTTGGCGGCGCCGGCGGCGTTGGTGGTCACCGGTGGCACTTCCTGGGCGCCGGTGAGCTTCTCGTCGCCGCGCACCGCGCTGGTCACGGAGCCCGTCATCTTTTCGACGGTGGCGCAGCCCACCAGCGTGGTGAGGGCGGCTGCAGCGACGAGGCTGAGCAAAGTCTTGAGACGGAAAACAGATGTCATGGCAACTCCTTGGGTTCGACAACCGAACGAGGCCAGTATGGGTTCCCCCAGCGGGCGGGTCAAAGGGGTTGACCCGGTGTCTGCCCGAACATCACGTTGATGCGTGCCACGTACTTCGGCACTTCGCCGTCCACGCGACGGCCCTCGTGCACCACCGAGCCGGGGCCGAAGCCGTGCCGAAAGAACAGGGCATCGCCTTTTCGCGGCACCACGTCCACCCAGCTTCCGTCGCGCCGGTACAGCCGGGTGCTGCCGCCCACCACACCGTCTTCGGGACCGTTGAGGTAGAGCAGCATGGTCAGGCCGGAACGCAGGTCTGGCCACTCCAGCATGTCGCTGCGGTCGGCGCTCAGGCCATAGCCTGGCCAGTCGCCATCGGTGTGGCGGTTGAAGACGTCCTGCGCGTCGTAGCGGTACATGTTCAGGCGGTGGCTCAGGCGCGGGTGCAGCGGCACACCGAGCATGTCGGGTGGCAGCAGGTGGCCGATGCGCGCCATCACGGCGCCCAGCAAGGCTTCGTCGGCCACCCAATGCACCGACTTGTTCATGCGCATGCCCGGCGGTGTGGCAATGCCCGGTGCCTCGTCGCGATAGCCCATGCGTTCGGTGGCGGCGGTGATGCGGTCGGCTTCATCGGCGCTGACCACGTGGCGGATGGAAAAAGCCAGCAGGCCGCCGAGCTCAATCTCGTGGCGCGTGGCGGGGGGCAGCGTGTCGCCCAGCTTCAGCGCATCGGGCGTGGTTTCAAAGGCATGGATGGGCGTATGCGGCACCACGCCGCCCAGGGGCAGCGAGCCGTGCATGCGCGCCACCACCCGCAGCGCAGGCCACGACATGGTGTCAGCCGACGGTCGCGCGCCCATCACCAGCTGCCGCTGTTGGCCATGTCCGCCCAGGGCTGGCTGGGCGGCAGGGCGTCGCCCTTTTGCAGCAGCTCGATGGAGATGTTGTCCGGCGAGCGCACAAAGGCCATGTGGCCGTCGCGCGGGGGCCGCAGGATGGCCACGCCGTGCGCCTGCAGGCGTTCGCAGGTGGCGTAGATGTCATCCACCAGGTAGGCGAGATGACCGAAGTTGCGCCCGCCTGTGTAGGTTTCCGGGTCCCAGTTGTGCGTGAGTTCGATCTGAGCGCTGTGATCGCCGGGCGCGGCCAGGAAAGCGAGCGTGAACCGGCCTTGCGGCACCTCGCGGATGCGCACGACCTCCAGGCCGAGGGCATCTCGGTAGAACTTCAAAGAGGCTTCGAGGTCGGTCACGCGGACCATGGTGTGCAGGTATTTCATGGGGCCAATTGGACCCAACTTGCAAGACCTTGTCAGCCCCCGGTTTTTCGGGGGCGCAGCAGATCATCCACCGTGGGCACCAGCGCCAGCACGGCCAGCAGCAGGGCGAGCGGCACGGTGAAGCCGTAGCCCACCTGCTTGAACCCGTACGCACCCGCGATGCCGCCAATGGTGAAGGCGGCCAGCAGACCGGCCAGCACGGCCATGCGCTGGCGGTTGGCGCGCACCTTCAAGGGGTGCTCGGGGTTGCGGTTCCAGTAGATCAGCTTGCCCAGCTCGATGCCCAGGTCGGTCACGATGCCGGTCATGTGGGTGGTGCGGATCACCGCGCTGGAGAGCTTGGTGGCAATCGCGTTTTGCAGGCCCATGATGAAACACAGCAGCACGACGGTGAAGGGAACGAGCAGCCCTTCAAAGGTGGACAGCTGAGCGCCCAGCAAACCGAAACACAAAATGAGCACAGCCTCCAGCAGCAGGGGCAGGGCGTATTCGCTGGACAGTTCCCGGCGCCGTGCGAAGTTGACCATGATGGCGCAGCACATGGCGCCGAGCAAAAAAGACAACACGCCCACGCCCGCATCCACCACCAGGCCCATCTGGCCCAGCGCGAGGTTGTCCGCCAGCGACGAAACCATGCCGGTGACGTGTGAGGTGTATTGCTTCACCGCGAGGAAGCCGCCGGCATTGATGGCGCCAGCCACAAAGGCCAGCACAAAGCCCAGTTCCTTGTTGGATTCGGCGGTGCGCTGGGTGCCGATGAGGTAGCGGGCGTAGTTGGCGGGCATGTTGCGACGTTACACCCGCGCCAGCCCGGGGCGTTCAGTGGCCGAGCAGGTTGTGCCGCACGTGCAGCAGGTGGTCGAGCGTGACGGCCTGGGCGCGGGCGGCGTCGCGGTCGCGCAGGGCGTCCACCAGCTGCCGGTGTTCGCGCTGGTAGGCCAGGCGGCGTTCGGGTGTGACGCTCTTTTTTTTCAGCTGACCCCAGTCGCCCTGGGCGCGCACCTGCTTCATGAGCTTGAACACGCTGGAGACGAAGCTGTTGTGCGCGGCGTCGGCAATGGCCTCGTGCAGCTCACCATCCCAATGCTCGAACGCTTCCAGGCTGGTGGCCTGCTCGGCGTTGCTGCAGCAGGCGAGCATGCGTGCGAAATCGGCGGCGGTGGCATTGCGCACCACCAGGTTGATGATGGCCGGCTCCAGCGCCAGGCGCGCTTCCATGAGCTCGGCCGGGCTGGTGTGCTGCGCGGAGTCCTGGCGGATCTGGCGGTTCAGGCTGGATGGGGCCTGCTGCGCCACAAAGGTGCCGCTGCCCACGGTTTGTTCGATCAGGCCTTGCTGCTTCAGATCGGCCAGCGCCCGGCGCACGGTCGTGCGGCTCACGCGGTAGCCATCGGCCAGCTCGCGCTCGGTGGGCAGGCGGTCGCCGGCCTTCCAGTGCCCGTCCCGCAGCTGGGTGAGGATGGTTTCGCGCAGGGAGGACGAAATGGTCATGTTGGCTACAAATATACCAAAGCAGACCAATCGCGGCCACCCGGACGTGTCTCCGGCATTCATCAGTAAAAACCCGCTGTGGCAGAGGCGGCGTGTGGTCTAGCATCGGATTCTTCTGGTATCTATTGGTACTTATTGGTATTTGTCAAAGGAGTCTGTGTGCGCATCGCCACGTTTGTTCATGAAGGTCAACGCCGTGTCGGCCAGGTGGCTGTCGACGGTCAAAGCGTCACGGCTTTTGCGCTGGACGCTGCCCAGGCCGCGCGCGGTGCCTTGCCGCTGATCGAAGCCGCCGCGCAGGGTGCTGCCTTGCCCGCGCTCACCGGCCCTGCCATGGCGCTCAACTCGGTGCGCCTGGAGGCGCCGCTGCCGCTGCCCCGTCGCAATCTCTGGTGCGTGGGGCGCAACTACCACGAGCACGCCAAGGAGCTTCAGGCTTCCGTGTTCAAGGACAACAACGCCAACCCGGCCACCTGGCCCATCGTGTTCACCAAGGTGCCCGAGTGCGTGATCGCCAACGGTGACGACGTGGTCTTGCCGGGAGCAGCGGTGTCGGAGCAGATCGATTACGAGGCCGAGCTGGCCGTGATCATCGGCGTGGGTGGCAAGAACATCGCGCGCGTGGACGCGATGAAGCATGTGTACGGCTACACCATCGTCAACGATGTGACCGCACGCGACGTGCAGATGCGCCACCAGCAATGGGACATGGGAAAGAGCTTCGACACCTTCTGCCCCATGGGCCCTTGGATCGTCACGGCCGACGAGTTGGACGGCCAGCACACGCGCGTGCGCTGCTGGGTCAACGACAGCCTGCGCCAGGACGGCCGCACCGAAGACCTGATCTTCGACATTCCCACGCTGATCGAAACGATCTCGCGCGGCATCACCCTCTACCCCGGCGACGTGATCGCCACCGGCACACCCGCCGGCGTGGGTCTGGGCCTGAAGCCGCCGGTGTTCCTGCGCGCAGGCGATGTGGTGCGCATCGAAATCGACGGCATCGGCACGCTGCAGAACGCCTTCGTCTGACAACCAGAACACCCACCGGAGACACACCGCATGAACCGACATCTGCTGAGCCTTTGCCTGGCCACCATGGCCGTCACCTCCACCGCGTCTGCCCTGGCGCAAGAGCCCTACCCGAGCAAGCCGATCACCATGGTGGTGCCGTTCCCGCCGGGTGGCGTGGCCGACACCGTGGGCCGGCCGGTGGCCGAGGCCATGGGCAAACACCTCAACCAGACGGTGGTGGTGGTCAACCGGGGTGGCGCCGGAGGCGGCATCGGCATGGCGCAGGTCGCCAAGGCTGCGCCCGATGGCTACACGGTGCTGATGGCCTTGTCGTCGGTGGTGGTGCTGCCCGAGGCGGACAAGATCCTGAACCGCGCGCCCATGTTCGAGTTGAACCAGTTGCTGCCGATCGCCCGCATCACGGCCGACCCGACCGTGCTGGTGGTGCGTGCCGACAGCCCCTGGAAAACCTACGCCGATTTCATCGCGCACGCCAAGGCCAACCCCAGCCGCATTTCGTTTGGCTCGTCGGGCAACTACGGCACCATGCACGTGCCGATGGAGCAGCTGAAATCCGCTACGTCCACCTTCATGCTGCATGTGCCTTACACCGGCGCCGGCCCGGCCTTGCTGGGGCTGCTCAGCGGTCAGATCGACGCCGTGGCCAGCGGCCCGGCCAGCGTGGCGGGCCAGATCAAGGCGGGCAAGATGCGGGCGCTGGCTCACTGGGGTGAAGGCCGTCTGGCCTTGCTGCCCGACGTGCCGAGCTTCAAGGAGCTCGGTGTGCCGATCACCTATTCGCAGTGGTCGGGCATCTTCGTGCCGGCCGGCACACCGCCCGATGTGGTGGCCAAGCTTCGCGAGGCCGCCCGCGCCGCCACGCGGGACGAACGCACCATCCAGGTCATGACCACCGCCGGCACCTCGTTCCAGTTCCAGGACGCGCCCGAATTCGACCGCTTTGTGAAGGACGATGCCAGCACCATGCTCAAGGTGGTGAAGCAGATTGGCCGAGTGAACTGATTTCATGCTTGCGCGCTTGTAAAGGCGCGACAACAGGGTGAATTCCCTAGGTTGAGAAATCTGTAAGTTCACTAACAATGGTGCAACGCAAACAGACGTTCGCCAGTCATTCAACTGTCCGACGACGATAGACACAGGAGCACGGATTTCCAACTGGCCCGCCGGCCCACAGCCCGCGGGTTTTTTGATGGTGATCGACATTCATGAGCACGGACTACATTCTCGAAACGCGGGACCTGACCCGCGAATTCAAGGGATTCGTCGCGGTTGACAAGGTCAACCTCAAGGTCAGGCGCGGCTCCATCCACGCGCTGATCGGCCCCAACGGGGCCGGCAAGACGACGATGTTCAACCTGCTGACCAAGTTCCTGCCCGTCACCTCGGGCCAGATCTTCTACAAGTGCGAAGACATCACCAGTCGCAAGGCGGCCGAGGTGGCCCGCACCGGCATGGTGCGTTCGTTCCAGATCTCGGCGGTGTTTCCCCACCTCACCGTGCTGGAAAACGTGCGCATCGGTCTGCAGCGCAAGCTGGGCACCAGCTTCCACTTCTGGAAGCCTGAGTCCAGCCTGTATGCGCTCAACGACGAAGCCATGGCGCTGCTGGAGCAGGTGGACCTGGGCAGTTTTGCGAACACACAAACGGTGGAGTTGCCCTACGGCCGCAAGCGCGCGCTGGAGATCGCCACCACGCTGGCGCTGGACCCCGAGCTCATGCTGCTGGACGAGCCCACGCAGGGCATGGGCCACGAAGACGTGGGCCGCGTGGTCGAACTCATCCGCAAGGTGGCGGCCAACCGCACCGTGCTCATGGTGGAACACAACATGAACGTGATCGCCAACCTTTCTGACACCATCACGGTGCTGGCGCGTGGCTCGGTGCTGGCCGAAGGCCCTTACGCCACCGTGTCCAAGGACCCGCGCGTGCTTGAGGCCTATGTGGGCACGGTCGAGGAAATTGAATGAGCAAGGTCTTGCTGAAGGTCGCCGACCTCCACACCTGGTATGGCGAATCGCATGTGCTTCATGGCATCAACTTCGAGATTCGCGAAGGTGAGCTGGTCACGCTGCTCGGCCGCAACGGTGCGGGTCGCACCACCACCGTCAAGTCCATCCTGGGTCTGGTGGGCAAGCGCACCGGCTCGATCCAGATCGACGGCGTGGAAACCATCCAGATGCCGACCAACAAGATTGCCCGCCTTGGCCTGGGCTATTGCCCCGAAGAGCGCGGCATCTTTTCGTCGCTGAGTTGCGAAGAGAACCTGATGCTGCCGCCCAAGGTGGGCGAGGGCGGCATGAGCGTGGAAGAAATCTACGACATGTTCCCCAACCTCAAGGAGCGCCGAAACAGCCAGGGCACGCGCCTCTCGGGCGGTGAACAGCAGATGCTGGCCATGGCGCGCATCCTGCGCTCGGGCGCGCGCATCCTGTTGCTCGACGAGATCACCGAAGGTCTGGCCCCGGTGATCGTGCAGACGCTGGGCCGCGTGATCCGCGCGCTCAAGGCCAAGGGTTTGACCATCATCCTGGTCGAACAGAACTTCCGGTTTGCCGCGCCCTTGGCCGACCGCCATTACGTGATCGAGCATGGCCAGATCGTGGCCACGGTCAACAAGAACGAGCTCGAGAGCAAATCCGACATGCTCAATGAGTATCTGGGCGTCTGACGCCCGTCCACCAAGAGGAGACTTCAACATGAAACGCAAACTGATTTCGACCGCCGTGACCACCGCCATCGCCACCGTGCTGGCCGGCGGCGCATCTTTCGCCGTGGCCCAGCAGGGCAAGCTGACCGGTGACGCCGTGAAGATCGGCGTGCTCACCGACATGTCGGGCGTGTACGCCGACTACGGTGGTCCTGGTGCCGTGGCCGCTGCCAAGATGGCCGTGGCCGACTTCGGTGGCACCATGTTCGGCAAGCCGATCGAAGTGGTCAGCGCCGACCACCAGAACAAGCCCGACATCGCCAAGAACGTGGCCCAGGGCTGGTTCGACCGCGACGGCGTGGACATCTCGGTGGAAAACCTGAACTCCGCCGTGGCCCTGGCC
>PNMH01000096.1 GCA_013823505.1 Polaromonas sp. | reverse complement strand
GAGATAGCGGTCGTCCAGGTGTTCCAGGCCGGCCAGGATGGCGCCGCCGGGACGCTTCATCTCGGCGAACATGAAGTCCTTGATCTCGACAATCGAAGGCACGCAGTCACGGGGGTTGCCGAAGAATTCGAGGCACACGGTGCGCACGTGCTCTGGCATGCGGTGCACCACCCAGCGCGCGCTGGTGATCAGGCCGTCACAGCCTTCTTTTTGAATGCCGGGCAGTCCGCTGAGGAACTTGTCGGTCACGTCCTTGCCCAGGCCTTCCTTGCGGAAGGTCTTGCCGGGGATCACGAGCTGCTCGGTGCGCACCAGCGTCTTGCCGTCGGCCTCGAAGTACTTCAGCTCGAAGCTGGCCACATCCGCGTCGTGGATCTTGCCCAGGTTGTGGTCCAGCCGGGTGACTTCGAGCCACTGCGCCTGCGGCGTGACCATGCGCCAGCTCAGCAGGTTGTCCAGCGCCGTACCCCACAGCACGGCCTTCTTGCCGCCGGCGTTCATGGCGATGTTTCCGCCGATGCACGAGGCTTCGGCCGAGGTCGGGTCCACTGCAAACACATGGCCCGCGCGCTCGGCGGCATCGGCCACGCGCTGTGTGACCACCCCGGCTTCGGTCCAGATGGTGGGCAGCGGCTTGTCGTGGCCAGGCGCTTTCACCCATTCCACCTCGGTCATGGCTTCGAGCTTTTCGGTGTTGATCACCGCGCTCTTCCAGGTCAGTGGGATCGCGCCGCCGGTGTACCCAGTGCCGCCCCCACGCGGAATGATGGTCAGCCCCAGCTCATAGCAACCCTTCACCAACAAGGCCATTTCGGTTTCGGTGTCGGGGGTGAGCACCACGAAGGGGTATTCAACGCGCCAGTCGGTCGCGTCGGTCACGTGCGAGACGCGCGAGAGCCCATCGAACTTGATGTTGTCGTGGGCGGTGAGCTTGCGCAGCGCCTTGGTGGCCCGCTGGCGCAGCGCGGCCATGTCTTCAAAGGAGCGCGAAAACGCGTCCACCGCGCCTTTGGCGGCCTGCAGCAGCTCGGCCACCAGTGCGTCGCGGCCGGCGTCGTCCTGCGGCGTGCGGCGCTTCTGCACTTCGCCCAGGCGGTGGTGCAAGGCATCCACCAGCTGTTTGCGTCGTTTCGGCGTGTCCAGCAGGTCGTCCTGCAGGTAGGGGTTGCGCTGCACCACCCAGATGTCGCCCAGAACCTCGTACAACATGCGGGCCGAGCGGCCGGTGCGGCGTTCACCGCGCAGCTCGTTCAGCAAGGCCCAGGCGCGCTCGCCCAGCAAGCGCTGCACGATCTCCCGGTCGGAAAACGAGGTGTAGTTGTAGGGAATCTCGCGCAAGCGCGGCGCTTCGTCGGTGGCCACGGCGAAGAGCGAGAGCGGTGTGGGAGCGTTCATGAGTCTGGCAGACGCCAACGTGACAGTGGGTAGCCCAAGATGGTACCGCAGGGCCCATTCACCCACCCCCCTTATGGAAACCCCGGTTGTCACTGAAAGGAAACGCCGATGCAATCCATTCGTCACACAACGTCGATACCCTACCGCCTTCCCGACAAGAGAAATTTTGGAGCAACCATGAAAAAGCGATTCCTCCCACTGACCGGCGCACTGGCGCTGGCTGCCCTGATCAGCGGCCCGGCCCACGCTCAGACCGAGATCCAGTGGTGGCACTCCATGGGCGGCGCCCTGGGTGAGTGGGTCAACGATTTGGCCAAGGACTACAACGCCAGCCAGACGCAGTACAAGATCGTGCCGACTTTCAAGGGCAGCTACGACGAGTCCATGACCGCCGCCATCGCGGCCTTCCGCTCGGGCAACGCGCCCCACATCCTGCAGGTATTTGAAGTGGGCACCGCCACCATGATGGCCAGCAAGGGCGCCATCGTGCCGGTGGGCAAGGTCATGAGCGATGCCGGAGTGGCGTTCAATCCGGCGGCCTACGTGCCGGCGGTGGCGGGCTACTACACCGCCCCCAACGGCCAGATGCTGAGCTTCCCCTTCAACAGCTCCACCCCGGTCTTCCACTACAACAAGGACGCGTTCAAGGCGGCCGGCATGGACCCCGAGAACCCACCCAAGACCTGGCCCGAAGTGGCGCTGGCCGCCGGCAAACTCAAGGCCGCCGGCCACAAGTGTCCCTTCACCACCAGCTGGGTGAGCTGGACGCAGCTGGAGAGCTTCTCGGCCTGGCACAACACCGAGTTCGCCACCAAGGGCAACGGCATGCGCGGCATTGACGCGCGCCTGAACTTCAACACGCCGCTGCACGTGCGCCACATCGAGAACCTGGCCAACATGTCCAAGACTGGCCTGTTCGTCTACAAAGGCCGCGGCAACGCAGCCGACGCCACCTTCGTCTCGGGCGAGTGCGCCATGGCCACCGGCTCATCGGCGCTCTACGGCAACATCAAGCGCAACAGCAAGTTCGCCGCTGGCATCGGCACCCTGCCCTACTACCCCGACGTGTCCGGCGCACCGCAGAACACGGTGATCGGTGGCGCGAGCCTGTGGGTGATGTCGGGCAAGAAGGCCGACGAGTACAAGGGCGTGGCCCAGTTCTTCGCCCATCTGTCCAAGCCGGCTGAAGCCGCAAAAAGCCACCAGCGCACCGGCTACCTGCCGGTGACCCTGGAGTCTTTCAAGCTGACCGACACCAGCGGCTTCTACAAGCAGAACCCTGGCACCGACGTGTCGGTGACGCAGATGATCCGCAAGACGACCGACAAGTCGCGCGGCATCCGCCTGGGCAACTTTGTGCAGATCCGCACCATCAACGACGAAGAGCTGGAGCAGGTCTGGGCTGGCAAAAAGACGGCCAAAGAAGCGCTGGACGCCGCGGTGAAACGTGGCAACGAACAGCTGGAACGCTTCGAAAAAGCCAACAAGTCCTGATAATCTCGCCCGGGCACTTCACGGTGCCCCACCCGCCCCACCGCCGGCAACCCCGGCCGGGGCGGGTTTTTCGTTGAATGTCCTCTCCTTTCTCTGAACTGAAGGCCCCATGGAAAAACGTGTTCGGTTCAAGTCGTCATGGCTGCCCTGGGCGCTGATCGCGCCGCAGATGACCATCGTGCTGGTGTTCTTTTTCTGGCCGGCCGCCCAGGCGCTGTACCAGAGCCTGTTGACACAAGACCCCTTTGGCCTGTCCACCGAGTTTGTGGGTCTGGAGAATTTCCGGCGCCTGTGGGCAGACGACACCTACCTCGCCTCCTTCACCACCACCGCGGTGTTTTCGCTGCTGGTGGCGGTGATCGGTCTGTCGATTGCCCTGCTGCTGGCCGTGTACGCCGACCGCGTGCTCAAGGGCTCGGGGGTATACAAGACGCTGTTGATCTGGCCCTACGCCGTGGCGCCCGTGGTGGCCGGCGTGTTGTGGTTGTTCATGTTTGCCTCGCCCATGGGCGTGGTCGCCTACTACCTGCGCGCCGTGGGCATCGAGTGGAACCACCTGCTGGACGCCGACCACGCCATGACCCTGATCGTGGCTGCCGCCGTGTGGAAGCAGATCTCCTACAACTTCCTGTTCTTCCTGGCCGGCCTGCAGTCGATCCCCAAATCGCTGATCGAAGCCGCCGCCATTGACGGAGCGGGCCCGTGGCGCCGCTTCTGGTCCATCGTGTTCCCGCTGCTCTCGCCCACCACCTTCTTTTTGCTGGTGATCAACATCGTCTACGCCTTCTTCGACACCTTCGGCATCGTCGACGCCACCACCCAGGGCGGCCCCGGCAAGGACACGGCCATCCTGGTCTACAAGGTCTATTACGACGGCTTCAAGGCGCTCGACATGGGCGGCTCGGCCGCGCAGTCGGTGGTGCTCATGGTGGTGGTCATCACGCTCACGGTGATCCAGTTCCGCTTCGTCGAGAAAAAGGTGCAGTACTGATGAAACACCCCCACGCTCATCACTCACGTGTATTCGCTGCCCCCCGAGGGGGCGCGAGCCTGCCTTGGGGCGGCCCGGCGGGAGGCTCCACATGATCGAAAAACGCCCCGGCCTGACGGTCCTGTCCCACGTCGTGCTCATCCTCGGCGTGTTCATCGTCGGCTTTCCGCTCTACATCACCCTGGTCGGCTCCACGCAGACCTCGGAGCAGATTGCACAGTCGTTCCCCATGTCGCTCATCCCCGGCAACAACATGCTGGAGACCTACCGCACCGCGCTGTTTGGCGGCGAAACGGAAGCCGGCAGCCGCATCCCCGCGGCTGCGCCCATGATGTGGGTGAGTCTGGTGAGCGCGTTGGTCATCACCATCGGCAAGATCGCCATCTCGCTGCTCTCGGCTTTTGCCATCGTGTACTTCCGCTTTCCAATGCGCAACCTGGTGTTCTGGATGATCTTCGTCACCCTGATGCTGCCGGTGGAGGTGCGGATCGGTCCGACCTACGAGGTGGTGGCCAACTTGGGGCTGCTCAACACCTACGCGGGTCTCACGGTTCCGCTGATCGCCTCGGCCACCGCCACCTTCCTGTTTCGGCAGTTTTTCCTGACCGTGCCCGACGAACTGGTGGAGGCCGCGCGCATGGACGGCGCCGGGCCGATGCGCTTTTTCAAGGACGTGTTGCTGCCGCTGTCCAAGACTTCGATCGCCGCGCTGTTCGTGATCCAGTTCATCTACGGCTGGAACCAGTACCTGTGGCCGCTGCTGGTGACCACCGACGAATCCATGTACCCGGTGGTCATGGGCATCAAGCGCCTCATTTCGGGAGACTCGTACACCGAATGGAACGTGGTGATGGCCACCGCGATCCTGGCCATGCTGCCACCGGCACTGGTCGTGATCTTCATGCAACGCTGGTTCGTCAAGGGCCTGGTAGACACGGAAAAGTAAAGACAAACATGGCCTCCATTTCCCTGCGCAACGTCGTCAAACGATATGGCTCCGGCAAGACCGAGCTGCAAGTCATCCACGGCGTGAACGCCGAAATCACCAACGGCGAATTCATCGTCATCGTCGGACCCTCGGGCTGCGGCAAGTCCACCCTGCTGCGCATGGTCGCGGGACTCGAAGAAATCAGCGGTGGCGACATCTGCATCGGTGAGCGGGTTGTCAACGAACTCGAACCGGCCGAGCGCGACATCGCGATGGTGTTCCAGAACTACGCGCTCTACCCGCACATGACCGTGTTCGACAACATGGCCTACGGCCTGAAGATCAAGAAGGTGCCGATCGCCGAAATCAAGCAGCGCGTGGACAAGGCCGCCGGCATCCTGGAGCTGGGCCACCTGCTGGAGCGCAAGCCGCGCGAACTCTCGGGCGGCCAGCGCCAGCGCGTGGCCATGGGCCGCGCCATCGTGCGCCAGCCGCAGGTGTTCCTGTTCGACGAACCGCTCTCCAACCTGGACGCCAAACTCCGCGCCCAGACCCGGCTGGAGATTCAGAAACTGCACCGCGAGCTCGGCATCACCTCGTTGTTCGTCACACACGACCAGGTGGAGGCCATGACGCTGGCGCAACGCATGATCGTGATGAACGGCGGCAACATGGAGCAGTTCGGCACGCCCGAAGAGGTGTACTCGCGCCCGGCCACCACCTTTGTGGCCAGCTTCATCGGCTCGCCGCCCATGAACCTGCTCAAGAACGCACCGGGCGGCAAAGCTGGCCAAGTCCTCGGCGTGCGGCCCGAGCACCTGGACATCGGCCCCGAGGGTTGGGCTTTGCAGGTTGATACGGTGGAGCTGCTCGGCGCCGAGCGGCTGGTGCATGCCCGACTGGGCGAAGAAAAACTCATCATCCGCATTCACGAAGACCAGGGCGCGCCGGTGGTGGGCAGCACCATCCACGCCCAGCCAAGGCTGGATCGCCTGCACTGGTTTGATGGCACGACCGGAAAACGGGTGTGACCATGGCAAACGACCTGCCGGCCTGGCCCTACCCCCGCTGGATCGCCCACCGCGGCGCGGGCAAGCTTGCTCCTGAAAACACCCTGTCGGCATTCCGGCTGGGCGCCGCGCACGGCTACCGCATGGCCGAATGCGACGCCAAACTCAGCGCCGACGGCGTGGTGTTCCTGCTGCACGACGACACGCTGGATCGCACCACCAACGGCCATGGCCTGGGCGGCGACCAACCCTGGAGCGCCCTGAGCCAGCTCGACGCTGGCCATTGGCACTCGCGCGCCTATGCCGGCGAACCCCTGGCCACGCTGGAGAGCGTGGCTCGCCACTGCCAAGCCAACGCCTGCTGGCTCAACATCGAGATCAAACCCACGCCGGGCCTGGAAGCCCAGACCGGGCGGGCCGTGGCGGCCGCAGCTCTGAGGCTTTGGCAAGACCAGCCGGGTTGGCCGCCGCTGCTCACCTCGTTTCAGTCGGAAGCGTTGCAAGCCGCCAAAGTCGCAGCACCCGAGTTGCCGCGCGGCTTGCTGCTGGACACGCTGTGGAGCGGCTGGCTGGAAGTGGCCCGTTCGCTGGAGTGCGTGGCCGTGCTCTGCAACCACGCACTGTGGGACGAAGCGCTGGTCGCCACCGCTCGCGGCGCAGGACTGCGCATGTTGGCCTACACGGTGAACGACGACTGGGCCGCCCGGCGGCTGCTGGACCTGGGCCTGGACGGCATCATCACCGACAGGGTGGACCTGTTCGCGCCCGGCGCTTGAATCAGCGGCCGCGCAACCACCAGGCCAACGTGCCCTGGACCAGCACCAGCGCCGCGTAAGTGGCGATCTTGCCGTCGCGCCCGAAGTACACCAGGCCGGCCAGCAGCACCGCCACCCCGGCCGCACACAGCACCACGAACTGCGCAGAAGCGCCAAAACCGGGCCGTCCCTTGCGCCGGATGCGCAAGCCTGCCCACAACAGGAAGCCCACCCCGATCGCGGGCGCCACCAAACCCGCCAAGTGGGCCAGCACAGACAAAGGTGTCATTGAAAGTTGACAGTGACATGCATAAGCGATCAATTTTATAATCGGACCATGTCTGTCTGGACCCTCGGCATCAACCATCACACGGCTCCGCTCGATTTGCGGGGCCGTTTTGCGTTTGCGCTCGACCAGATCCAGCCCACCTTGCACGGTTACCGCCAGAGCCTGGTGCGACAGCCCGAGGCCACCCTGCTCTCCACCTGCAACCGCACCGAGCTCTACGGCGCGGGCGACGCCTCCGCGGTGGACCCCACGCTGGACTGGCTGGCCCAGACCGGTGGCGTGAGCACGAACGTCCTGCGAGACCACGCCTACGTGCTGCGCGACGACCAGGCGGCACGCCATGCGTTCCGCGTGGCCAGCGGCCTGGACAGCATGGTGCTGGGCGAAGCCCAGATCCTGGGCCAGATGAAAGACGCCGTGCGCGCCGCCAACGACGCGGGGGCCCTGGGCAGCACGCTGCACCAGCTGTTCCAGCGCTCGTTTGCCGTGGCCAAGGAAGTGCGCAGCTCCACCGAGATCGGCGCCCACTCCATCAGCATGACCGCCGCGGCCGTGCGCCTGGCCTCGCAGCTGTTTGAAGACCTGAAGGACATCCGGGTGCTGTTCGTCGGCGCGGGCGAGATGATCGAACTCGCCGCCACCCACTTCGCGGCCAAAACGCCCAAGAGCATGGCCATTGCCAACCGCACGCTGGAGCGCGGCGAAAAGCTGGCCAACCGCTTTGGCGCGCAGGTGATCCGCCTGGCCGACGTGCCCGACCGCCTGCACGAGTTCGACGCCGTCATCAGCTGCACCGCCAGCACGCTGCCCATCATCGGCCTCGGCGCCGTGGAGCGTGCGCTCAAAAAACGCCGCTACCGCCCCATGTTCATGGTCGACCTGGCCGTGCCGCGCGACATCGAATTCGAAGTGAAGGCCTTGACCGACGTGTACCTCTACACGGTGGACGATCTGGCCACCGTGGTTCAGACCGGCAAGGACAACCGCCAGGCCGCCGTGGCGCAGGCCGAGGTGATCATCGACGCCGGCGTGGCCAGCTTCATGAACTGGATGGAGCAGCGCAACCCCGCCAGCGGCGTGGTGCCCCTGATCCAGCAGATCAACGCGCAGGCCGATGAATGGCGCGCCATCGAACTCGCCCGCGCCCGACGCATGCTGGCCAAAGGCGAGCCGGTGGAAGCGGTGCTCGAAGCCCTGTCCAAAGGCCTGACCCAGAAGATGCTGCATGGCACGCTGGCCGAGTTGCACACCGGCGACAGCGCCGCACGCACGGCCACCGCACAGACCGTCTCGCGCCTCTTTTTGCGCGAATCCTCGGCCAGATCGCCACGCGATCCGCAGGCCTAGCGGCTTGCTCAGGGCTTGGTCATCCGCGGTTTGTTGCCGCCGGATGGCTGGCCTGCCGACACCGACATTCCCCACCCATGAAATCTTTTGTCCGCGACACCCTGCTGCGCCAGCGCGCCCGACTGCACGAGCTCGACGCCTTGCTGTCGGCGCCTGACGTGGTGGACAACATGGAGCGCTTCAAGACGCTGAGCCGCGAGCACGCCGACGCCTCCACCGTGGTCGAGGTGTTCAACCGCTACCTGCAGCGCGAAGCCGACCTGGCTGCGGCCAACGACTTGCTGGGTGACGCCGACATGGCGGAGATGGCCCGCGAAGAAATCGACTCGGCGCAGACCGACTTGGCACAGCTGGACACCGACCTGCAGCAGCTGCTGTTGCCCAAGGACCCCGACGACGAGCGCAACGCCTTCGTGGAGATCCGCGCGGGCACCGGCGGGGATGAGTCGGCGCTCTTCGCCGGCGACCTGGCGCGCCTTTACACCCGCTACGCCGAACGCCAGGGCTGGCAGGTCGAGGTGGTGAGCGAATCACCCAGCGAGCTCGGCGGCTACAAAGAGGTGGTGCTGCGCGTGTCCGGCGCTGGCGCCTACGGCCGGCTGCGCTTCGAGTCGGGCGGCCACCGCGTGCAGCGCGTGCCGGCCACCGAAACGCAGGGCCGCATCCACACCAGCGCGGCCACCGTGGCCGTGATGCCCGAGCCCGACGAGACCGAGGCCATCAAGCTCAACCCGAACGAGTTGCGCATCGACACCTACCGCGCCAGCGGCGCCGGCGGTCAGCACATCAACAAGACCGACTCCGCGGTGCGCGTGACCCACCTGCCCACCGGCATCACCGCCGAATGCCAGGACGGCCGCAGCCAGCACAGCAACAAGGCCAAGGCGCTGCAGGTGCTCACTGCACGCTTGCAGGAAAAGGACCGCAGCGAGCGTGCCGCCAAGGAAGCCGCCACCCGCAAAGGCCTGATCGGCAGCGGCGACCGAAGCGACCGCATCCGCACCTACAACTTCCCCCAGGGTCGCATCACCGACCACCGCATCAACCTCACGCTCTACAAAGTGCTTCAGGTGATGGAGGGTGATCTGGACGAGATGGTCCATGCCCTGCAGGTGGCGCGTGGCACCGAGCTGCTGGCCGAACTTGAACAGCGCAACGGGGCATGAACTCGGTTCGCGACACACTCTCCGCGCTGCAAACACGTGGCCTGGACCGGATCGACGCGCAGATGTTGATGCTGCTCGCCCTGCAACGCGCACCACACGACCGCGCGTGGCTCTTGGCGCACGACGCCGAAGCGCTGCCCGACGATGCCGCAGTGCGGCTGGAAGTCCTCGTGGAGCGGCGCCAGCGCGGTGAACCCATGGCCTACCTGCGCGGCGACCAGGAGTTTTTCGGCCTGGCTTTGCAGGTGGACCCACGCGTGCTGGTGCCCCGCCCGGACACCGAAACGCTCGTGAACTGGGCGCTGGAGAAGGTAGAGGCTGCGAACCACGCAGCCCGCGTGCTGGACCTGGGCACCGGCAGCGGCGCCATCGCGCTGGCCATCGCATCACAGCGTTCCAAGGCATCGGTGATCGCCACCGACGCCAGCGAAGACGCGCTGGCGGTGGCCCGCAGCAATGCACAGCGCCTGCAGCTGCCGGTGCAGTTTCACGCCGGCTCGTGGCTGGACGCCGTGCCCGGCCAACGCTTCGATGTGATCGTCACCAACCCGCCCTACATTGCCGACAACGATGCCCATCTCGCCGCGCTGACCCACGAACCTTTGTCTGCCCTCGCCGCCGGCGCCGACGGCCTGGACGACATCAGGACCATCATCAGGAACGCGCCCGGCGCGCTGCTGCCCGGCGGCTGGCTGCTGATCGAACACGGCTTCAACCAGGCCGGGGCGGTGCGCCGCCTCCTGCAAGCCGCTGGTTTCGAGCAGGTGAGCAGCCGCACCGACCTTGCGGCCATCGAACGCTGCAGCGGCGGCCAATGGCCGCAACAGCGATAATGCAGGCCGTTCCCGGGTCAACCCAGACCCATTCGCAGAAGGACCTTTCAGCCATGAGCGACGCCCAAACCCGAATCGACCAACTGGTCAAATCCAACGACATCGTGCTGTTCATGAAGGGCAACGCGAGCTTCCCCATGTGCGGCTTCTCCGGCCGCGCCATCCAGATCCTCAAGGCTTGCGGCGTCGAGACCAAGACGCTCAAGACCGTGAACGTGCTCGAAGACGAAGAAGTGCGCCAGGGCATCAAGGAATACAGCAACTGGCCCACCATCCCGCAGCTCTACGTCAAGGGTGAGTTCGTGGGCGGCTCGGACATCATGATGGAGATGTACCAGTCGGGCGAACTGCAGCAGGTCATCACCGGCCAGAGCTGAACCGGTTAAGCGCACCGCCAGGCCACCTTCGGGTGGCTTTGTCGTTTCTGGTGCCCTCCATCAGTCGGCCGTTTTGCGTGGTTTTGCACGGAGCTGGTCAATCCGGCCGTCAACGGGGTCTTCACGGGGCTTTTCGGCATTCAGCGCAGGCACATCTTGTGCTTGAATGAAACTGCCACTGAACCTTCAAGGAGAACCGCATGAGCTCACGCAGCCTGGTCGCTTCACCCCCTCTTGGTCTGCCCATCGCCCAGATGCGCAGCGTGTTCAGCGCCGACGAAGTCGAGCGCAAGCTGGCCAAACTGCAGGCCAGCGGCAACGAGCGCGAATACGAGAGCCTGCGCAACACCTGGCAGCGCATGCTGGAGCGAGGTCCACAGCGCTTCGCGGTCAAACCCTCGGGCGTGCCCGACATGGCCCCGCTCTACGACCTGTTGCCCAACTTTGGTGAGGTGCTCGACGACGTGAAGCGCCACGTGGCCCTGAGCCAGGACAGCCGCGACAGCCTGGAGGTCACGCCCATCCTGCTGCTCGGCCCACCCGGCGTGGGCAAGACCCACTTCGCCAAACAGCTTGCCGACCTGCTGGGCACCAGCATGAGCCTGGTCCCCATGAGCTCCATGACGGCGGGTTGGTTGCTCTCTGGCTCTTCGTCTCAATGGAAGGGCGCCAAGCCAGGCAAGGTGTTCGAGGCCCTGATCGACGGCCAATACGCCAACCCGGTGATCGTGGTCGACGAGATCGACAAAGCCAATGCCGACGCGCAATACGATCCGCTGGGTGCGCTCTACAGCCTGCTGGAGCACGACACCGCGCAGAACTTCGTGGACGAGTTCGCCGAGGTGCCGATCGACGCGAGCCAGGTCATCTGGGTCACCACCGCCAACAACGAGCGCAGCATTCCCGAACCGATCATGAACCGCATGAACGTGTACGAAATCGCGCCTCCCTCGCTGGATGCGGCGCGCAAGATCGCGGCGCACCTGTATCGCGGCATCCTGGGTGAGCACGACTGGGGACAGCGCTTCGACCCCGAGCCGGCCGACGATGTGCTGGACCAACTCGCCACGCTCGCTCCGCGCGAAATGCGGCGCGCGCTGGTCACGGCGTTTGGCAATGCGCGGCTGGACAACCGCTACCGCGTGGAGCCCGACGACCTGCCCAAAGCGGGCTCGGCCAAAAGCCGCATCGGGTTCCTGCAGTAAGACCCCGCTGCGCGGCGAGCCAGCCGCCGGGCCGCCCCAAGGCGGGCTCAGCCCCCTCGGGGGGCAGCGACCCGCGCAGCGGAGGAGCGTGGGGGCCTGTTATTCACCCAAATACGCAGCGCGAACTTTGGGGTCGTCGAGCATGTCGCGACCCTTGCCGGTCATGATGATCTCGCCCGAGTCCATCACGTAGCCACGGTCGGCGATCTGCAGCGCGCGGCGGGCGTTCTGCTCCACCAGCAGGATGGTCACACCCTGCTTGGACACGTCGCGCACCACC
>PNMH01000095.1 GCA_013823505.1 Polaromonas sp. | reverse complement strand
TCCACACATGTTTCGATCCTCTGAAAAAACTCAAGCGCTTCTAAGCGATATATCGGGCCACCGGCTCGGGTAACAAGGGCTTGATGGCGTGCAGGGTACTCACCAGCGCGTCGGCAACCACCGAATCCTCCCACCACGCAGCATCCCGCATCGGCGACATGCTCACCACCACCGCGAAGGCCAGCAGCATCACCACGCCGCGCGCCAGCCCGAAGGCGCTGCCCAAAACTCGGTCCACCGGTCGCAAGCCGACCGATGCCACCAATTTCTTGACCAGCCAGGCGAGCAATCCGCCCGCGAACGCCACGGCTATGAATACCACCAAAAAACCAACCGCCAGCCGCAACGGCGGGGACAGACTGTTCTGCGGCAGCATCAAGGCAGCCTCATCGGCATACCCCTGAGCAAGCACAAACGCGGCGACCCAGCTGGCCACGGACAGCACCTCGTACACCAAGCCTCGCCACGCGCCCAACAACACCGACAGCAACAACACCGTCAGCAGCAAACCATCCGTCAGCCCCATGCCGCCGCCATCGCCCGTTGGCGCGTCACAGCGTGAGCACGGCCGCGGGCAAGCCCAGGGCCTTGACGCGGGCAGCGGCCTTGTCGGCCTCGGCGCGGCTGTTGTACGGGCCCAGCCGCACGCGGATGCGGCGCCCTTCCGACGTTTCGGCGACATGGGTGTAGGTCTTGAGCCCGGCGGCTTCCAGCTTCTGGCGCACCGTGCGGGCACCCGCCTCTTCAGAAAACGCGCCCACTTGCACCACGAGGCGCTCGGCGGTGGCAGGCGCGGTCGCGGCTGCACTGGCCGGCGGGTTGGATGATTTGCCTTCGAGCAAGGCGTGGGCGCGCTCTGCGTCGGGGGGCGTGGGCGCTGGCGGTTTGGCGGGCTCTGCCGCAGGCTTGGGCGCGGCCGTGGCTTCCACGACCTCTTCGCGCGCACTCAGGGTTTCACGGGCCTCGACGCTGGACGCTGGTGGCTTGGCCGCGGCAGGCGCTGCAGCAGGAGCAGTGGCCGCCTGCTTCACAGCCGGCGCGAGCGTGCTTTTGGCCGGAATTTCGATGGGGATATCGACCGAAATCGGGCGCGGCTGTGTGTCAAACAGGAGTGGGAAACCCACCACGCCCAGCAACACCAGCACACTGGCGCCAATGAGGCGGTGGCGCGCTCGGCGGCGCACGGCGTCAATGCTTTGCGGCGGAGGTGTCGATGGATTGCCCGGTGAGCCTGAACGGGATTTGAACATTCGGGTGGGAACCATTGCGCCAAAGGAGGCCTGGCGAGGGGCGCGACACAGGAGCGGTCGGGAAAGCTCGGGCGGAGGGGTCAGGAGGGCAGGTGTTTGGCCGACAAGCGGGGCACACCATCCTGCAAAACGCCCCCCACCGTGAAGAACGATCCGAAGACCACGATTCTATCAGTGGGGTCCGCGTGGGACACCGCCGCCTGCAAGGCCTCCATGGGGTTGGCGTGGCAGCCTGCCACCGTGCTTTTGGCGGTCGCGGGGTGCTCCTTGAGCGCCTCGGCCAGCGCGGCAGCGGTACTGGCGCGGGGCAGCGGCAGGTCGGTCAGGTGCCAGCGGTCGATGAGTGGCGCGATGCGCTCGATCATCGCGCCCAGGTCCTTGTCGGCCATGGCGCCGAAGACGGCGTGGGTGGTGGGGTAGTAGCCCATGGCGTCGAGGTTTTCGGTGAGCGCCGCCACCGAATGCGGGTTGTGCGCCACGTCCAGAACCAAGGTGGGCGTGCCGGGCACGATCTGGAAGCGACCGGGCAGCTCCACCAGCGCCAGGCCGTTGCGAACCGCCTGGGCCGTCACCGGCAACTTAGAGCGAAGGGCCTCCACCGCACCCAGAACACCCGATGCATTCACCAGTTGGTTGGCGCCGCGCAGCGCCGGGTAGGCCAGCCCGGCATAACGCCGCCCGCCGTGCGAAGGGTGCATGGCCCAGCCCCACTGCTGCTGGTCGCCGGCGAAGTGGAAGTCCTTGCCGATGCGCCAGAGGTCGGCGCCGATTTCCAGCGCGCGGTCGAGCACGCTTTGCGGCGGCACCGGGTCGCTCACCACGACCGGGCGGCCGGTGCGCATGATGCCGGCCTTCTCGAAACCAATGGCTTCGCGGTCCTTGCCCAGCAGGGCCATGTGGTCCAGCGCGATGCAGGTGATGACGGCGCAGTCGGTGTCGATGATGTTCACCGCGTCCAGTCGCCCGCCCAGACCCACCTCCAGGATGGCCACGTCCAGGCCAGCGCGGGAGAGCGTGCGCAGAATGGCCAGCGTGGTGAATTCAAAGTAGCTCAGGCTGATCTCTTCGTCCCCGCCCTGCCCCTTGCGCGCTTCTTCCACCTCGGCAAACGCCGGCAGCAGGTCGCCGGTGGCCACCGGCTCGCCGGCGATGCGGCAGCGCTCTTCAAAATGCACCAGGTGCGGCGAGGTGTAGACGCCGGTGCGGTAGCCCGACTGGGTGTACACCGCCTCCAGCATGGCGCAGGTGCTGCCTTTGCCGTTCGTGCCGGCCACGGTGATCACCGGGCAGGGCAGCGCGAGGTTCATGCGCTGCGCCACGCGCTGCACCCGCTCCAGCCCCATGTCGATGGTGACCGGGTGCAGGCGTTCGGCGTGGGCCAGCCATTCGGGCAATGTGGTGGGGTGGGGAGGCAGAGGGATGTTGAGCATGGCTGGATTGTCCCATCGGGTCGGCGACCTTCGGCGCCATCACCGACAATCCCTCCCATGATCAACGTCTACGGCATCCCCAACTGCGACACCGTCAAAAAGGCCCGCGCCTGGCTGACCGAACACGGTGTTGAACACCACTTTCTCGATTTCAAGAAACAGGGCGTGCCCGAAGCCGAACTCGACCGCTGGCTGGCCGCCGTGGGGTGGGAGAGCGTCATCAACCGCAAGGGGACGACCTGGCGCCAGCTGGACGAGACCGTGCGGGCCGGCGTGACCGATGTGGCCAGCGCCCGGGCCGTGGCGCTGGCGAACCCGAGCGTGATCAAGCGTCCGGTGGTGCAGTGGACCGACGGCATCACCGTGGGTTTTGACGCCGCAGCCTGGCAAGCGCGCCTCTGACCAGCGGCAAAGGCCGCAAGCTCGCGGCCTAAAATCGCGCGTTTCCCTTCGATTTTTGCCTTTTGTCCCAGCAGCACACCCCAACACCATGAGCACCACCCAATTCGACGGCGTGACCGTCAACACCCAGGCCAGCGTGTACTTCGACGGCAAGTGCGTCAGCCACGGCATCACCCTGGCCGACGGCACGAAAAAGTCGGTCGGCGTGGTGCTTCCCGCCACGCTCACCTTCAACACCGGCGCGCCCGAAATCATGGAATGCGTGGCGGGTGGCTGTGAATACAAGCTGGCCGGCACCGATGCCTGGCTCAAGTCCGGCCCGGGCGACCAGTTCAGCGTGCCCGGCAACAGCAGCTTCGAGATCCGAGTGACCGAGCCTTACCACTACATCTGCCATTTCGGCTGAACCACTGAGCGACCGTCATGGCCACCATTCTTCAGAACCTTCCCACGCAGCAAAAAGTCGGTATCGCCTTCTCCGGCGGCCTCGACACGTCGGCAGCGCTGCTGTGGATGAAACAAAAGGGTGCAATCCCCTACGCCTACACCGCCAACCTCGGCCAGCCCGACGAGCCGGACTACGACGAGATCCCGCGCAAGGCCATGCAGTACGGCGCTGAAAAAGCGCGCCTGATCGACTGCCGCACGCAGCTGGCACACGAAGGCATTGCCGCGCTGCAGTGCGGCGCCTTCCACATCAGCACCGCCGGCGTGACCTACTTCAACACCACGCCGCTGGGCCGCGCCGTCACGGGCACCATGCTGGTGGCTGCGATGAAGGAAGACGACGTCAACATCTGGGGCGACGGCAGCACCTACAAGGGCAACGACATCGAGCGCTTCTACCGCTACGGTCTGCTGACCAACCCCAGTCTGAAGATCTACAAGCCCTGGCTGGACCAGCTGTTCATCGACGAGCTGGGTGGCCGCGCCGAGATGAGCGCCTTCATGACCGCCAACGGCTTCGGCTACAAGATGAGCGCCGAGAAGGCCTACAGCACCGACAGCAACATGCTCGGTGCCACGCACGAAGCGAAAGACCTCGAACACCTCAGCAGCGGCATTTCGATCGTGAACCCCATCATGGGCGTCGCCTTCTGGAAAGACGAGGTGGTGGTCAAACGCGAAACGGTGACGGTTCGCTTTGAAGAAGGCCAGCCTGTGGCACTCAACGGCGAAACCTTCGCCAGCCCGGTGGACTTGATCCTCAAGGCCAACGAGATCGGTGGCCGCCACGGCTTGGGCATGAGCGACCAGATCGAGAACCGAATCATCGAAGCCAAGAGCCGCGGCATCTACGAGGCCCCTGGCCTGGCGCTGCTGCACATCGCTTATGAGCGCCTGGTCACCGGCATCCACAACGAAGACACGATCGAGCAGTACCGCATCAACGGTCTGAAACTCGGGCGCCTGCTCTACCAGGGCCGCTGGTTCGACCCGCAATCCATCATGCTGCGCGAGACGGCCCAGCGCTGGGTGGCGCGCGCCATCACCGGCGAGGTCTCCATCGAGCTGCGCCGCGGCAACGACTACTCCATCATGAACACCGAGAGCGCCAACCTGACCTATGCGCCCGAGCGTCTGAGCATGGAGAAGGTGGAAGACGCGCCGTTCACGCCGCTGGACCGCATCGGTCAACTGACCATGCGCAACCTCGACATCACCGACACGCGCGCCAAACTGGGCATTTATGCCAAGGCCGGGCTGCTCTCGCTGGGAGACGGGGCCAGCATGCTCAAGCTGGAAGGCGAGTAAGGGTCGCCTTCCCGCCCAAGCCGGTCAAACAACCACCGGCTCGGTCTCCAGCAAAATACCGAAGCGCTCGTACACGCTGGTCTGAATGGCCTTGGCCAGCGTCATCACCTCACCGCCGGTCGCGCCACCGCGGTTCACCAGCACCAGCGCCTGCCGCTCGTACACACCCGCGCTGCCCACGCCCTTGCCCTTCCAGCCGCAGGCGTCAATGAGCCAGCCAGCGGCCAGCTTGATGCTGCCGTCGGCCATGGGGTAGTGAACCACTTTGGGCTCGCGCGCGATGATGTCGGCGCATTGCTCGCGAGACACGGTGGGGTTCTTGAAAAAGCTGCCGGCGTTGCCGATCACCGACGGGTCGGGCAGCTTGGCGCGGCGGATCGCGCAGACCCAGTCGAAGATTTGCTGGGCGCTCGGCGACGAGATGCCGGTCTCGGCCATCTTGCGGTCCAGATCGGCGTAACCCAACACCGGCTTCCACGGTTTGGGCAGCCAGAAGCGCACATGCGTGATGAGCGCACGGCCAGCCAGCCCCAGGCCTTTCTCACCCGCTGGGGTGTGTTTGAACACCGAGTCGCGGTAGCCAAAACCGCACTTCGCGGCGTCCAGCGTGAAACTCTGGCCGGTTTGCAGGTCGATCGCGTCCAGCGCACTGAAACGGTCCTGCAACTCCACGCCATAGGCACCGATGTTCTGCACCGGAGAGGCGCCCACGGTGCCTGGAATCAGCGCGAGATTTTCCAGGCCGGGATAGCCTTTCTCCAGCGTCCAGCGCACGAAATCGTGCCAGTCTTCGCCCGCACCGGCCTCCACCACCCACCCCTTGGCGGTTTCCTCCACCAGGCGCCGGCCTGAAATTTCGACCTTGATCACCAGCTGCTTGATGTCGCCGGTGATCACCAGGTTGCTGCCACCGCCCAGCACGAAGGCGGGCGCGCCCGAATCGGTGCGCACCTCCTGCTCGGCCAGCAGCGCCAGCACGTCGTCCGTTGAACGCACGCGCACCAGGCGATGAGCCCGGGCGACGATGCCAAAAGTGTTGTAGGGCTGGAGCGCCACGTTGTTCTCGACTACCATTCTTTGATTCTCTCATTCACTCTTTGCAAGACCCCCAGCATGCCCTCTTTTGACACCGTTCTTGAAGCCGATTTCGTCGAAGTGAAAAATGCGGTCGATCAGGTCGCGCGCGAGATCGGAACCCGCTTTGATTTCAAGGGCACGAGTGCGGCCATCGAGCTCAAGGACAAGGAAATCATCCTGCACGGCGATGCCGACTTCCAGCTCCAGCAGATCGACGACGTGCTGCGAGGCAAGCTCACCAAACGCGGCGTCGATGCGCGTTTTCTCGACGTGGGCAAGGTCGAGAAGGTCGGCGGCGACAAGGTCAAGCAGGTGGTGAAGGTGCGCAACGGGGTGAGCACCGAAGACGGCAAGAAGATCCAGCAAGCCATCAAGGGCAGCAAGCTCAAGGTGCAGGGCGCCATCCAGGGAGACGCGGTGCGTGTGACCGGTGCCAAGCGCGACGACCTGCAGGCGGCCATGGCGCTCATCAAGGCCGAACTCAAGGACCTGCCTCTCTCGTTCAACAATTTCAGAGATTGAATTGAACACCCCCCGCGCCGGCTTCTTCGCGGTATGCGTCTTGCTGGCCTTGCCGGCGGCGGCACAACAAGTGGCGCTCTCCGGTGTGGCGGGCGGCAAGGCATTGGTCACCATCGACGCAGCTGCGCCGCGTTTTCTCAGCCCCGGCCAGGGGCATCAGGGCGTGAAGCTGCTGAGCCTGCAGGGAGAGACGGCGGTGATCGAAGTCAGCGGACAGCGCCAGACGCTGCGCGTGGGAGAGGCACCGGTGAGCCTGGGGCGGGCCAAGGCAGACCCCGGCGCGCAGCGCATCGTGCTGACGGCAGACGCCCAAGGTCACTTCATGCCGCCGGGTCAGATCAATGGCCGGCAAGTCCAGTTCATGGTCGACACCGGGGCCACGCAGGTGATCATGAGCGAGTCCGATGCCAAGCGCATCAACCTCAAGTACGAGCAGGGTCAAAAGGTGCGGGTGGCCACCGCCAATGGCGATGTGGTCGGCCACCAGATCCGGCTGGACTCGGTTCGCATCGGCGAAGCGCAGGTCTACGACGTATCGGCCATCGTGCTGCCACAGTCCATGGCATTCGTGTTGCTGGGCAACAGCTTTCTCACGCGCTTTCAGATGCAGCGCACCAACGATCAGCTCACGCTGGACCGGCGCTATTGATCAGGGCGCTTTTTGCGCCGCAGTCACCACGATTTCAATGCGCCACTCGGCGTTCGCCAGTGCGGCCTGCACCGTGGCCCGCGGCGGCGCCGTGCCCGGCACCACCCAGGCATCCCACACCTCGTTCATCACACCGATCTCGGCGATGTCGGTGAGGAAAATCTGCGCGCGCAAGATGCGCGCCTTGTCGCTGCCGGCTTCCAGCAAGCGCTGTTGCACCTGTTCCAGCACATCTTCGGTCTGGCCGCGAATGTCAGTGTCGCCCCGCTCGGGCACCATGCCCGCCAGGTACACGACGCCGTTGAACACCGCCGCTTCGCTGTAGCGCGCGGCCATGCCGATGCGGGTGATGTGCTGACTCATGACTTTTTCGATCCGAGCTTGCTCTCTTTGCCGGCCATCAGGCGGTTGATGTTTTCGGCGTGCCGGTACACCAGCAGCATGCCCATGACCACGAGGCTCATCACCTGCACCCCGGGCGCGTCCCAGGCCACGCGGTGCCCCAACAGAAAGAACGCCGGTGCAAACACCGCCGTGACGATGGATGCCAGCGACGAATATCGGAAGAACGCCGCGATGATCACCCAGGTGGCCAGCGCGGCCAACCCCAGCCAAGGCTGGAAACCAAAGATCACGCCGGCCGCGGTGGCCACGCCCTTGCCACCCTGAAAGCGGAAAAACACCGGGTACAGGTGGCCGAGAAAGGCCGCAATGCCCACCAGCGCCACCGTGCCGTCGCCCAACCCGTAGGCCTCGCCCCACCATTTCACGGCCACCACCGGCAGCCAGCCCTTGAGCGCATCGAGCAACAGCGTGATCACCGCCGCGGCCTTGTTGCCCGAGCGCAGCACGTTGGTGGCCCCCGGGTTCTTGCTGCCATAGGTGCGTGGATCGTTGAGCCCCATGAAGCGACTCACGAGCACGGCAAACGACAACGAGCCGATCAGGTACGCGGCCACAGTGGCCAGCAGGGGATAAAGCAATGACAACGAAGTCTCCTCGGTGGTTCGGGCCGCGCTCTGAGGGGCGGCGCCGGGCTATTCTGCCAGCGCGCACTCGACCGGCCTGGCGCCCAATGGACCGCTGAGCACGGAAGGGTCGATGCCCACCAGGTAACCTCGCCGCCCACCGTTGATCCAGATTTTTGGCAGATCCAGAACAGCCGCCTCGACGAACACCGGCATGGCGCGCTTCAAACCGAACGGCGACGTGCCGCCCACAAAGTACCCGCTGTGGCGGTTCGCCACCTCGGGCTTGCAGGGCTCCACCGATTTCACGCCGATCTGGCGCGCCAGATTCTTGGTCGACACGGTGCGGTTGCCGTGCATGAGCACCGCCAGCGGCTTGGCGGCCTCATCCTGCATGATCAACGTCTTGACCACCGAAAACGGATCGAGACCGAGCACCTGCGCACTGTGTTGCGCACCACCATGCTCCAGGTACTCGTAGCTGTGCTCGGTGAACACCACGCCGTGCGCTTTGAGCCACGCGGTGGCGGGCGTTTCACTGACGTGCGATTTTTTGGCCACGCCTCAACTCACTGGGCTGGATCGCGGCTTTCCCAACGAATTTTGTCGATCTCGGCCAGAAGTTCGGGCGACAGCGTCGTGCCCCAGGCGTCCAGGCATTCGTCGAGCTGGGTCAGTGAGGTGACGCCGATGATGGTGCTGGCCACGCGCCAGTTGGTGTAGCAGAAGGCCAGCGCCATCTGCGACGGCGTGAGGCCGTGGTCGCGCGCCAATGTGTTGTAGCGGCGCGCGGTGTCCAGCGCTTCGGGTCGGCCCCAGCGCTGTTTGCGCATCGACTCGTACAAGGCCATGCGACCAGCGTCGCCCACCAGGCCGGTTTCGTCGTACTTGCCGCTCAGCAAGCCGAAGCCCAGCGGCGAATACGCCAGCAAAGAGACACCCAGGCGATGGCAAGTCTCGTCCAGCCCGTTCTCGTAGCTGCGGTTGATCAGGCAGTACGGGTTCTGCACCGTGGCCACGCGCGGCAGGCCGTGCTGCTCGGCCAGGCGCACGAATTCGTGCACGCCATACGGCGACTCGTTGGACAGGCCGATGGCTTTGACCTTGCCCGCCTTGACCAGCTCGGCCATGGCTTCGAGTTGCTCCAGCACCGAGGCGCAAGGTTTGTCTTTCGTGGGATCGAAGCTCAGCAAACCGAAGGCAGGCACGTTGCGCGCGGGCCAGTGGATCTGATACAGGTCGATCACGTCGGTCTGCAGACGGCGCAGGCTGTCGTCGCAAGCCTTGAGGATCTCGGCCTTGCTCACACCCGAGTTCTCGCCACGAATCCAGGGCATGCCGCGCGAGGGGCCAGCCACCTTGGTCGCCAGCACCACCTTGTTGCGCCGGCTGGTGTCTTTGGCAAACCAGTTGCCCAGAATCGTTTCGGTGGCGCCACAGGTCTCGGCGCGAGCCGGCACCGAATACATCTCGGCGGCGTCCAGGAAGTTGATGCCGCGCTCCATGGATCGGTCAAGGATGCTGTGTGCGGTGGCTTCATCGACCTGCTCGCCGAAGGTCATGGTGCCCAGGCAGATGGGAGGAACGGTCAGTGCGCTGGCACCCAATGGAACGTTTTTCATGCAATTTTTTGTAAAGTCAGGATGGAAGTGATGCCAAAGCGATAAGCCAAGGTATAAGTTTAGAGCGCATCGGATCGCGCCGCAGTCGCCATGATCACACCACCAAGTGTCATCATGGCGCGGCAGCCGCCCGGAGCCGCCTCTCATCCATCGATCAACAACGCCAGTGGAGCATTGAACATGAACCAAATCAACAACATCACCCGTGGCCTGACGGTCACCGTACTCGCGGCGGCCCTTGCCCTCGGCGGCTGCGCCAACATGAGCGAAACACAGACCGATTCGGCCAAGGGTGCCGGCATTGGCGCCCTCGCCGGCGTGCTGCTGGGTGCCGCCACCGGTGGCTCCAAGGGCGCTGCGCAAGGCGCGGTCATCGGCGCGGGCGCGGGTGCACTGGGTGGCTACATCTGGTCCACCAAGATGCAGGAACAGAAGCGCGCCATGGAAGCCGCCACCGCCGGCACCGGTATTGGCGTGAGCCAGACATCGGACAACCGCCTGAAACTCGACGTGCCGGCCGATGCGGGTTTCGCCACCGGCAGCTCCACGGTGAGCCCCACGCTGCAGCGCGTGCTGGGCCAGTTCGCCAACACGCTCAATGCCAACCCGGTGACCGCCGTTGCCATCGTCGGCCACACCGACAGCACCGGCAGCGACGCCGTGAACAACCCGTTGTCGTTCAACCGCGCCAACAGCACGCGCGACTACCTCGTGGCCCGCGGCGTGTCGCCAGCCCGCTTTGCCACCGACGGTCGCGGCTCGCGCGAACCGATCGCCGACAACGGCACCGCTCAAGGCCGTGCCCAGAACCGTCGCGTTGAAATCTACGTGGCCGAGCCTGCAGCGCGCTGATCCAGCCGCCCTCCTAAGAAAAAGCCCGGCAACGCCGGGCTTTTTTTTGACTTGCCGGGTCAGGCCCGCAAGGCCGCCCGAGCCTCTTCCTGCAAACGCAGCACGCGGCGCTGCACCTTCCCCGTGGTGGTCATGGGCAGCGCGTCGATGAACTCGATTTCTTTTGGGTATTCGTACGGTGCGAGCTTGCCCTTCACGTGGGCCTGAAGCTGCTTCACCAACCCGTCGCCAGACCCGTAGCCTGGCGCCAGCACCACATACGCCTTCACCACCGCACCGCGCTCGGCATCGGGTTTGGGCACCACCGCGGCGTTGGCCACCGCCGGGTGCTTCACCAGGCAGTTCTCGATCTCGCTCGGCCCGATGCGGTAGCCCGCCGCCTTGAACACGTCATCGGCTCGCCCCTGGTACCAGAGGTAGCCGTCGGCATCGCGCGTGGCCATGTCACCGGTGCGGCACCAGCTGCTGGCCATGTCGCCGGTGTACTTGGCGCGGGTCGATGCTTCGTTCTTCCAGTAACCCAGAAAAAACACCGGGTCGGGATCGCCGTGCACATCGAGCCGGTGCACCGCCACGTCACCCGGCACGCCCACCGGGCATTCGTTGCCCGCCTCGTCGATGACGGCCACCCGATGACCCGGATAGCCCTTGCCCATGGAGCCGGGCCGTGCTGGATAAAGACGTGAGCAGTTGCCCACGATGTAGTTGATCTCGGTCTGGCCAAACATCTCGTTGACCGTCACACCCAGCTGGTCGCGGCAGTAGGCAAACACCGCGTCGCCCACCGCCTCGCCCGCGCTCATCAAGCCCTGCAGCTTGAACCGGTACTGCTTCTTCGGCGTGGGTACCGCCTTCATCATGGCCTTGAGCGCCGTGGGAAACAAAAAGCTGTGTGTGACCCCATGACGCTCGATCAGCTCGAACGCAGTCTGTGGACTGAAGCGCCCGTTGAAGGCCACGATGGGCCGACCGAAATACAGGGTGGGCAGCAACGCGTCCATCAGGCCACCGGTCCAGGCCCAGTCAGCGGGCGACCAGAACACCGCTTTCGACGGCGCGGAAGCGTCGAACGGATCGAAGCCGAACCAGTTCTGGCTGCACACGAAGCCGGTGAGGTTGCCGATGAGCGCGCGGTGCGGGATCAATGCGCCCTTGGGGTTGCCGGTGGTGCCACTCGTGTAGATGAGCACGGCCGCTTCTTCGGCCAGCGTGTTGACCGGCGTGAACTCGGCAGGCTCCTGCGCGAGAAGAGAAGCCCAGTCGAGATCGGCGCGCATGCCCTCGGGTGTGCCGTCGCCATCCACCCCGATCACACAGCGCAGCAGCGGGCAGTCGTCGCGCACGCCCAGCAACGCAGGCAAGGAAGGCTGGTCGCAGATGGCCACCACGGCTTCGCTGTCATGCAACCGGAACTCCAGCGCTTCCGGGCCGAACAATTGCGACAGCGGCATGCCCACGGCCCCCATCTGCAGCACCGCCATGTAGGCCACCGCAGTCTCGAAACGCTGCGGCAACACGATGGCCACGCGGTCTCCGCGCTGCACACCCAGTGCCGCCAGTGCGTTGGACAGGCGGTTCGCCTGGTCGAGCAACTCGGCGAAGCTGTGAGCCCGGTCGCTCTGGCCCGGCGCGCAGGCCACCACGGCCGCATCGCCTGCACGCCCTGCGTCTTCTGCCCAACGGCGCATGCACACCTGCGCCATGTTGAAGTGCTCAGGCACGTGCCAGCCAAAGCGGCTGTGCAACGCGTCATGCAGATCCAGGGGCTCGTCTGTCTTGTCTCTGGCTTGACTCGGGCGCATGGTTGTCTCGGTCTCGTTCTTTATGATCCGACGAATGTACCAAGCACAGAGAGCCTCCCGCAGCGAATTCGTCCCGGTCCGCAACCTGAACTACCACGTGCGGGTGTGGGGCGATCGAAGCGAGGCCGTGACGCCGTTGGTGCTGGTGCACGGGTGGATGGATGTGGCGGCCTCGTGGCAGTTCGTGGTGGATGCCTTGAAGACCGAGCGCTGGATCATCGCGCCCGACTGGCGCGGCTTCGGACACACGCGGCTCGAAGGTCCGGCGGTCGACAGTTACTGGTTTCCCGACTACATGGCC
>PNMH01000094.1 GCA_013823505.1 Polaromonas sp. | reverse complement strand
CAAGATCCCCAACACCACCGAGATCTACCTGATCGTCGAGAAGAACCCCACGCCCATGGCCGCCGGTTTCAAGATCCCGGCCGGCACCGCCGCCGACGTGCAGACCCGCCTGAAGATGGGCCAGAGCTCCAACGTGTTCGCCGTGGTCAAGGCCGACGGCAAGCTGTTCTCGGCCTTCAAGGAAACCAAGGTCACGCTCGGCGGCTGCGGCGGCTGATCGCCCTCGACCACCCACACCCCACCCATCACAGAAATTCAGGAGTCCACCATGGCTGATCCGATGCGCATCCGCGCCGCCGTCGCTGGCGACGAAACCACCGTCCGCGTTCTCATGTCCCACATCATGGAACCCGGCACCCGCCGAGACGCCGCTGGCGCCCTCATTCCCGGCCACTTCATCCGCGACGTGGAAGCCACCCACAACGGCAAGGTCGTGCTCGAAGCCGCCTTCAGCGGCGCCGTGGCACAAAACCCGTTCCTGTCCTTCAAGTTCAAGGGCGGCGCCAAAGGCGACAAGGTCGTCGTGAAATGGGTCGACAACAAGGGCGACACCCGCACCGACGAGGCTGTGATCGCCTGAGCCAAGCCGCGTTTTTCCCGATGCAATAACAAGAGGAGACCCCATGAAGAAGACCCTGACCACCTCGTTGCTGGCGCTCGCTGCGCTGTGCGGCGCCGTTGGTGTTTCGCACGCACAAGGCACGGCTGCTGAAGGCATTGCGAAGTACCGCGAGATGCTGCAGGACGGCAACCCGGCCGAGCTGTTCGAGATGAAGGGCGAAGAGCTCTGGAAGCAGAAGCGGGGTCCCAAAAATGCATCGCTGGAACAGTGCGATCTGGGCAAGGGTCCGGGGGTCATCAAGGGGGCGTTCGTGGAGTTGCCCAAGTACTTCGCCGACACCGGGCGGGTGCAGGATCTGGAAACGCGCCTGATCACCTGCATGGAAACACTGCAGGGCTTCAAGGGTGAAGACATCGCCAAGACGGCGTTTGGCCGCGGCGAGATGGCCAACGTGACGGCGCTGGCCACCTATGTGGCCACGGCCTCCAAGGGCATGCGCTTCAACCTGTCGCAGAAACATGCGCAGGAAAAGATGATGTACGAGACCGGCAAGCAGCTGTTCTTCACGCGCGGCGGCACGCACGATTTTTCGTGTGCTTCCTGCCACGGCAGCGACGACAAACGCATCCGCCTGCAAGACCTGCCCAACCTCACCAAGAACCCGGGCGACGGCATTGGCTTCGCCGCCTGGCCGGCCTACCGCGTGTCCAACGCACAGATGTGGGGCATGCAGCTGCGCCTGAACGATTGTTTCCGCCAGATGCGCTGGCCCGAGCCCAAGTTCGGCAGCGACGCCACCATCGCCTTGTCGGTCTACATGGGCGTGAACGCCAAGTCGGCAGAGTCCATCGTGCCGGCCATCAAGCGCTGATCTGGAGACACACACCATGAAAAGAATCTTCTCGTTTGCTCTGCTGCCGCTGGCGGCCATCGTCTTGTCCAGCTGCTCGTCCGCACCGTCACCGGCCGATGTGAACAAGGCCACCGCCGACATGCTCAAAGGTTCGTTCCAGGCGCGCGGCATCGCCACCCTGGACCGCCTTAACCAGGACCAGGCCAACGCCGAGTGCGCCGTGGCCGATGCCACCGGCAAACCGCTGGACGCCAAGATGACCCAGGCCATTGAAGCGGCCAGCATGAAGACCGTGAAGTGGCCCACCGACGGCAAATTCCTCGGCGACTGGAAAGAGGGCGAGAAGATTGCGCAGAGCGGTCGCGGCTTGACGTGGACCGACACCGCCACCACTGAAAACGGTGGCAATTGCTACAACTGCCACATGATCAGCAAGGAGGAAATCTCCTTCGGCACGCTGGGCCCGAGCCTCTACAACTACGGCAAGCTGCGCGGCGTGACCGATCCCAACAGCGCGGGCAGCAAACCCATCGTCGAATACACCTGGGGCAAGCTGTGGAACGCGCGTGCCTACAACGCATGTTCACAGATGCCGCGCGTGGGCCACATGGGCATCCTGAACCAGAAGCAGATCCAGGATGTGATGGCGCTGCTGCTCGACCCGGCTTCACCGGTCAACAAGTGAGATGAGTGCACTGGCCGCCTTGGGCGGCCAGTGCCCGCGATTCCCCCAAAAAAATTTCGCTCAAATATCAGCGATCGATTATTTACAGGTGCAGCAATGAGCTTCAGTCGTCGTGAATTCATGCAGGTGCTGGCCGTGGCGAGCGCCACCGGCATGGCCCTCAACCACCGCGACGTGCTCGCCGCCGCACCGGGTGCCGGGGAGCGCCTTTACGACGTGCCCAAGTTCGGCAACGTGAGCTTTCTGCACTTCACCGATTGCCACGCGCAGCTCACGCCCATCTACTTTCGCGAGCCCAATGTGAACCTGGGCGTGGCCGAGGCGGTGGGCCGCCCGCCGCACATCGTGGGCGAGAAACTGCTCAAACAGTTCGGCCTCAAGCCCGGCAGTGCGCAAGCCCATGCGTTCTCCTACCTCGACTTCAGCCAGGCCGCCAAGACCTACGGCAAGGTGGGCGGCTTCGCGCACATGGCCACGCTGGTCAAGCAGCTCAAGGCCAGCCGGCCCAACGCGCTGTTGCTCGACGGTGGCGACACCTGGCAGGGCTCGGCCACTTCGCTGTGGACCAACGGCCAGGACATGGTGGACGCCTGCAAGCTGCTCGGCGTGAACATGATGACCTCGCACTGGGAGCACACCTTCGGCGCCAAACGCGTGCAGGAGATCGTCGAAAAAGATCTGAAGGGGAACATGGAATTCCTCGCGCAGAACATCAAGACCACCGACTTTGAAGACATGGTCTTCAAGCCCTATGCGATGCGCGAGATGAACGGCGTGCAGGTCGCCGTGATCGGCCAGGCTTTCCCCTACACCCCCATTGCCAACCCGCGCTACATGGTGCCCGACTGGACCTTCGGCATCCAGGACGAGCACATGCAGAAGATGGTGGATGAAGCGCGCGGCAAGGGCGCGCAGGTGGTGGTGGTGCTCTCGCACAACGGCATGGACGTGGACATCAAGATGGCCTCGCGCGTGCGCGGCATCGACGCGATTCTGGGTGGCCACACGCACGACGGCATGCCCGCGCCTTTTGTGGTGAAAAACGCCGGTGGCCAGACCCTGGTGACCAACGCCGGCTCCAACAGCAAGTTCCTCGGCGTGCTCGACTTCGACGTGCGCGGTGGCAAGGTGCAGGGCTTTCAGTACAAGCTGCTGCCCATCTTCTCCAACCTGTTGCCGGCCGACGCCGCCATGCAGGCGCACATCGACAAGGTGCGCGCGCCCTACAAGACCAAGCTCGACGAGAAGCTCGCCGTGACCGAAGACCTGCTGTACCGCCGCGGCAATTTCAACGGCTCGTGGGACCAGGTGATCTGTGACGCGCTGATGCAGAACAAGGGCGCGGACATCGCGTTCTCGCCGGGCGTGCGCTGGGGCACCTCGCTGCTGCCGGGCGACACCATCACCTATGAACGCATGATGGACCAGATGGCGTTGACCTATCCGGCCACCACGCTCAACACCTTCACCGGCGAGCAGATCAAGACCATCCTGGAAGACGTGGCCGACAACATCTTCAACCCCGACCCCTACTACCAGCAAGGCGGCGACATGGTTCGCGTGGGCGGCATGCAGTACACGGTGACCCCGAACGCGGCCATGGGTCAGCGCATCAACAACATGACGCTCAAAGGCAAGCTGATCGAAGCCGACAAGACCTACAAGGTGGCCGGCTGGGCCTCGGTCCAGGAGGGTGCGAAGGGCGAGCCGATCTGGGACGTGGTCTCGGGCTACTTGCGCGACAAGAAGGTCATCAAGGGCGTGCAGATCAACACGCCCCGCATCATCGGCATGGACGGCAACCCGGGGCTGGTGGCCTGAGCCTTCGCCGGCATAAAAAAACCCACCGCCCTTGCGAGCGGTGGGTTGAAACAAGCCTTGGAGATTGAAGAGGGCTTGGAAATCAGAAGGTGTGCGCCACGCCCACAGCGTACAGCTTGCGCTCGGTCACGGTGGTGCCGGCGGCGTTCTCGGTGTCGCCGTCGAGGTAGGCCGCGTACACGCGCGTGCGCTTGGACAGCGCGTAGGTGCCGCCCAGCGCGAACGCCGTGCCTTCGCGAACCTTGGTGCCGTTGGCTTTGGACTGGCTGGTGGAAACACCGGCCGACAGGTCAAACGCACCGAAGGGCACCGACACGCCGATGGAGAAGTCGTTGTCCTTCAGGTTGGCGGCGTTCTTGGCGTTCTGGTACTGGGCCGAGAGGCGGAATGCGCCGAAGTCGTACAGACCGGAGAGCACGGTGTAGTCGCGGTCGTTGGCGGCGACGGCCGCGTTCTGTGCCTGGTAGCCCAGGGCCACGTCCAGAGGACCGCCGGCGTAGCGCAGGTGGAACGCCTGGATGTCGCTCTCGGTGCCCGTGGTCTGGTCGAAGGCGTAGGAAGCCGAGCCCGACAAACCGCCGAACTTGGGCGAGTCGTAACGGATCTGGCTGGCCGGGCGGCTGATGAAGTTGCCCACGTTGACGCCAGCGGCGCCTTCGAAAGCAGCCTTGCCGGAGGTGAACTCGGAGTCAAACACGTTGTGGGTGTTGCCCAGGTCGAAAGCGTCCTTGTAAGAGCTGTCGCGCAGGCCCATGGTGATGCCACCGAAACCACCGCTCAGGCCCACCCAGCTGGCGCGGCCAAAGCCGGTGCTGGCACCGCTGGTCACGTCGATGGCGGTCTCCAGGCGGAAGTTGGCCTTGAGGCCACCGCCCAGATCTTCGCTGCCCATCACACCCCAGCGGCTGGTGGTGAGGTTGTTGGAGAACATGCGTGTGTCGCTGGCCGCGCCCGTGTCCAGGCTGCCCACCGAAGCGTCAAGGCGGCCGTACAGGGTGACGGAAGATTGGGCCATGGCGGCGCCGGTGGTGGCCAGAACGGCCAGAGCGATCAGGCTCTTTTTCATGTGGTTGCTCCGATGAAATTGCACGGGACCTGAGGTCCCCTTGCCTCCTGCACCATGCAGGAAGTCCTGTGTATTTCATCGAAGCAGCGAGAAAACTCTGTGACACTTGGCTGTCACAAGCGGGTTTGCCACGAGATACAACAGATGCCCTTGCAGGCTCGCAGGGCTGTCATCAAGATGCCATGAAAAGCATAGCAAGCGAAAGGAAGTCCAGCATGAAGACCGACGTCATCGTTCTCGGCGCAGGCATGGTGGGCGTGGGGTGCGCCCTGCACCTGCAGGCCATGGGAAAGGGCGTGGCGCTGGTCGATCGGCGCGCGCCCGGGTTGGAGACCTCCTATGGCAACGCCGGCATCATCCAGCGCGAAGCCATCGCGCCCTACGCGTTGCCGCGCGGTCTGGGTTTTCTGCTGTCGGGCGCCACCAACCAACGCGTCGATGTGCGCTACCACGCTCGCGACGCCATGCGCATGCTGGGCCCGCTGCGCGCCTACCACCGCAATTCGGCGCCCGCCGCCTACCGCCAGATCGCCCAGGCATACGAAACCCTGATCGCGCTGTCGCTGGAGACGCACGCCCAGCTGATGAACGACGCCAACGCCAACCAACTCGTGGCCGGGCAGGGCTACCTCATGCTTTACCGCACCGAGCGCGAGCTGCACCGCTTCTTTGAGGTGGCTGACGAGCGCGCACTGAGCGGTGTGAACCACATCAAGCTCAGCGGTGCGGATGTGGCCCGAGAAGAGCCATCGCTGGTGGGCAGCTTCGCTGGTGCCGTGCGATGGACCGACCCCCTGGCCATCAGCAGCCCTGGCGATCTTGTGCAGGCCTACGCGCGCCTCTTTGAACAGCGGGGCGGCGCCGTGCACCTGGGCGACGCCACCACGCTGCGCCCAAATGACGCAGGTGGCTGGCAAGTGGACACAGCCGATGGGTCCACGTTGGACGCGAGCGAGGTGGTCGTCGCGCTCGGTCCCTGGACCACACAACTCACCGCGCGCTTCGGCTACACCGCGCCCGTGATCCCCAAGCGCGGCTACCACATGCACTACGCCCGCCTGCCCGAGCGGCCGCTGCGCAGCACCATCATCGACGCCGAAAACGGCTACGTGATCGCCCCCATGAAAGACGGCCTGCGCCTCACCACCGGCGCCGAACTCGCCAACGCCGATTCACCGCGCACACCGATTCAGATCGACGCTGCCGAGAAGATGGCGAGGCAGAACTTCCCACTCGGCGAACGAGTGGACCCCGAACCCTGGATGGGCACCCGCCCCTGCATGCCCGACATGAAACCCGTGTTCGGCGCCGTGCCCGGTGTGTCTGGGATGTGGTGCGCCTTCGGCCACGGCCACCAGGGGTTCACGCTGGGGCCGGTGACGGGGGAATTGCTGGCGGCGATGATGACCGGGGCGACTCCGAGGGTGGATGTGCAGCCGTTTTCGCCGGGGCGGTTTCGCTGAACGTCGAAGGCCCTTGCGCCCGCCCATGAAAAAAGCCCTGAATCTTTCGAATCAGGGCTTTTGAATGTTGGTGCCGGAGAGATGAATCGAACACCCGACCTTCTCATTACGAATGAGCTGCTCTACCGACTGAGCTACACCGGCAACGCCCGCGATTATAGCCCGGTGTGATAGCTGGTCACGCGGTCGACTTCGTTCTTCGAGCCCAGCACCACGCTCACGCGTTCGTGCAGCTTGCCGGGCTGGATGTCCAGGATGCGTTGTTTGCCGTTGGTGGCGGCACCGCCGGCCTGTTCGACCAGCCAGCCCATGGGGTTGGCTTCGTACATCAGGCGCAGCTTGCCGGGCTTCTCGGGCTCGCGCTTGTCCCAGGGGTACATGAAGACGCCGCCGCGCGTGAGGATGCGGTGCACGTCGGCCACCATGCTGGCCACCCAGCGCATGTTGAAGTCCTTGCCGCGTGGGCCCTCTTTGCCCGCCAGGCATTCGTCCACATAGCGCTTCACCGGTTCGTCCCAGTGGCGCATGTTGCTCATGTTGATGGCAAATTCTTTCGTGTCGGGCGGGATCTGCACGTTCTCTTTGGTGAGCACGAACGAGCCCTGCTCGCGGTCCAGCGTGAACATGGCCACGCCGTCGCCCACGGTGAGCACCAGCGTGGTCTGGGGACCGTACACGCAGTAGCCGGCGGCCACTTGCAGGGCGCCGGGTTGCAGGAAGTCTTGTTCGCTCACGCCGGCGCTGCCTTCGGGCTTCTTGAGCACGCTGAAGATGGTGCCGATGCTGACGTTCACGTCGATGTTGCTGGAGCCGTCGAGCGGGTCGAACAGCAGCAGGTATTCGCCCTGCGGGTAGCGGTTGGGCACCACGTAGATGCTGTCCATTTCTTCGCTGGCCATGGCGGCGAGGTGACCGCCCCATTCGTTGGCTTCGATCAGAACCTCGTTGGCGATGATGTCGAGCTGCTTCTGCATCTCGCCCTGCACGTTTTCGGTGGTGGCTGCGCCGAGCACGCCGCCCAGATCGCCTTTGTTGACGGCCTGGCTGATGCTTTTGCAGGCGCGGGCCACCACTTCGAGCAGCAGGCGCAGCTGGGAAGGGATGTGGCCGTCAACGCGTTGTTGCTCGACGAGGTATCGGGTGAGGGAGATGCGTTTGGTCATGGTGGGGTTTCGGTTCAGTCGGCCAGCGCCCGCGTCACAACTTCGCGCACGTCGTTGCTCAGGTCGGTCTTGGCGGCCACGCGGGCAATGGCTTCGCGGGCGGCGCTGCGGTAGGGTTCGGCGAGTTTTTTCCAGCGGTCCAGCGCGCGGGCGAGGCGGGCGGCCACTTGCGGGTTGAACGCGTCGAGCTCGACGACGCGCTCGCTCCAGTACAGGTAGCCAGCGGCATCGGTGCGGTGAAACGCGCCGGGGTTGGCGCTGCAGTAGCTGAAGATCACGCTGCGCGCGCGGTTGGGGTTCTTCAAATGGAAGTCGGTGTGCTTCATGAGCTGGCGCACGGCGGGCAACACATTGCCCCCGCGGTCGGGCGCGCCGGCTTGCAGGGCAAACCACTTGTCGAGCACCAGGTCTTCGTTCTGGAACATGCTGTGGAAGCGGGCGAGCGCTTCGCGGGCCAGGGCGTGGTCGCTCACCACCAGGGCCGACAAGGCGTTGAACCGGTCGGTCATGTTGCCGGCGTCCTTGAAGCGCTGGTAGGCGCGGCCGGGCCACACCACGTCGCCGCTGGTGCGGGCATCCAGGCAGAGCATGGTGAGTGCCATGCCGGCGAGCGCACGCCGGCCGGTGCTCACCGGGTCGGGCCGGTAGGCGCCGTTGTCCTTGTGCGCATCAAATGCCCAGGCCCAGTCGGCCTGCAGGGCCTGCGCCAGTTGCAGGCGCATGGCTTCGCGCACCGCGTGCACGCGCTGCGGGTCCACTTCGCCCAGCTGTTCGGCGATGTAGGTTTCGCTGGGCAGCGTGAGCACGAGTTCCTTGAAGGCGGCGTCCAGCGTGGGGTGGCGCAGCACGTCGCGCATGGCGCCCAGGCAGGCGTCGTCCAGCGGGGCAGCGGGCACCGGGCCGTCGCTCAGGATGGCCATGAGCGCGCGGCGCAGGGCCAGGCGTTGCGCGGCTTCCCAGCGGTTGAACGGGTCTGGGTCGAAGGCCAGCAGCGTGAGCAGTTGTGCGTCGGTGTAATGGCAGTCGAGCACCACGGGCGCCGAGAAGCCGCGCAGCAGCGACGGCACGGGTTCACTGTCCAAGTTGACGAAGGTGAAGCTCTCGCTGGGCTGCGTCAGCACAAAGGTGCGGCTGCCGGCTTCCGGTTGGCTCCAGTGCGCCAGCTGCAGCGGCAGTTGCGCGCCCTCGGCACTGAGCAGTCCGAGCGAGACCGGGATCACAAACGGCTCCTTGGCGCTCTGGCCCGGGGTGGGCGCGCAGCTCTGCGTGAGTGTGAGCGTGTAGCTGCGGGCGGCGGCGTCATACACGCCCTCGGCGCGCAGGCGCGGTGTGCCGGCCTGGCTGTACCAGCGCTTGAACTGCGGCAGCAGGCGGGCGAGGTCGCTTTGCGGGTTGGCATCGGCCAGCGACTGTGCGAAGTCGTCGCAGGTGACGGCCTGTCCGTCGTGGCGTTCGAAGTAGAGCTTCATGCCTTGGGCAAAACCTTCGCGCCCCACGAGGGTCTGCATCATGCGCACGACCTCGGCGCCTTTTTCGTACACGGTGACGGTGTAGAAATTGTTGATCTCGGCGTAGCTGTCGGGCCGCACCGGGTGCGCCATGGGGCCGGCGTCTTCGGGGAACTGCGCGGTGCGCAGGACGCGCACATCTTCAATGCGCTTGACCGCGCGCGCCGAGGGTTCGGCGCACAGGTCCATGCTGAATTCCTGATCGCGGAAGACGGTGAGGCCTTCTTTCAACGACAGCTGGAACCAGTCGCGGCAGGTCACGCGGTTGCCGGTCCAGTTGTGAAAGTACTCGTGGCCCACGACCGATTCGATGTTGGCGAAGTCGGTGTCGGTCGCGGTGGCGCTGTTGGCCAGCACGTACTTGGTGTTGAAGATGTTGAGGCCCTTGTTCTCCATCGCGCCCATGTTGAAGTCGGCGGTGGCCACGATCATGAAACGCTCCAGATCGAGCGGCAGGCCGAAGCGCGCTTCGTCCCAGGCCACGCTGGCGATCAGCGAGTTCATGGCGTGTTCGGTCTTGTCCATGTCGCCCGGGCGCACATACACCTGCAGGAGGTGGTTGCCGCCGCTGCGCGAGGTGATGCGCTGCTCGCGCGCCACCAGCTGGCCGGCGACCAGCGCGAACAAGTAACAAGGCTTCTTGTGCGGATCGACCCATTTGGCGAAGTGGCGCCCGTCGGGCAAGGGGCCTTCTTCCACCAGGTTGCCGTTGGACAGCAGCACCGGGTACTTGGCCTTGTCGGCACGCAGCGTCACGGTGTAGCTGGCCATCACATCGGGGCGGTCCAGGAAATACGTGATGCGGCGAAAGCCCTCGGCCTCGCATTGCGTGAAGAAGGTGCCCTGGCTCACGTACAGGCCCATGAGCTGCGTGTTCTTCTCGGGCGTGCAGGTGGTGAAGATTTCCAGATCGAAGGGCTCGGTGCCTTCGGGCAGGCTCTCCAGCACCAGCTGTTGCCCGTCCATCTTGAACGAGCAACCCGCACCGTTGACCAGCACGCGCGCGAGGTTCAAGTCTTCGCCGTCCAGCCGCAAGGCTTGCGCGGGCACGTCCGGGTTGCGGCGCAGGCGCATCTTGTTGAGCACGCGCGTCTTGGCCGGGTCCAGATCAAAGCAGAGGTCGACGGTGTCGATCCAGTAAGCCGGGGCGGCGTAGTCTTCGCGGCGAACCACGGTGGTGGGGCCTTCACGCAGTGAGCTCATGGTCAAACGCCTTGCTTCAGTGATGCTTCGATGAAGGGATCCAGATCGCCGTCCAGCACTTTCTGCGTGGCGGAGATCTCGACGTTGGTGCGCAGGTCCTTGATGCGGCTGTTGTCCAGCACGTAAGAACGGATCTGGTGACCCCAGCCCACGTCGGTCTTGGTGTCTTCCAGCTTCTGCTGTTCTTCTTGCTGCTTGCGCAGTTCAAAGTCATACAGCTTGGAGCGCAGGCGTTTCCATGCCACATCGCGGTTGCCGTGCTGGCTGCGACCGTCCTGGCACTGCACCACGATGCCGGTGGGAATGTGCGTCAGGCGAACGGCCGAGTCGGTCTTGTTGATGTGTTGACCGCCGGCGCCGGATGCGCGGTAGGTGTCGGTGCGCACGTCGGAGGGGTTGATGTTGATCTCGATCGAGTCGTCGATCTCGGGGTACACAAACACCGACGCGAACGAGGTGTGACGACCACCCGATGAGTCGAACGGGCTCTTGCGCACCAGGCGGTGCACGCCGGTTTCGGTGCGCAGCAGACCAAAGGCGTAGTCGCCCTCGATCTTGATGGTGGCGCTCTTGATGCCGGCGGTGTCGCCTTCGGTCTCGTCTTCAATCACGGTCTTGAAGCCCTTGCGCTCGGCATAACGCAGGTATTGGCGCAGCAGCATGCTGGCCCAGTCACAAGCTTCGGTACCGCCCGCACCGGCCTGGATGTCCAGGAAACAGTTCAACGGGTCGGCCGGGTTGCTGAACATGCGACGGAACTCGAGCTTCTCCACCTCGACCGCGACCTTGGCGGCTTCGCCTTCGATGGTGATGAGACCGGCGTCGTCGCCGTCCTCGCTCGACATCTCGAACAACTCGGTGTTGTCGGTCAACTCACCCGTGAGTCGGTCGAGCACCAGCACCACGTCTTCCAGGGATTTTTTTTCGCGGCCCAGGTCCTGGGCGCGTTTGGGGTCGTTCCAGACCGTGGGGTCTTCCAGAGCCGACTCGACTTCCTTCAACTTCGATGCTTTGGCATCGTAGTCAAAGATACCTCCGGAGCTCGACCACGCGTGTGGTCAGGTCTTCGAGCTTCGATCGGATGGCGTTGCTGCGTTCGGCTTCCATGGGGTGTTCCTGCGGTCAGTGTCAAAACCGCGATTTTCTCACGCCATGCCGCCGTCAGCGGCCGCGCCGCTCAAAAGCGCCAGGTGGTGCCGAACATGACCGCTGCGGTGCCCAGCAACTGGACCTCCAGGGTGCTCTGCGGTGACAGGCGGTAGCCGATGGCGGGAATGATCACCGGGGAGAAACCACCCACGTTGAGTGGAACCTTGTCCTTGTACTTGCCGACATAGCCGTAAATGATGCCGGCGCTGACCGAAGCGTAGACCTTGGGTTGTGCACGCCAGAACCCGGGCCAACTCTTTCCCACGAAGGCATAGGCCGATGGCTGGCCAAACGAGTTCCTGAACAGGCTGAAGCCGCAATAGCGGTTGTTCGGCAGCAGGCGGCTCAGGCTGACGGCGTACACCTGTTCGTGTTCGCTGTCGGCCGACCAGTGGTGTGTGTAGGGCGAGAAGAAGGCCTCGTAGCGGGGCGCGTTGGGCTCGGCGCTGGCTGGCTGGTCGTATCCCGGGCACAAGTCCCAATCGCTGGCCAGGGCCGGTGCGCTCAGCAAAACACCGGCAACAGCGGCTGCCAGAGCGCGCCGAGGGAAAGGACTTGGAAGAAATTTCATGCCGCGGAGTATGCCTGCCCGCCTGCCGTGAAGCGGCATGCCGTATTCAGCAACAGGCTTTTTCCGTTGGATGCGCTCAGGGCTCGCTGCCCAGGAAGGCTTCGATCAAACCCGCCAGTTCGGCCGGCTGATCGTGGTGCACCATGTGCCCCGCCTCTTGCACCACGGCGCTCTGCAGGCGCGGCACGGCGCGGATCCGTTCCAGATACTGCGCCAGCGTGTAGCTGCCCTTCCACCACTGGCCCAGGCTGTCGTCGCTGGCGGTGACCGACAGCACCGGAGCGGTGATGCGCTGGTAAATCTCCAGTGCTTCGTCCAGCCGGTAGATGTGGGCGCTGGTGACCTTGTGGGCCGCGTCGCCCAGGATCTCCCACTCGCCTTGTGCGTTGGGCGCGGCCCATTGGTGGGCCAGCCAGTCGGCCTTGTCTTGAGCAAGTCGCGGGTTGGTTTTCATGAGCCGGCGTGCCACGCCATTGACGTCGGGGTAGCTCTTGAGCGCCTTGCCGCCGCGCTGCACGGACTTGATCTCGTCCATCCACTGCGCGTATCGGCCAGGCGCCTGCGCGGGCCGTGTCTGTGGCATGCCGAAGCCCTCGAGGTTGACGAGGTGTTCAATGCGCTGCGGCCGAACACCGGCATACATCAT
>PNMH01000093.1 GCA_013823505.1 Polaromonas sp. | reverse complement strand
TGGCTGATCCTGATCGGCATGATGTTCGCGGGCGCGGCGATCCGGCAGTTCTTCGTGATGCGCCATGGGTTCAAGCTGGGCCGCAACGCGCATCCGTGGCCTTATGCCGCCGCCGGCGTGGTGGTGCTGGTTGCGCTCATCGTCTGGCTCAAGCCCGCGCCGGTGCAGGCCGTGGCCGTGCCCGAGACGGTGAGTTATGCGCAGCTCCAGCCGATCATCGAGCAGCGTTGCGTCATGTGCCACGGCGCGGCGCTGCAGTCCAAGAACGTGCGGCTCGATTCTCCCGAAGCGATGAAGCAGCACGCCCAGGCGGTTTACCAGCAGGTGGTCGTCACCAGGATCATGCCCATGAACAACGCCACGGGCATCACCGAAGAGGAGCGGGCCTTGATCGGGCAGTGGTTCAAGGGCGGTGCGAAGCTGGAGTGATGCATGGGCGGGGTGCATCGGGGGGTATGTGATCTGCGGTAACCTCAAACCCGATTTCACCAACCCACCCGCACGCCATGAAAACGAAAGCCGCCGTCGCCTGGAAAGCAGGCCAGCCCCTCACCATTGAAACCGTCGACCTGGAAGGTCCGAAGTTCGGCGAAGTGCTGGTGGAAATCAAGGCCACCGGCATCTGTCACACCGACTACTACACGCTCTCTGGCGCCGACCCCGAAGGCATCTTCCCTGCCATCCTCGGACATGAAGGCGCCGGCATCGTGGTGGACGTGGGCCCGGGCGTGACCTCGCTCAAGAAGGGCGACCACGTCATTCCGCTGTACACGCCCGAGTGCCGCCAGTGCAAGTTCTGCCTGAGCCGCAAGACCAACCTGTGCCAGCTGATCCGCGGCACGCAAGGCAAGGGCCTCATGCCCGATGCCACCAGCCGCTTCAGCCTGGACGGCAAGCCCATCTTTCATTACATGGGCACCAGCACCTTCAGCAACTACACGGTGGCGCCCGAAATCTCCCTGGCCAAGATCCGCGAAGACGCCCCATTCGACAAGGTCTGCTACATCGGCTGCGGCGTCACCACCGGGATCGGCGCGGTCATCTTCTCGGCCAAGGTCGAGGCGGGTGCCAACGTCGTCGTGTTCGGCCTGGGCGGCATTGGCCTGAACGTGATCCAGGGCGCCAAGATGGTGGGCGCCGACAAGATCATCGGCGTCGATCTGAACCCCGCCCGTGAAGCCATGGCGCGCAAGTTCGGCATGACGCACTTCATCAACCCCAAGGAAGTTCCCAACGTGGTGGACGCCATCGTCCAGCTCACCGACGGCGGCGCCGACTACAGCTTCGAGTGCATCGGCAACACCAAGGTGATGCGCGACGCGCTGGAGTGCACCCACAAAGGCTGGGGCCGCAGCATCATCATTGGCGTGGCCGAGGCGGGCGCCGAAATCAGCACGCGCCCGTTCCAGCTGGTCACCGGCCGCAAGTGGGAAGGCTCGGCCTTCGGCGGTGCGCGCGGCCGCACCGACGTGCCCAAGATCGTCGACTGGTACATGGAAGGCAAGATCAACATCGACGACCTCATCACTCACAAGCTGCGCCTGGATCAGATCAACGAAGGCTTTGACTTGATGAAGCGCGGCGAATCCATCCGCGCCGTGGTGGAGTTCTGATGGGTCTGGAAACGCTGAGCGAGCACCGCTGCTTCGGTGGCGTGCAGGGCTTCTACAGGCACGCATCCACCGAGATCGGCCTGCCGATGAAATTCGGCGTGTTCGTGCCGCCTCAGGCCGCGCAGGGCCCGGTGCCGGTGCTGTTCTTTCTCGCGGGATTGACCTGCACCGAAGAAACCTTTGCCATCAAGGCCGGCGCACAGCGGGTGGCAGCCGAGTTGGGTTTGATGATCGTCACACCCGACACCAGCCCGCGCGACACCGGCATTGATGGCGCCAGCGCCGCCTGGGACTTCGGCCATGGCGCCGGTTTTTACCTGGACGCGACCGAGGCGCCCTGGTCGAAACACTTCCGCATGGAAAGCTGGCTCACGCAGGACCTGCGCGAAACGGTGCTGTCGAACTTTGCGGCGGATGCCCATCGCGTGGGCATCTTCGGCCACTCCATGGGCGGTCACGGCGCGCTCACGCTTGCGCTGCGCCACCCGGGCCTGTACCAAAGCGTGTCGGCCTTTGCGCCGATCGCTGCGCCCACGCAATGCCCGTGGGGCGAGAAAGCATTCACCGGCTATCTGGGCGCAGACCGCGCAGCTTGGGCCGAACACGATGCCACCGAGCTGGTGAAAGCCGGTGGCCAGCTGCCTCCGCTGCTGATCGACCAGGGCCTGGCCGACAACTTCCTCGCAGCCCAGTTGCACCCGCACCTGTTTGAAGACGCGTGCCGACAGGCCGGCCAGCCGCTCACACTGCGCCGGCACGCCGGGTACGACCACGGCTACTACTTCATTGCCAGCTTCATCGAAGACCACCTGCGCCACCACGCGCAGTCTTTGGTCGCTGCCTGACACCATGCGTTCTCGCCAATACGATCTCATCGCCTTCGACTGGGACGGCACCCTGTTCGACTCCACGGCACTGATTGCCAGAAGCATCCAGCGGGCCGTGACCGACGTGGGTGGCGCCACGCCCACCACCGAGGCCGCCAGCTACGTGATCGGCATGGGGCTGATGCAGGCGCTGGCCCACGCCGCGCCCGATGTACCGCCTGAGAAGTACCCCCAGCTCGGTGAGCGCTACCGCCATCACTACATGGCGCACCAGCACGACCTGAGCCTCTTTGAGGGCGTGCTGCCCTTGCTGGCCGAACTGAAGGAACGCCAGCATTTGCTGACCGTGGCCACCGGCAAGAGCCGCCGGGGGTTGGACGAGGTGCTGCGCACGGTGGAGCTGGTCGGTCTGTTCGACGGCTCCCGCACGGCGGACGAGACCGCCGGCAAGCCGCACCCGCTGATGCTCCACGAGCTGATGAGCGAGTTCGGTGTGGCGCCCGAGCGCACGCTGATGATCGGTGACACCACGCACGATCTGCAGATGGCGCTGAACGCGGGATGCGCGAGCGTGGGCGTGAGCTACGGCGCGCACGAGCCCGACGCATTTCACGAACTCAAGCCCTTGCATGTGGCGCATTCGGTGCGCGAACTGCACGACTGGCTCACCCAACACGCCTGAGGCTCCCATGACGCCAACCTCCGACGATCCGGTCCACCCGCTGTGCAACAGCCGCGATCTGGTCGACGGGGGCAGGGCAGTGCCGTTCGACGTGAACTACGCTGGCCAGACATGCCGTGCCTTTGCGGTGCGTTTTCAGGGTCAGCCACACGCTTACCTGAACCGCTGCTCGCACGTGGCGATGGAACTTGACTGGCAACCCGACCGTTTCTTTGACGACACCGGCCGCTGGCTGATGTGCGCCACGCACGGTGCGGTGTACGAACCGGCCACCGGCGAATGCCGGGGTGGGCCGTGCCGCGGCGGGCTGTTCAAGATCGAGCTGCTGGAACTCGATGGGGTGATTCACTGGCGGTCACAATACCACCTCAAACCTGTTGAATTTTGAGAAAACACGCACCATGAACGACGACAACCTGGGCTCGGCATCCTCTGCCGGCAGCGACCGCAACAATGGTGTGGCCTGGGAGCGAGCCACGCTGGAAAAGCTGGTCTTCGCCACCATCCGCGAGCAGCAGGCCGCGCGCCGCTGGAAAATGTTCACGCGCTTCATGTGGCTGGCCATTCTGGGTGCCATCGTCTGGTTTGTGTACACCAGCGCCGACATGGCTTCAGCAACCAGCACCCCTCACACGGCCGTGGTGGAAATCAAGGGCGAAATCGCTTCCGGCGCCGAAGCCAGTGCCGAAAACGTGGTCGCCGCGCTGCGCTCGGCGTTTGACGACGAGGGCGCCCAGGCGGTGGTACTGCTGATCAACTCACCTGGCGGCAGCCCCGTGCAGGCCGGCATCATCAACGACGAGATCACGCGCCTGAAGGGCTTGCACGACAAGAAGGTCTATGCGGTGGTTGAGGAGACCTGCGCCTCGGCGGCTTACTACATCGCGGCGGCCGCCGACAACATCTACGTGGACAAGGCCAGCCTGGTGGGCAGCATCGGTGTGCTCATGGACGGCTTCGGCTTCACCGGGTTGATGGAGAAACTGGGCATTGAGCGGCGACTCATGACCGCTGGCGACAACAAGGGCCTGCTCGATCCGTTCAGCCCGCAAGACGAGTCGCAGCGTCAGTTCATGCAAAACCTGCTGGCCGAGATTCACACGCAGTTCATCGACGTGGTCAAAAAAGGCCGTGGCGACCGCCTGAAAGAAACGCCCGAGACCTTCAGTGGTCTGGTGTGGAACGGCCAGCAAGCCGTGGCGCTGGGCCTGGCGGACGGCCTGGGCAACCTCGATTACGTGGCGCGCGAAATCGTCAAGGCAGAAGAGCTGGTGGACTACACCCGCCGGGAAAACGTGGGCCTGCGCCTGGCCAAACGTTTCGGTGCGAGCGTGGGCGAAGGCATCTTCCTGGCGGCCCGCTCAGCCGGCGTTCAGCTCCGGTAACCGTTGGGGTTGGCGCGCTGCCAGCGCCAGGCATCGGCGCACATGTCGTCCAGCGTGTGAAGGGCCTGCCAGCCCAGCAGGCGCAGGGCCAGTGAAGGATCGGCCCAGCACTGGGCCACATCGCCAGGGCGGCGTGGAGCCACGCGGTAGGGCACGGGGTTGCCACTCGCGACTTCAAACGCCTTCACCACGTCCAGCACGCTGTGGCCTCGGCCGGTGCCCAGGTTCACGGTGAAGCTTTCCCCTTGGCCAAGCAGCGTCTTGATGGCAGCCACATGGCCGGCTGCCAGGTCCTGCACATGGATGTAGTCGCGCACGCCCGTGCCGTCCGGCGTGGCGTAGTCGTTGCCGAACACATTGAGGTGCTCACGCTGGCCCACCGCCACTTGCGCAACGTAGGGCATGAGGTTGTTCGGTATGCCCGCCGGGTCTTCGCCGATGAGACCGCTGGGGTGCGCGCCCACCGGGTTGAAGTAACGCAGCACGCCCACGCGCCACGCCGGGCTGGCGGTGCGCAGGGCCGAGAGCATGTCTTCGATCACCAGCTTGCTGTGGCCATACGGGTTGGTGTGGCTGCGCGGGAAATCCTCGGTGATGGGCACGGAAGCTGGATCGCCGTAGACCGTGGCACTGCTGGAAAACACCAGCGTGGGTGCATTGGCCGGCGCCTCGGCGCGCACGGTTTCCATGGCGCGCAGCAGGCTGAGGGCACCGCCGATGTTGTTGTGAAAGTACTTGAGCGGCAGCGTCACGCTCTCGCCCACCGCCTTGTCGCCCGCGAAGTGCACCACGCCCGCCGGTTGGTGGCGTCGCAACACGTCTTCCACCCAGGGTGTGTCGAGCACGTCGCCACGTTCGAGCACGACGGGGCGCCCGGTGATGGTGGCCAGGCGCTCCATGACCACCGGGTGGCTGTTGGCAAAGTTGTCCAGAACGATCGGGTCGAAACCCGCGGCCACCAGAGCGACCGCGGTGTGGCTGCCGATGTAGCCGGCTCCGCCGGTGAGCAAGATCTTCATGCGTGAAGCCTCAGGGTTTGGCGGCATCGGGCTGGCGACCGTACTTGTCTTCCAGGCGAACGATGTCGTCTTCACCCAGGTAGCTGCCCGATTGCACTTCGATCATTTCCAGCGCCAGTTTGCCGGGGTTGTGCAGTCGGTGCACCTCGCCGATGGGGATGTAGGTGGACTGGTTCTCTGACAGCAAGTAGGTCTCGGCGCCGCGTGTGACCTCGGCCGTTCCCTTGACCACGATCCAGTGCTCGGCCCGGTGGTGGTGCTTCTGCAGGCTCAGGCTGGCGCCGGGTTTGACCCCGATGCGTTTGACCTGGAAACGCTCGCCCATGTCCACACTGTCGTACCAACCCCAGGGGCGCGCCACGCGGCGGTGAAGCGCGGCCTCCGGCACCTTCAGGCGGGTGAGGTGGGCCACCACGTCCTTGACCTGTTCGGCGTGGTCGCGCTGCGCGACCAGCAGGGCGTCGGGTGTGTCGATGATCAGCAAATCTTTCGTGCCCAGCGCGACCACGGTGCGGCCCGGTGCGTGGATGAAGGTGTTGCTCGCGTGCAGGGTGTGACCCTGGCCGGTGATGCGGTTGCCGTCGTCGTCGGCGGGGCTGAGGTCGGCCACCGCGTTCCAGCTGCCCACGTCGCTCCACTGACCCTGGAAGGGCACGACGGCCACGTCGGCGTGGCGCTCCATCACCGCGTAGTCGATGCTTTGCGATCGGCAGGCCAGGAAGGGCGCGGCCTCGGGTCGCACGAAGTGGATCTGGCCCACGGTGTCCTGCTTCGGGTTGGCCATGGCCTGGCGACACGACTGCAGGATGTCGTCGGCATGCTGGCCGAGCGCGGTCAGCAGGGTGCTGGCGCGCACCAGAAAGATGCCGGCATTCCACAGCACATTGCCCTGCAGCAGCAAGGCTTGCGCGGCGGCGGGCGCGGGCTTTTCAATGAAGCGCGCCACGCGGCGGCTGCCGTCGGCGCGGGCGTCGCCCTGCTCGATGTAGCCATAGGCCGTGCTCGGGAAACTGGGCACCACGCCGAAGGTGACGATGGCGCCAGCCTCGGCCGCGGGCACGCCCTGTCGGATGGTGTGCGCGAAGGCCTCGATGTCGGGGATGTGGTGATCGGACGGGCAGAACAGCAGCAATGGGTCGGCGTCAGACGGACTGGTGGCCAGCAAGGCAGCCAGCGCCATGGCCGCCGCCGTGTTGCGCGCCGCTGGCTCCAGCAGCACCTGGCCAGCAGCACCTTGTGATTCCACGGCATCAGCCACCAGGAAGCGGTGGTCTTCCGAGGCCACACACATGGGCGGATTGCCGCACCAAGCCAGGCGTGCCAGCGTCAGCTGCAACAGGCTCTGGTTGTTCACCAGGGGGACGAACTGCTTGGGGAAGCTCTGGCGGCTCAGCGGCCACAGGCGGGTGCCGGAGCCGCCGCAAAGGATGACGGGGGTGATGCTCATGCGCTGGGGTGTTTGAGGTGGAAAGTGAGGCAGAGGAAACCCGCCTCGATGATCAAAGCAGTGTAGCCTTTCGATGCAGTTTCACGCCGGCCCGTTACCATGGAAGGCTACGCTACAACAATGAACATCAGAGAGAAATCGACACCATGAAAATCCGCAAAGCTGTTTTTCCCGTGGGTGGCCTGGGCACCCGTTTCCTGCCCGCCACCAAAGCCATCCCCAAGGAAATGCTGCCGGTGGTGGACAAGCCGTTGATTCAATACGCTGTTGAAGAGGCCTACGCCGCCGGCATCCGCGAAATGATCTTCGTGACCGGGCGCCACAAGCGTGCCATTGAAGACCACTTCGACACCGCCTACGAGCTGGAGATGGAACTGGAGGCCGCTGGCAAGTCGGCCCTATTGAAGGTGGTGAACTCCATCAAGCCCGACGATATGGACTGCGTGTATGTGCGCCAACCTCGCGCGCTCGGTCTCGGGCATGCGGTGCTGTGCGCCGAACGTCTGGTGGGCGATGAGCCCTTTGCCGTGCTGCTGGCCGACGATCTGATGATGGGCGCGCGACAGGCCGAGGGCGGCCCCACCGTGTTGCAGCAGATGGTGCAAGCCTATGAATCCAGCCCGGGCACCGTGCTGGCTGTGCAGGACGTGCCGCGTGCCGACACCCGGCGTTACGGTGTGGTCGACGTGCGCGGTGTGAGCGCCCCTTTGGCCGAGGTGTTTGCCATGGTCGAGAAGCCCGCGCCCGACGTGGCGCCATCCACCCTGGCCGTGGCGGGCCGCTACGTGCTCACGCCGGCGGTGTTCGAAAGCATTCGCCGCCAGCCGCGCGGCGCGGGTGGCGAGATCCAGCTCACCGACGGCATCGCCGCATTGATCGGCGTTGAAAAAGTCCAGGCTTTCCGCTACGACGGCAAGCGCTACGACTGCGGCAGCAAGGAAGGTTTCCTGGAGGCGACGATCGATCTGGCACTGGCCAACGCGGACCTGGGCGCTTCGGTGCGTGCCCACCTCCAGCGGGTGATGGGCTGAGCCTTCAGCGACCGAAGAGAAAAACCGCTGGCGTGTCCAGCGGCAGTTCATTGACCATGCCCTGCGTGCGTTTCCACTCGCTCACCAGCGCGCTGCGGCTCACCTGCTGCGGCAACGACATCGCGCAGCACACCGCCAGCCGTGTGTGCGGATGCAAGGTCTGCAACAAGGCTTGCAACAGCGCGGTGTTGCGGTAAGGCGTCTCGATCAGGATTTGGGTTTGCCCGGTTTTGAGGGCGAGGGCTTCCAGATCGCGCAGGCGCTTGCCGCGCTCCGTGGCTTCTTGCGGCACGTACCCGACAAATGCAAAGTTCTGACCGTTCAAGCCGCTGGCGGCCAGCGCCAGCATCAGCGAGACCGGTCCCGTGAGCGGAACCACCTTCAAGCCCAGGGCGTGGGCTGCGCGCACCACAGCGCTGCCGGGGTCGGCAATGGCCGGCATGCCCGCTTCGCTCACCAGACCCACGTTGTGCCCCTGCAAGGTGGGCGCGAGCAGGTCGCGCGCCTGCGCATCGCCTTCGGCCTGCGGTGTGTGGTCGCCCTTTTTGTGCGCTGCGCGGGGCAATTCGGTGATGTGCTGTCCCTGGACCGGAGTTGCAATGCCCACCACTGCTTCCACCCGTTTCAGGAACGCACGCGTGCTCTTGGCGTTCTCCGTGATCCAGTGCGTCAGGCCGCTGGCCACGGTCAGCGTTTCCCGGGGCAGCCAGGTGTCTGCCGGTGTTGCATCGACGGCCATGCCGAAGTCCAGCGGTGTGGGCACCAGGTAGAGGGTTCCCTTCCTCGAGACGGGAGCGTTCACGGCACGTGCACGCCAGCAGCGCGGATCATGCGGCAGGTGCGGATCAGTGGGAGGCCCACCAGCGCCGTGGGATCGTCGTTGTCGATGCGCTCCAGCAGCGAGATGCCCAGGCCTTCGCTCTTGGCGCTGCCGGCGCAGTCGTAGGGCTGCTCAGCGCGCAGGTACCGTTCGATCTCGGCGTCGCTGAGCTTGCGGAAGACCACACGCACCGAGGCGATGTCGCACTGCTCGAACCCCGTGGCCGCGCAGACCACCGCCAATGCCGTCTGAAACACCACGGTCTCACCGCGAAGTCGTTTCAGTTGCACCACCGCACGCTCATGCGTGCCCGGTTTGCCCAGCGGCTCGCCTCGCAAGTCCGCCACCTGATCGCTGCCGATCACCACGGCCTGGGGGTGGCGAGAGGCCACGTCTCGCGCCTTGGCGAGCGCCAGCCTCACGGCCAGATCTGCGGGGTTTTCACCCGACCGCGGGGTTTCGTCCACTTGAGGCGCAACGGCCTCGAAAGGCAGCTTCAGCCGGGACAGCAGTTCGTGCCGGTAGCGAGAAGTGGACCCAAGGATGAGAGGGCGCGAGGTGGGCGGTTGAGAACTGGGGCGGTCTGACGTCATCCCGCTATTCTGCGTGCATTCTTTTAAACTGCCCCATATGAAACCCACCCCCAAGACCAGCTGGAATCCCGACAGGCTGGATGTTCGCGCCTTCGCCCAGGCCAGCGCCAGCCTGCAAGCTGACGATCCCATGACCCGTTTCGAGCGCCTCCAGGCCGAGGCACACGCCGACGACGGCCTTCCCGAGCTGGGATCGGTGGCATGGCAAGCGCACGGCGAAATGCGCGCCGGCGTCTCTGGTGGTGCACCAGCCGTCTGGCTGCACCTGCAAGCCGAGGCCTCGGTCCCGTTGACATGCCAGCGGTGCCTCGGCCCAGTCGATACGCCGCTGAAGGTTGACCGTTGGTTCCGTTTCGTGAACGACGAGGCAACGGCGGCAGCCGAAGACGATGATTGTGAAGAAGACCTGCTGGCGCTCGAACCCCGTCCCCGGCTTCACGAGGTGCTGGAAGACGAGCTGTTGATGGAACTCCCGCTGGTTCCCCTGCACGACACCTGCCCGATTCCCGTGATCATGCAGGCGTCCGATCTGAAGGCGGGGCTCTCGGAAGTCGAGCCTGAGCGGAAGAACCCGTTTGCCGAGCTGGCGAGACTCAAAAAGTAGGCGGGTTGCCCACCCCTTGTCGGGACCTGGTCCTGATTCGGCGCTTCGGGCTATAATGCTTGGCTTTGCGCTGGCATCCAAAGGCACTCCGATGTGCATGGTTCAGGCGCACCCGTTTGTCCTTACCGATTTCAGGAGCCCACCATGGCTGTTCAGCAAAACAAAAAGTCCCCTTCCAAGCGCGGCATGCACCGTTCGCACAACGCCTTGAACGTGCCGGGCATCGCTGTGGAGCCCACCACCGGTGAAATCCACCTGCGCCACCACATCAGCCCCAACGGTTTTTACCGTGGTCGCCAAGTGCTGAAGAACAAATCCGAAGCCTGACGTGAGGATTCGCCATTGGCCTCGTCGCGTCATGCGCTCGGGGTCAGGCGGATTCGACAGGCCCAGGCCCGCATGTTCCATGCGGGCTTTTTTCATGGATGGGGCACCTGCTGTGTCCGCTTCAGGAAGTTGAGATGATCACCATTTCCGTGGATTGCATGGGTGGAGATGTCGGTCCGGGCGTGACGATGCCCGCCTGCCAGGCTTTCCTTGCCAGTCACCCGCAAGCTCAGCTCTTGCTGGTGGGCAAGCCAGAGGTGTTCCGCGCCTGGCCACAGTTGCTCAACAACGTGCGCTGCACGGTTGTGCCGGCTACCGAGGTGGTCGGCATGGACGACTCGGTGGAAGTCGCTTTGCGTCGCAAAAAGGACTCGTCCATGCGGGTGTCCATCAACCAGGTCAAGGATGGATCGGCCCAGGCGGTGGTGTCTGCTGGCAACACCGGTGCCCTGATGGCCATTGCCCGCTATGTGCTGAAGACCATGGATGGTATCGATCGCCCGGCCATCGCCACGCAAATGCCCAATGCCCGTGGGGGAGCCACCACCGTCCTGGATCTGGGTGCCAATGTTGATTGCTCCGCCGAGCACCTGCTGCAATTTGCGGTCATGGGTTCTGCCCTGGTGGCGGCCGCCACGGGGCGGCCAGAGCCCAGCGTCGGGCTGTTGAACGTGGGTGAAGAGGTCATCAAAGGCAGCGAAGTGATCAAAAAAGCAGGTGTTCTGCTTCGAAATGCTGCCAATACTGGCGATCTCAACTTCTTCGGGAACGTGGAAGGCGACGATATCTTCAAGGGAACGACGGACATCGTCGTGTGTGATGGCTTCGTGGGCAATGTCGCGCTGAAGGCCAGCGAAGGGCTTGCCTCCATGATCAGTGGATTTCTCCGGCAAGAGTTCTCCAGCAGCATCTTTCGGAAAATGGCAGCCATCGTTGCCTATCCAGTTTTAAAATCATTCAAAAATCGCGTGGATCACCGTCGGTACAACGGGGCCGCGCTGCTGGGCTTGCAGGGCCTGGTGTTCAAGAGTCATGGGTCGGCAGACGCGTTCGCGTTCGAGCAAGCTTTGGGGCGGGCTTATGATGCGGCCCACAACAAGCTGCTGGACAACGTGCGTGAGCGCATTGCGCATGCGCAGCAACTGATGTCGCCTGAGTCGCTGCCCAGCGAACTCAAAAGCATCCCGACACTCTGACCCACCCCACCTGCATCGCATGACCCGTTTTGCCCGCATCACCGGCACCGGCAGTTGCCTGCCACCGAACCGCCTGACCAACGCCGACATGGTGGACATGTTGGCCAAACGCGGCGTGGAAACCAGCGACGACTGGATTGTTGAGCGAACCGGTATCCGTGCTCGCCACTTCGCTTCAGACGGCGTGTTTGCGAGCGACCTCGCTGCAGTGGCTTGCCGCGAAGCCATGGCTTCTGCTGGTGTGCTGCCGGCCGATATCGACCTCATCATCGTCGCCACATCAACGCCCGACATGGTGTTCCCCTCGACCGCCGCGCTGCTGCAGCACAAGCTGGGCATCGCTGGCTGTCCGGTATTTGATGTTCAAGCTGTCTGCAGCGGGTTCATTTACGCACTCACCGTGGCCGACGCCCTGATCCAGTCAGGCACTGCTCACAAGGCGCTTGTCGTTGGCTCGGAGGTGTTCAGTCGCATCCTTGATTTCAACGACCGAACAACCTGCGTGTTGTTTGGTGATGGCGCAGGGGCCGTGGTGCTGGAAGCGTCTGACAAGCCCGGCATCCTCGCCACCGACATTCACGCCGACGGCAAGCACTCGGGCATCCTGTGCGTTCCCGGCCATGTTTCGGGCGGCTCTATCCTGGGCGACCCGCTGCTCAAGATGGATGGGCAGGCGGTTTTCAAGCTGGCTGTCGGCGTCCTCGAAGACACTGCCCGTGCGGTGCTCGCCAAGGCGGGCAGATCGGCCGAAGACGTGGATTGGCTGATCCCGCACCAGGCCAACATCCGCATCATGCAAAGCACGGCGCGCAAGCTCAAGTTGTCCATGGACAAGGTCGTGGTCACCGTCGATCAGCATGGCAACACGTCGGCCGCCTCAATACCGCTCGCCTTGGACCACGCTGTCCGACAGGGCCAGGTGAAAAGGGGTGACACCGTCATGCTCGAAGGGGTCGGTGGCGGTTTCACCTGGGGTGCTGTGCTGCTGGACTTCTGAGCAGAGCCGCCCGGGACCTCTTCCTCACAAGACCATTTGAAGAACACATGAAGAATTTCGCGTTTGTATTCCCAGGCCAAGGCTCACAAGCGGTGGGCATGCTGGATGCGTGGGGCGATCATCCCGAGGTGCTGAGCACCCTTGCTGAAGCTTCGGACGCCTTGGGCGAGAACGTGGGCCAACTGATTCACGACGGTCCCAAGGAGCTGCTGGCCCTGACGACCAACACGCAGCCGGTCATGCTGATCGCGGGCGTGGCTGCCTGGCGT
>PNMH01000092.1 GCA_013823505.1 Polaromonas sp. | reverse complement strand
GGAATGGCCTCGATCACCAGGGTTGCCCCAGCCAGGGCCTCCAACCGGGGTTCGAAGCGGATGCGGGCCAGTGCCGCATCGGCCTGCGGTGCGCTCAGGCGGCCCGCCGCCTGCAACTCCTGGCAAACCGTGCGGCAGGCCTGAGCCACACGCGCCTGCGCCTGAGGGGCGCTGTCGTGCACCTGGGTGGGCACACCGGCCAACGCCAGCTGGGCTGCGATGCCCGAGCCCATGAGACCACCGCCCACGACGGCGGCGGTGAACAGTGCTGCATCCTGGCTCATGACAACCCCTCCGTGGCAGGTCCGGCCCCACCGTAGACGGCCTGGCGAGCGCAGGCACGGTAGGTCAGCCGCCGGGACGGTGCCTGCATCATCACCACCACCACCAAGCCGTGCTGTGGGTCGCACCAGAACTGGCAGCCCGACATGCCGGGCCAACAGAAGTCCCCGCTGCCGCCGGGCAGCGGATGGGTCAGGCCATCCAGCCGGATCGACAAGCCCAGCCCGAAACCCTGCCCCATGGTCGGCAGCGGGGCCACCGGCCCCAATGCCGCCACATAAGGGCCAAAGCCCACACCGGGGGGCAGTTGCGGGCGCCTCATCTCCGCCAGGGCACGGACAGACAACAGCACGCCCCCTGGGCCACGCCCGCCGTTCAGCAACATCCGGGCAAAACGCCCGTAGTCGGCGGCGGTGGACCACAAGCCGCTGCCCCCCGAGGCCCAGGCCGCCCCGGCAGGCGGTGGGGCCAGGTCAAAGGCCTCGTGCCCGAACGGACGGGCCACCCGTGCCAGCTGGCCGGGCGAGAGGCTGAACCCCGTGTCGGCCATGCCCAAGGGAGCCAGCACACGCTCGGCCAGGCAACGGGCAAGGTCCTGTCCACTGCAGACCTCGACCACGGCGCCCAACACATCGGTTGACATGCCGTACTCAAAGGTGCTGCCCGGCGGGTACAACAAGGGCAGACGGGCCAGTTTGTCCACCATGGCCTGGTTGGTCTGATCAAAGCCATACACCCCTGCCGCCTGGTAGGCCCGGTGCACCGGGCCATCGCCCAGAAAACCGTAGGTGAACCCGGCGGTGTGGCGCATCAGGTCACGCACGGTGGGCTGACAGGGGGTAGCGTCTTCCGTGGCCAGCCGCTGCAGGGCGGGCAGGTAATGGCACACAGGGTCGTCCAGTCGCAGCAGTCCCTCGTCCACCAGCATCATCGCAGCGGCGGTGGTGATGGGTTTGGTCATCGAGGCGATCCAGAACACGGCATCGCTGCCCATGGCATGGGGCAACGCCGGGTCGCGCTGCCCCACGGCCAGCACCGGGGCCTCTTCGCCATGGCAAGCCATCCAGGCCACAGCCCCCGGAAAGTCGCCCTGCTCCACGCCCTGGCGCAGCACCTGCTCCAGCCGCCGGTGGCTGGCGGAAAAGTCGAATCCGCTCATGTCGCCACCATCAGGTTGGGCAGCCCGGTGACCAGGCCCGGCACCCAGTAAAACAGCGCCACCGCCGCCAGCATGACCACCACAAACGGCAGCGCGCCCACGGAAATGTCTTTCAACTGCGCCCTCCCCTTGGCCACGCCTTCCAGCACGAACAGGATCATGCCCACCGGTGCGGTGATCAACCCCACTTCGACCAGCAGCACCAGCACAATGCCAAACCACAGCGGGTCCCAGCCCACGGCCTGGATGAGAGGCAGCATCACAGGCATGGTCATCAGCACCATGGAAATGGGCTCGATGAACATGCCCAGCACCAGGTACACCACCACCACCCACGCCAGCAGCTCGCCGCCCGACAGGCCCTGCCCACGGATGTGCGCCACCAGCTGGCCGGGCACGCCCAGGTAGTCCACCACATAGCCCATCTGCGCCGCGCCCACCGCGATCAGCAGCAGGAAGCTGGTGACCAGTGCGGTTTCCTCCAGCGACTCCACCAAGGCCCGCCAGTCCAGCGTGCGCCGCCAGTGGCACAGGCCCAGGGCGGCCAAGGCCCCCACGGCCCCGGCCTCTGTCGGGGTGGCCACGCCGAAGTACAGCGCACCGAGCACACACGCCATCAGGGCCATGAAAGGGATCACCCCTTTGAGGCTGTCAAACTTTTCCCGCCAGGTGTAGGCCCGCGCAGGCGGCGCAGCCTGCGGGCAGACCAGCAGCCAGACCCACACCACCAGGGCAAACAGCCCCATCAGCACCACCCCCGGCACGATGCCAGCCATGAACAGCTGCGTCACCGGCACCCCGGCCAGCGAACCGTAGACGATCATGGCAATGCTGGGCGGAATCATGATGCCCAGCGTGCCCCCGGCGGCCAGCACACCGTAGGCCAGTCGCACGTCGTAGCCATGGTCAAGCATCTGCGGCCCCGCCACCCGGCCCAGGGTGGCAGCCGTGGCCAGACTGGACCCCGACACCGCCGCAAAAATGCCCGCAGCGCCGATCGAAGCAAACGCAAATCCGCCCCTCACGCGGCCCATCAGGGCCCGCATGGCGGCAAACATGTCGCCCGATGCCTCGCTCTTGACGAGCAAAGCGCCCATGAGCACAAACATCGGGATGGCCGACAGCTCAAAAGTGTGCACCGCCGACCACGACCGCTCTGCCAGGACCCGCAGCATGGGCGATGGCAGCCAGAAGACCACCCCCAGCAAACCCGACAGCGTCAGCACAAACGCCACGCGCACGCCAGCAAACAGCAGGTACAGCATGGTCAGCACCAACGCCGTGGCCTGCCACAGCAAGGGGGCATCGGCACTCCAGGCGTACGCCGCCACGGGCACACAGGCAAACCCCAGCCACCTTGCCGCCCCTGCCCAGCCGTCCCAGGCGACCACGGCCACCAGCACCGCAGCCACACAGCCCCCACCAGGGCGACAACGGCAGCAGCCCCAGCGAGTGGCCATACAACACCGTGGTGGCCAGCGCCAGGCTCACCACGCCCAGCGCGCACCGCCAGCCCCCCAAGCGACCACCCTGTTGGCGCACCTGCAAGGCCAGCGCCAGCAACAAGCCCAGGTAACCCAGGGCCACCACGCTCTGGGGCACCCACATGGGCGTGGCCATCAGGCCAAAGTCCCGCGTGCCCGCAGCGAACTCGCCGTGCACAAACTCCAGCGACTTCCAGGCCAGTACCAGGGTCACCAGCAGCGCTGTGGCGGCCGACAGCTGGTCCAGCCGTTGGCGCCGGGTGCCGGAAACCGCGTCCAGCAGCAGCGTGACGCGGATGTGGCTGTCGCGCACCACGGCAAAGGCGGCCCCCAGAAAGGCCATGGCGGCCACCAGGTAGGTGGAGTACTCGGTCACCCAGACGGTAGGGGCGTTGAACAAGTAGCGGGCAAACACCTCGTAGTTGATGATGATCAGCAGCGTCACGGTGAACGCCACCACCAGCCAGCGCGAGCCCTCGCTGACCGCGAGCGAAAGCCACGTTCTGTGCGGGCTCCCGTGGCCTGAGCCTGGGGCCCGATCGTCCGTGGACCCGGCGGGGGCATGGGGTTGCAAAGTGGTTTCCATGGCGGCGGCAGGCTCAGCGTTTCAGGGCGTCACGTGCCACGGCTTCCCATTTCTGGGCGTCCACGTTCCTGGGCTTGGCCTGCTGGTACCAGGCGTCCTGCACCGCACCCATGTGTTTGGGGTCAAGCACCTTGCGGTTTTCGGCCTCGGTCACCACGTGATACTTCACGCCCTTGGCCTCCCATTGCTTGGGCAGCGCCTCCACCTTGGCGGCGTAGTCGGCGCGCAACTCCCGGGCCATGCTGGCCAGTTCGCCTTCCACGGCTTGCTGCAGGTCGGCAGGCAGTTTGGCCCAGGCCTCTTGCCCGACCATCACATGCCAGGGCACGACCGAGCCCAGCTTCCACGCCGCCGCGTGCTTCACCGCAGTGTAGAAACCGGCACCGTAGGCCCAGCAGGCATCCGTCACCACGGCATCCACCACGCCCCGCTGCAAGGCGGGCAGCACTTCCCCCGCCGACAGCGACACTGGCTTGGCCGACAGCACATTGGCCAGCACGGCGGTGCCTGCGTTGTTCACCCGCACCCGCAAGCCTTTCCAGTCCTCCAGTGTCTGGACGGGCTTGGTGGAAAACACCGTCTGAGGGCAAAACGCGCTGAACAGCAGCTCCCGCGCCTTGTAGTCGCGCGCAAACACCTCGCGCATGGCCGCGCCGTAAGGCGAAGCCATCACCCGGTCCAGGTCGGCAAAACTCTCGGAATAGCCCGGCAGCGACACCAGCGTGAACAGCGGCTGCGAAGCGGTGTAGTAGCCGCTGAGCACCATGGACATCTGCACATCGCCATCGCGCACCGCTTCCAGCATGCGGGTGCCCGGTACCAGCGAGCCGTTGGCCGTGACCTGCACCCGCCCCTTGGTGGCTTTGCCAATGCGTTCCGGCAGCTGCAAAGCCGCGTCGTAATAGGTGGTGCCCGTCACCGGCAGGTAAGCCAGAGTCCACTTGAATTCGGGGTTGGCGTGGGCGGCCAAGGCAGCGGTCAGCCCCAGCGTGGCAAGAAGCATGCGTCGGTTCATTGAAGTCTCCATGTGTGAATGGCCGACGGGTGTCGGGTCGCATGGATCGTAGGAACGACACCGCTTTTCACGTTGTCCGAGCAGCGGGCATCTGTTGACCCAGCGTCAGCCCCGGCCTAGGGTTCACCCCTACCTCCTAGGATCAGGGCCTCTCGGACAATTCGCCCCGATGAACACCATAGAACTGGACACGTCCACCCTCCCGCCCAGCGAACGGGTGGAGCGGTGGCAACAGGCGCTGAACGACACCTTCGGCCCCATACAGGTCCGGCCCATGGGCGGCCAAGCACCGGTGGTGGCCTCGCTTCGCTCCCTGCGCCGCGGCCCACTGGCCTTTCACGCCATGCGCTACCGGGGCATGAACCTCAGCCGCCAGCCCAAGCATGTGGCCCACCTGAGCGAAGAGTTCATCACCCTCACCTTGCCGCAAACCACCATGCGCGTCACACACTTCCACGTTGAGCGCACCCTGAGCGCAGGCGGTGTCTACCTGTTCAACCACGCCGTGGCATACCAGACACAGGTCGATGACGAGTACCGCACCGAAAGCATCGCGTTTCCCCTGGCGCTGCTGCGCGACCGCGTGGGCGATCTGCAACCGTTTTACGACCTGCACACCTGCTGCGAACACGCCGCCAGCCTGGACATGATGCGCGCCTTCGCCAGCCACCTGTCGCTCGGCGCGCGCCAGTGGTCCGACCACGAATACGCCTGCTGGAGCGAACAGTTGCTGCAAATGCTCGGGCTGCTGCTGGAGCACACGCCGGCTGACGCCGCCGCACTCAAAAGCCACGCCCTCACCCACCACCGCCAGCGCGCCCTGCGCCACATTCGCAGCCATGCGGCCGACCCTGACCTTTCCCCCCGCAGCGTCGCTCAGGCCTGCGGCCTGTCGCTGGGCTACCTGCACGAAGCCTTCAAAGGCACACACTGCTCACTGGAAGAAGCCATCTTCGACGCCCGGCTCGAACTGGCACGCCGCTGGCTCATCGACCCCCTGCGCAGGCACCTGCCCATTCGCACCCTCTGTTACGACGCTGGCTTCAACGACCCTGCCCATTTCTCCCGCCGCTTCAAGGCCCGCTTTGGGATGACACCTGGGGACTGGCGCAAGTCGCCATTGGACAGTTGATCTGCCGACACCTTCTACACCCGCTGAACCACGCCCGCACTGTCATAGTCTGCTTGCTTGCGATGCGCGAAGGGTGGTCACAAAGGGCGCCGATTTCCTGTTCTACGAGCGTTCGGTTTCGGGCAATCTGTTCTGCAAGAGTCACAAACCGCCGAGGATCGAGCGCTCCATTTCGCGCGACAGGCAAGCAGTCGCCGAAGCAACAAGCCAGCCCATTTGCAATCTAACAGGCCGTTGAAAAAGTCGATACATATCCGAAAAACGGTGATTTCGGGGGCGCCTCACCCCTTGCTTATTCAAGAAAAATCGCTTGTGGGCCGTTCTGGGGGGGCCAATATTGGAGTGGCTCGTTACTCGGGATTTTTTCAACGGCCTGCTAAGGTGTTGGCCTACTCAGGAATCAAGCTCCTGGCGGGGGAGGAAATGGATCTGACCAGCATCACTCGCGCCTCTGCAAAGACATCGGTGCTTTTGATTGCATCTTGCTTTCTACCATCGGTTGCGGCCGACTTTCATCCCTGTTGCGCTCAAATTCATTGAATCGCGCATGAAATTGATATGATGTGCGTAATATGGTATATTTAAGCGTATTCAACAATTCGTGAGGGTTTCATGGCATTCCGAGCAGAGGACGCGGCGAAAGCTGGCTACGAAGCAGCAGAGAGCTATCTCATCGGTCGACTACGAGAGGCATCTGCTCAGGAGCGGGTGCGTAGCAAGGAAGCGTTACTGGACATCATGGATGAACTCGGTCCGGTGGTGGACGCCTATCCGTCCTGGCACCCTCTGGTGCGGCACCACAACGACCGGCACCCGGTTACCTTGCCGGGGAGAGAGTGTGGGTACGAAGGTCTGGACCACATCAAGTGCTTCGCACATGGCTTTGTGACCTGTCCGTATGGAGATGGCCAAGAGGTGCTCGATTCAGTCGAGGAACTGGCGTTCAAACACACTGCGGCCACCATCACGGCTAAGCGGCTGAACGTGAAGTTCTACAGCGAGTCGGCCACGCCTATCCTTGTCAAATGCGAGTGGAGCAAAACGCTGCCGATGGACAAGCTGATCCCACTGTCGATTGCCATGCCGCTCCTGCTTGAGAAGGAAGTGCCCTGCTGGGAGTGGTCCCAGATGGCTGAGACTTGGGAGTCGATGCGCCCGTACTTTCTCGGGGCTCCACGAGGGGCTCGGTCATCCTTGTTTGTCAGTCAGGAGACTGGGCAGGCCATCAAGAAGGTGTGGGAAGCACTGATCTACACCGGCATGTTCGGCCCAATCAAGGTGTGACAGAAAGTTGGGCTGAAGGTGTCTCGTCTCAATGCGAGGGACGAGGGGCCGGATCCTGCGTGAAGCGGTAGACCTGCGCACGGGCGTTGAAAGGGAGTTCCGGCCGCAGCTAAATTTGGCCAGAAGAAGCCAACTGCGGAAGCCGATCACTCTTGGACACACATTCTGGCGTTCATGACCACGACGTTGATCCAACGAGTGAGGTCACGTCAACTCAATGGCTGGTTGACCCATTGGAGTCTTAGGCATCGGGAAGGCAATGACCGCAGTGCAGCGGGAGCAGTAGTTCGCAATGAAGCGCCGACTCACGCCATTTTGGTCACATACCGGCCATTCGTACGCTTCAACGAGCTTCTCGCGAAGAGCTGCGGTAGCAATCATCCCTTTGGCGCAGCTCCCCTTTTTCTCTACGCCGGTATTTCACCAACTGGCAGGAAGTCGCCCTGCGTGTCATCTCGTAGACTGATGTACTCAAGGCGCCACTGATCCACACGACGTAGATCAGCAAGCGTCAGACGGGTATCTGCTACAGCTTCGCAAGCGTCAAGCGCGATTTCGGTGGCGGTGGCGGGCTTGCTGTAGGTCTTCTCGAACAGCGCGCGGAGTTGCTCGGCAACCCGCTCAGCCGACAGCCTTGCGTTGGGGCCACCCTCGGTTGCGTCGTACACAACGGACATTGACAGAGCGTACGGTTCCCCTTCGACGGCTTCTGCGCCACGCTGCTCACCCAGATCGAAGAACAGCCCGACCAAGTACTTGGCCTCGGGCTCAAGAATCTTGGCAATCAGCTGCTCGACGGTGCGCTTGCCAGAGAGCTTGCGCAGCCGCTTCTCGAAAGCATTGGGGAATGCCGGTCGGCCATATCGCGCGGCAAGCCACTGCTTCAGGGCACGCTTCGCGTCATCCGGCAGCGCGAGGCTGTTGTCTTTGACTGAGAGCTCGGAGAAGTTATCTTTCGGTACGCTGCGGCGATCACTATGCCGGAGTTCAAGAATTAACGGTGCAATGTCGGCACCCTCGTAGGCGAGGTGGAGTCGTCGCGGGTTCTTGGCGTAGGAGAGCTGCGGGTCAGGTTTGGGATCCTTGACAACTAATTGGGCGACGATGACCTCGACGCAGTGCTCGCTTTCATGAGGCAAGTCGCAGTCATGGGTGATGACGATGACGCGGTGCCCTTGATCGGTCGCGGCGACCAAACCCAATGCTGAAGCGGTCTCGCAAGTTAGAACATCGCCCTGTCGCCAGTCCGTATCGCGCGCCAACATGCATCGTCCCCCGATCTATCGCTCGGGGGACCCGGGAATGGACACCTCGGTACGCCAATCGTCCGAGGGCTTCGCTTTCGACTTCGCCAAGCCTGATCGGTCGTAAGCTGCATCCATCGCCAGGGCTTCGGCGATCAGCGACTGAATATGCGACGGCAAGAGCTGCCCGGCAGCAGCGAGATCCATCAAGGACCGGCCCTCAAATGCCTTCATCTTCAGCATGGAAGACGCACGAGTGATGCCAGCGTCTCGGAAAGCGTCTGCTGCATGGCTCAGGGCGCGAATCCGCTCGAATTTGTCAGGCTCGGGCATCGCTTCTCCGCCGATCCACTTGTAGATCGCCTGTCTGGAGACACCGAACACCGTGGCCAGATCCGCGATGGCCGGATTCAACACTTGACGGATGTTGCCGAGATGGTCAGATGCTGATCGCAGATCAGGGCGTTGCTCTTGGCTGTCATCAGCCACCCCGACATCAACGTGGAGGGGTACTCGGGCCTCCAACATCCTGCGCCAGTCCCCTACGCGGGAGATGTCGAAGATGCTGCCCGTGCCACCGACCGCAAGGGCCGAGCCCAGCAACGCAAAGGCTACAGTGGCGGCAGCGCCAATCGGCGCAGAGAACGGCCTCGGTCGGTAGGTAGGTAACGTAGCGGTGTACATGGCGTCGGTTACAGCTAGTTTAGGCCCATGCGTCGCGCGCGTGATCCGTCGTGGTCGCTCTGAAGACAGACTTGATGGTCGCATGCAGCGAGAGCGCCTGCTTATCCAAGTTGTCCAGATCGATAGGCATGCGGCCTTCGACAAAGTGATCCGTATCGATGACTGCATGTGCCCGAGGCTCCTTCACATCGAATTTCGGATTGACCATCAAGCCGTTGGGTTGCATGTCTGGCGGGAACCCCAACGGCTCGTTCATCCTATGCACCCGTGTCACGAGTGTCCCGGTCTGCACCAGTGGGCTGGTGTCTGTCGCAAAGACCGATTCCGTAAGACTGTACCGCTGCGTGGCATTGAACTCGATGCCGTGCAATCCACCGACGAGGTACTGCTCCACGCTCTCCCCGGCGCGAGGCAACACAGCATCCAGATAGCGAAGGCCTAACCGGCTGACATGATCGAGAGCGGCCACCTCATGCACGGCCGCCAAGCCGCGCAGCAACTCCGGGATGAACCCTTTGTGCGTGTCGTACTGGGTCGTGTGGTAGGTGATTGCCGACGGCGCCAATATGAACCCGGCCGTACGGTCGCTGCGTGTGATGAGCCAAGAGACCATATGCGCAATCTGCGGCGCTGCTTGCTGCGCCTGGCCAGGACCTGGCACAACTAAGTGCGTGACCTGTTGCGGCTCGAACAGCGGGTATCCCTCGCGCCGCAGACGATCCTGGATTTGATCCACATACTTCGACATCGCGGCGACAGGATTGAATTGCGCCTGCGCGAGCGCGTAGTACACCGGCGCGTTCGACATCCTTTCGCTCACTGGAAGGCTCCAATCTTTTCTTTGGTTGACAGTTTGGTTGACAGTTTACACCTTGGTTGACGCTGTAGCAAAAAATCCTTGCATGCGGCTCGCTCTTCGCTATATGTTGCTGCAGAAGTTCGCAACTCACTCCTTCACGAAGTAGGGCAATCGTGGGGATAGTTCTAGGACGCGGCTGGAACTAAGCTTGCGTATTGGGCGACCGTCTGCAACCAGCCTTCAAAGGCCTTCGGGTTCGAGAAACACATGGCCGTTGATTGGCCGATTCCCACCATTCAACTACAGCATTGGCACGACGACAGTCTGGGTGACCACGTCAAACCAGCAGGCTGTCCATATACATCAGAACACCTGACCATTCGGGCCGCAATCTGCAGCCAACCGTGCTTTTGGACGGGAACCAACTCTCGCCAGCCCCAATCGTTGGGTAAGGTCCCGCCTCACCCCGAGACGGTATGAAGCTGTTCTGCTACGAAACCTTTTTCATACAGCATCCGATGGGCGGCTGCAGTCAATTCTCGGTTGTTTCCCCAGAATAGTGCCTTCTTTCTGGCCGTCAAAACCAAGATTTGGTAGTACACCTCACTCGGTGAGCCACTCGGTTGGGAATTAGCCGGCGTCCGCATCGGCTTTACCTTGGTACAGGTCGGGGTGTATCCATAGGTCGCGCGGTGTCGACGCAAGCACTGTCGCAGTGTGTCGATCGCCTGTTTCGGTGTATCGGCCCAGGATTGCAGCTTCATGTCCTGCAGTCGTGCCACAAATCCATCATTCGCCTCGAAAAGCCAGAACAGAGGCCGGCCCTCTGCAAAGCCGAGCATGCGATGCCGGTGAAACACGCCATCGACGGGCACCCATGCGTCCGTGACATGCCATCCGTCGTGCTGATTCCACGACAAACATGAGCCAGAGCAAGTCTCCATCACAAGCTGATGAGCCTGTGACGCGCGGGTCTTTTCCCTTGCCTGTCGTTTGCCTTTGTCAGCCCTTGGCAAGAGCCAGTCAGGATGGTGATCCTGAAGCAGATTGAGGAAGTGCAAGCCATCGGAACCTTGGCGCACACTCCAGTTTTCTGGCAACGGATTGGGGTGTTCGTCAACAGCCCAATCTGCAACCCCGCTTTTTGCCGTTTGCAATGCGTACGCTACTGCGTGTCTCCAGACCGCTGTCACCACGGCCCCACTGGCCTGATAGTCCAGCCATTCCTGCTGGTCTTTGCTGAGATGCAGATTCCGGGTCTCTGTCCTGATTCCCCGCAAAGCCAATGCTGCCGGCACGCGTATGCCCCAGGACGAATAGTCGATGCGATACGGCCAGCGCCGGTTGGATGCCTCAGGCTCCAGTGTCCGCGCCCATTGCATTTCGGCAAAGGCAAGGAGCGCAGCCCGGTTTTCGCGCATCAGGTTGGCGATGCCGATGGGGTCTGATAACGCCATGAATTTCTGAATCCAATGGTCAGAATCTCTGACGACATGGCGCCTCAAGTGACGTTGCATGGCCCGATATACCCAAGCTTCGGGTTCGTCTGGCCAGAACTCGAAGACCAGTCGTTCTTGGTTACTGGCTTGCTTTTCCTTGGACGGACCATTCCCTTTGAGTGGCCCGCACGCGTGGTGAACCGGATACCGTCGGTGTTGTTCATGGGGAGCAACCACACACGCGGGCCGGTCAATCCCCAGCTCAGTTCCCCATTGAACCAAGGTGCTGAGCCACGTGTTCCAGTCTGCCTGCTCGTCGACTTTGTTGCGGAAGTGTGGACGGCTGATCCTGGTCAAGGCCTCCAGCCATGTCACAAGGGGTTCAAAAGCCCTGGTCTCGTTTGCGGACAGCGAGGGTTGGCGGCAGGTGTCACGTGTGAACAAAGCGAGCTTGCCGCACGCGCAATGGCCTGCATGAAGCAGGGATGCACCAGACAAGCGACTCAAAAACGGTCGACCACATGTGCATTGATCCACCAGCTCCGTTCCATGAATCGGGCAGGCTTGCAGCAGGCTGATGGATGTGAGCGCACTGTGATACCCCGCAGTCAGGCACTGTCGGCACAGCCGGAAACCAGGAAACACCAGTTGCCGTGCCCAGTGTGGCAGTGCACCCAGGTGCGACCAGGCAAACAGGCTCGCGGGTTCACCCAGCCATTTGGCCAAAACATCGGTGGACAAGGCGACTCGGATCTGGCCTGCCTCGCTCCTTTCATTGAGCAGGACGTTCACCGGGCTGACGGTGTGGTCAGTGTCGCCAGACTGGCAACCCCGGAAGTCGGGCAGCTCCCCGATGCGCAGTCTGTTGAGTGCCGCTGCGCGCTGCAACGTGTGCCACAGCGATGCATAGGGTCTGAGGCTGCCGGGATGCCAGGTCAGCCGGGGGGCTGCCGTGGTCACGCAAACTTTCCTGAACGCTGACGAAGGCGAGGTGCCACGGCCGAGACCATGGACATCAGTGCCATGTGGCCGCACCCCGCCACGACTTTTTGCCAAGATTGGGGCGAGGTCACATCGCGCCAGTCTGCACCGCCCGCAATGCGCAGAAGCACGTTTCGACATGACTGGGCCACGGTTTTCATGGGGAATTCCATGGGGCCCTGATATCGACTGGGCAAGCCTTCGGACATGGCTTTCATCAGCCCCTCTGCGTGGTGCTCCATCCGAAAGCCCCTATCCCAGGCATCAGGCGCGACACCTTGCGTGAATGACAGGCCCGAACCACGTGGCCATTCAGTTCCACGGTCATAGCCAGCCATCACATACGCCAATTCCTCTGTGGAGCGCACGCCGTGGAAGGGTTCTGATGTCAGCATGAACCGCGCTGCCACGTGCGCACCGCCAGACAAGGCCATGCCCATTGGCTCGTCAAAGAACTGCATGGAGGCTATCGAGAACACACACAGACGCACGAGTCGTTCAGCTAAGGTGTTGAACCCGTACGGCAACTGGCGATAGAGATCGTGTGCACACAAATCCAGCCATTTCATTTTTTCTCGTATGCCGTGAAATGGTGGATTTGCGGGTGATTGGAGAATTGACAGTGGACGCCGCGCTTTTCTGGCACCTTGCGATCGTTTTCCTCAGAATGCCACCCTTCGGTTGAAGAGTTTTTGAGGCGCATCCGAACAGGCGATGCGCGACTTCGGCGCGCGGTCGCATGGAATAGGTTTCCAGAACAGGCCACAATGTGCATGTCATCCGACTGATACC
>PNMH01000091.1 GCA_013823505.1 Polaromonas sp. | reverse complement strand
ACCGGCGGCGGCGACCCGGCCATGAACCCGCGCCTGCGTCTGGCCATTGACAAGGCCAAGGCCGCCAACATGCCGGCCGACCGCATCAAGTACAACGTGGACAAGGCCTCGGGCAACCTGGAAGGCCAGGCGCTGGAAGAAATCCGCTACGAGGGCTATGGCATCGGTGGCGCCGCCATCATCGTGGACACCATGACCGACAACAAGGTGCGCACCGTGGCCGAAGTGCGGCACGCGTTCAGCAAGTACGGCGGCAACCTGGGTACCGACGGCTCGGTGGCGTTCCAGTTCAAGCATTGCGGCCAGATCATCTTCGCCCCCGGCACGAGCGAGGACAAGGTGATGGAAGTGGCGCTGGAAGCCGGCGCCGAGGACGTGGTCACCGACGACGACAGCGCCATCGAGGTGCTGACCGCCTACACCGACTTTGAGGCGGTGAAAAACGCGCTCGAAGCGGCTGGTCTCAAGCCGGAAGTGGCTGAAATCACCATGCGACCGGAAAACACCATCGAGTTGACCGGCGAAGATGCTGCGCGCATGCAGAAGCTGCTCGATATTCTTGAAGACCTGGACGACGTGCAGGAAGTCTTCCACAACGCAAGTTTTTGACCCACCCCTGCGCCGCGCTGCGCGCGTCACCCCCTCAAGGGGGCAACGCGAAGCCGGTTCCGCCGCGTTCTCGACCGGGACACGTCTGTCTGGTGCCATGTTTGATTTTTGGAGATTGGTTTGAAAGTTCTGGTGATGGGCGGCGGTGGCCGCGAGCACGCGCTGGCGTGGAAGCTCAAGCAGTCCGAGGGCGTGGAGCAGGTGTTTGTGGCGCCCGGCAATGCAGGGACTGCGCGGGATGTCCAACTGACCAACCTGCCCATCACCGACAAGGTGGCGCTGCGCGAGTGGGCGCAGGCCAACGGCATCGCACTCACGGTGGTGGGGCCTGAAGCGCCGCTGGCGGCGGGCGTGGTCGACGAGTTCCGGGCGCACGGTCTGGCGATCTTCGGCCCGACGCAAAAAGCCGCGCAGCTGGAAAGCTCCAAGGCGTTCAGCAAGGCCTTCATGCAGCGCCACGGCATTCCCACGGCCGCCTACCAGACCTTCACCGACCCCGTGCAAGCCCATGCCTATGTGGACGCCCAGGGGGCGCCAATCGTCATCAAGGCCGATGGTCTGGCAGCGGGCAAGGGCGTGGTGGTGGCGATGAGTCTGGCCGAGGCGCACGAAGCCATCGACTTCATGCTGCTGGACAATACCCTGGGCGTGGCCCACAACGAAGGTGGCGCGCGGGTCGTCATCGAAGAGTTTCTGCAAGGCGAAGAGGCCAGCTTCATCGTGCTGTGCGACGGCGTGAACGCGCTGCCGCTGGCCACCAGCCAGGACCACAAGCGCCTGCTCGACGCCGACCAGGGCCCCAACACCGGCGGCATGGGGGCCTATTCGCCCGCGCCGGTGGTCACGCCCGCCGTGCACCAGCGCGCGATGGACGAGGTGATCCTGCCCACGCTGCGCGGCATGGCGGCCGACGGCATCCCGTACACCGGCTTCCTCTACGCAGGCCTGATGATCACGCCCGATGGCCGCGTCAAGACGCTGGAATTCAACTGCCGCATGGGCGACCCCGAAACGCAGCCGATCATGATGCGGCTCAGAAGCAACCTGGCGCAGGTGCTGCTGGCCGCCACCCGTGCCGAGCTGGACAAGGTGTCACTGGACTGGGACCCGCGCGTGGCCCTGGGTGTGGTGCTGGCCGCCGCCGGTTACCCCATGAACCCGCGCAAGGGCGACGCCATCACAGGTCTGCCAGCCGATGCCGACGCCGCCATGGTGTTCCACGCCGGCACGGCCGACGCCCATGGTCAGGTGCTGGTCTCGGGTGGCCGGGTGCTGTGCGTGACCGCGCTGGCCGACACCGTGGCCGCAGCCCGGCAGACCGCCTACGCCGTGGTCGATGGCATCCGCTTTGACGGCATGCAGTGCCGCCGCGACATCGGTTTTCGCGCCCTTTGATCGGTGAACACCTTCATGAAACGCTCCACCCAGAAAGTCCGCGATTACCTGACCGGCCTGCAAGACCGCATCACCTCCACCGTGGCCCTGGTGGACGGTGGCCGCTTCGTGGTCGATCACTGGGAAAAGCCCGCCGGTGAAACGCTGCAAGGCCAGGGCATCACGCAGATTCTGGAAGGCGGCCCGGTGTTCGAGCGTGCCGGCTGCGGCTTTTCGCACGTGAGCGGCCCGCGCCTGCCACCCTCGGCCACGCAGCACCGGCCCGAGCTCTCGGGCGCTCCTTTCGAGGCCATGGGTGTGTCGCTGGTGTTCCACCCGCGCAACCCGTACGTGCCCACGGTGCACATGAACGTGCGCATGATCGCGGCCACACCCCAGGGCGGGGAGCCGGTGTGCTGGTTCGGCGGCGGCATGGACCTCACGCCCTATTACGCATTCGAAGAAGACGCGGTGCACTTTCACCGCACCTGCAAGACCGCGCTCGATCCGTTCGGCGTCGACAAATACCCGCGCTTCAAGCAGTGGTGCGACGAGTACTTCTACCTCAAGCACCGCGACGAACAGCGTGGCATCGGCGGCGTCTTCTTCGACGACTTTGCCGAGTTCGGCTTCGACGGCAGCTTTGCCATGCTGCGTTCGGTGGGCGATGCTTTCCTCGACGCCTACCTGCCCATCGTGGACCGGCGCAAGGACCTGCCGTACGGCGAGCGTGAACGCGACTTCCAGCTCTACCGGCGTGGCCGCTACGTGGAATTCAACCTGGTCTGGGACCGTGGCACGCACTTCGGCTTGCAGTCGGGCGGGCGCAGCGAGTCCATCCTGTTGTCCATGCCACCGCTGGTGAGCTGGTCGTACCAGCGCGAGGACCCCGCCGGGTCACCCGAAGCCCGGCTGACCAGCGCGTTCCTGGTGCGCAAGGACTGGGTTTGAACCTCACGCACGCCGGTAGCACCGGGGCTGTGATCGCAGAGCCGCTGCGCATCGGCGTCTACGGCGGCGCCTTTGATCCCCCCCACTGGGCGCACCGTGCCCTGGCCGAGGCGGCGCTGGCGCAGCTGCGGCTGGACCGGCTGCTCATCCTGCCCACCGGACAGGCATGGCACAAGGCGCGACCGCTGAGCGACGCGCACCACCGGCTGGCCATGTGCCTGCTGGCGTTTGGCGATCTGCCACATACCCAGGTGGACCCGCGCGAGACGCGCCGCAGCGGCCCCAGCTTCACCGCAGACAGCCTGCAGGAACTGCGCCTGGAAAACCCTGGTGCCCAGCTGTTCCTGCTGCTGGGGGCCGACCAGTTGCTGGCTTTCAAGACCTGGATGCGCTGGCCCGAGGTGCTGCAACTGGCCCAGCTGGCGGTGGCCAACCGGGCCACGCGCATCGGCGCGGATGCGCTCGACGCCACCCATGCCGAGGCCGACCTCTCGGGCGTGGATCTGCCTTTCATCCGGCTCGACATGCCCCTGGCCAACATCAGCGCCACCGCCGTGCGGGCCCGATTCGGGCAGCCACTGGGGCGCGACGGAACCCATGCCGCGCTGGTGCCCCAGCCGGTGGCAGGCTATATTTCACAACATCATCTTTATCAAAACCCCTCATGACCAGCGAAACCACCGCCAAAAAAGACATCCAGAAACTCCAGCGTGCCATCGTGGACGGGCTGGAGGACGTCAAGGGGCAGGACATCGTGGTTTTCAATACCGAGCATCTGTCCCCCTTGTTCGAGCGCGTGATCGTCGCCAGCGGCACCTCCAACCGCCAGACCAAGGCGCTGGCCGCCAGCGTGCGCGACGCGGTGCGTGAAGCGGGCTTCGACAAGCCGCGCATCGAGGGTGAGGACAACGGCGAATGGATCATCGTGGACTGCGGCGCCGCCGTGGCCCATGTGATGCAGCCGGTGATCCGCCAGTACTACCGCCTGGAAGAAATCTGGGGCGCCAAGCCGGTGCGCCTGAAGCACGGCGCCGACAAGGCCGCCGAAACCAAACCCGTGGCCAAAAAGGCCGCCACCAAGACCACCAAAAAGGGTGTCGTCAAAGAAGTGAAACCGGTCGATGCGAAGTCGGTCGCCCGCAAGGCCGCCAAGGCGGTGTCGGCCGCTGCGGTCCCTGTCAAAGCCGCTCCAAAGCCGGGCACCAAAACCGGCGTGAAGGCGGTGGCCAAGTCGGCAGTGAAGTCCGCTGCCAAGGCCCCGGCCACCACCCCGGCGCGCAAAACCACCAACAAGACCACACCCGCCAAAGCACCGCTGAAAACCGTGGTGGTCAAGCCCAAAGTGGCCAAAACGGCAGCCAAGACAGCGGCCAAGGGCGTGGCCAAACCCGCTGCCCAGCGCGCACCCGCCGCCCAGGTGTCGGCCAAGTCCGCGCCCAAGAAAAAGGCATGAAGCTGGTGATCGTCGCGGTCGGGCAGCGCATGCCCGACTGGGCCCAGACCGCCTGCGACGATTACGCCAAGCGCTTCCCGCCCGAGCTGCGGGTGGACATCAAGACCGTCAAGACCGAACCCCGCGGCTCCAAGACGGTGGAGACGGTGATGGCCGCCGAGCGCGAGCGCATCGTGGCGGCGCTGCCCAAGGGCTGCCGCACCGTGGTGCTGGACGAGCGCGGCACAGCGCTGACGACCAAGGCGCTGGCCCTTCAGTTGCAAGCCTGGCAGCAGGGCGGTGACGACGTTGCACTGGTCATTGGCGGCCCCGACGGGCTGGAGCCCGCCTTTCGCGCCGCAGCGCACCAGCGCGTCCGGCTGTCCGACCTGACCCTGCCGCACGCCATGGCGCGCGTGTTGCTGATCGAACAACTCTACCGCGCCTGGTCCATCAACGCCAACCACCCCTATCACAGGGAATGACCCACCGTGAGCGACTTCATTTATCTGGCCTCGCAAAGCCCCCGGCGCAAGCAACTGCTGGAGCAGTGGGGCGTGCGCTGCGAACTGTTGCTGCCCGACGCGACGGAAGACGTCGAGGCGCTGGAGGTGGTGAAGGGCGCAGAGGCGCCGGTCACCTATGTTCAGCGCGTCACCGGCCTGAAGCTGCAAGCCTCGGTGGACCGGCTGCGGCGGCGCGGATGGCCACCGGCTCCGGTGCTGTGCGCCGACACGAGCGTGGCACTGGGGCGGCGCATCCTCGGCAAGCCCAGCGATGCGGCTGACGCCCGGCGCATGCTGGCCGACCTGTCCGGGCAGCAACACCGGGTCCTGACTGCGGTGGCGGTGGCGCGACCGACGACGCGCGGCACCATCCGCACCTGGACGGCGTTGTCGGCGTCACGGGTCGAGTTCGATGACTGGAGCGCGGCGGACATCCGCCGTTACGTGGCCAGCGGTGAGCCCATGGGCAAGGCAGGCGCCTACGCCATCCAGGGCGCTGCGGCGCTGCACATCCGCCGCATCAGCGGCAGTTACTCGGGCATCATGGGCCTGCCGGCACACGAGACAGCGACGCTGCTGCGGGCGGCCAGCGTGCGGCTGGCCTGCTGAACACACCATTTACCGAGACCAGCATGAGCCAGGACATCTTGATCAACTGGGCACCACAGGAAACCCGGGTCGCCGTGGTGGAGCAGGGCGCGGTGCAGGAAGTGCATCTGGAGCGCACGCTCGAGCGTGGGCTGGTTGGCAATATTTACCTGGGTAAAGTCTCGCGCGTGCTGCCCGGCATGCAGTCGGCCTTCATCGACATCGGGCTGGACCGCGCGGCCTTCCTGCATGTCGCCGACCTGATGCCCAACATCACGGCCAAACACGCTTTGCCGCGAGATCGTTCGGTACCGACCGACGAACAGGGCGCTCAAGGCAACAACAAGGTGCTCGCGCCCGACCCGGTGCTGCCGATCGAGCGGCAGATTTTTGAAGGCCAGGCGCTGATGGTGCAGGTGCTCAAGGACCCGATCGGCAGCAAGGGCGCGCGGCTCACGGCGCAGATCAGCATCGCCGGGCGCCTGCTGGTGTTTTTGCCGCAGGACAACCACATTGGCGTGTCGCAAAAAATTCCGTCCGCCCAGCGCGAGGCCCTGCGACAGCGCGTGCTGGAACTGGCCGCGCCGGGCGATGGCAGTGCGGCGGGCGGTTTCATCCTGCGCACGAACGCCGAAGACGCGAGCGACGAAGAACTCGGCGAGGACATCGGCTATCTGCGCAAGACCTGGCAGCGTATCAAGGAAGCCGCCACGCGCCAGCCACCGGCTTCGTTGCTGCACGAAGACCTGAACCTGATGCAGCGCGTGCTGCGCGATCTGGTGGGCGCGCAAACCCAGTCGATCCGCATCGATTCGCGCGAGCAGTTCGGCCTGCTGCAGACCTTTGCCGCCGAGTTCATGCCCGACACGGCCAAGAAGCTGCAGCACTACGCTGGCGAACGACCGATCTTCGATCTCTTCAACGTCGATGAAGACATGGCCCGCGCGCTCAGCCGCCGGGTCGATCTGAAGTCCGGTGGTTACCTGGTGATCGACCAGACCGAGGCCCTGACCACGGTGGACGTGAACACCGGCGGTTTCGTCGGGGCGCGCAACTTCGACGACACGGTGTTCCGCACCAACCTTGAAGCGGCACAGGCCATTGCCCGCCAGCTGCGCCTGCGCAATCTGGGCGGCATCGTCATCGTGGACTTCATCGACATGGTGCGGGAAGACCACCGCGACGCGGTGCTGACCGAGTTCCGCAAACAGCTCGCGCGCGACCGCGTCAAGACCATGATCGGCGGCTTTTCTCAGCTCGGTCTGGTGGAGATGACGCGCAAGCGCACCCGCGAATCGCTGGCCCACATGCTCAGCGAACCCTGCGCAGCCTGCAGCGGCAAAGGCACGGTGAAGACCGCCCGCAGCGTGTGCTACGACATCCTGCGCGAGATCCTGCGCGAGGCCAGGGCCTTCAATCCGCGCGAATTCCGGGTGGTCGCATCGGCCCAGGTGGTGGAGCTGTTCCTGGACGAAGAAAGCCAGCACCTGGCCGGCCTGTCCGACTTCATCGGCAAGCCGATCTCGCTGCAGGCGGAAAACTCCATGACGCAGGAGCAGTACGACATCGTGCTGCTCTGATCCGCCGGGCGCTGGCGTGCTGTTGCACACCGCTGCGCTGAAAAGATGCACAAGTCGCGGAACATTTCGCCGCGTGGACGGATCAACCGGCGTAACTGGTAGGCATGAGGCTCACATCTTGTCACGGTGAGCCGCGAGGCCTCCGCTATCATCGGCTGCGCCCCACTGCAAGGGCTCGCAGACGGCTTGGTTGGACCTCAGGCTTTGACCCATGGGCGATACACAAAGGATGCTGGATTTGACCCGTTTCGATTTTTGGGCTCCGACCCCACGCAGGCGCTTCTTGTGTGCAGCGGGCGCGCTTCCTCTGCTGGTTTTGCCGCTGCACCAGGCGCGCGCGCAATTCCGCGTTGAGGTCTCTGGCGTGGGGCTCACGCAGTTCCCCTTTTCGGTGGTGGGCTTTCGCGGCAACGATGTCGCCAGCCAGAACATGGCCGCCATCGTGCGGGCCGATCTGGAGCGCAGCGGCCGGTTCCGTTTTGTGGAGCCGGTGCAGGTGCGCTGGACGAGACGGCACGCCCCGACCCGGCCCCGTGGCGCGAAAAAGGGACCGACTCCCTGCTGACGGGCAGCGTGTCCCGCCTCGCTGATGGGCGCTTTGATGTGCGTTTTCGCCTCTGGGACGTGGTGCGCGGGCAGGACCTGGGCGGGCTGAGTTACCCGGTGTCGGCTCAGGACCTGCGCCTGGCGGCCCACCGAATCGCTGACCACGTTTACGAAAAAATCACCGGCGACAAGGGTGTGTTTTCCACCCGCATTGCCTATGTGAGCAAGGTCGCTCAGCGCTACAGCCTGTGGGTGGCCGATGCCGACGGCGAAAACGCCCGTGCCGCGCTGAGCAGCCCGGAGCCCATCATTTCCCCGAGCTGGGCACCGGGTGGCTCGCAGCTGGCCTATGTGTCGTTCGAGGCCCGCAAGCCGGTCATCTATGCGCACGATGTGGCGACCGGCAAACGCCGTCTGCTGGCGAACTTTCGTGGCTCCAACAGCGCACCGGCCTGGTCGCCCGACGGCAGGCAGTTGGTGGCCACGCTCTCCATCTCGGGCAATGCCCAGATTTACGCGGTCGGCGCCAATGGCGGTGAACCCCAGCGGCTCACGCAGACCGACAGCATCGACACCGAGCCGGTGTTCAGCGCCGACGGCAAGACCATCTTTTTCGTGAGCGACCGGGGTGGTTCACCGCAGATCTACCGCATGGGGGCGCAGGGCGGCAGCGCGCAGCGCGTCACCTTCGTGGGCAACTACAACATTTCACCAAACCCCAGCCCGGACGGTCGCTGGCTGGCCTTCATCTCGCGCGTCGGCGGTGCTTTCCGTCTGCACGTGATGGAACTGTCCAGCGGCAACGTGACCGCGCTGACCGACACCAGTGCCGACGAGAGCCCGAGCTTCGCGCCCAACGGTCGCATGATCATTTACGCCACCCGCGACAAGGGCCAGGAGGCGCTCATGACCACCACGCTGGATGGCCGCATCAAGACCCGCCTGGCCGGGGCGCAAGGCGATATCCGTGAGCCCGAGTGGGGCCCGTTTCTGCGTTGAAGCCGCTGGCTTTTCGCACCGGATGATGCCGGTGCGGTCGATCTTTTTTCCATTTTTTTAAAGGCTTTGAGCATGATCCAAGAATCCTCCCCCTTTGCCCGCGCGACAGTCATCACGCAGCGCACAGCCCGGTTGTTGGCGACTCTGGTGGTCGTTTCGACACTGGCGGCGTGTGCCTCCAGCGTGCCCCTGAACGAAGTGCCGGTGGTGGATCGCGGCAGCTCTGCGGTGAGCCCGCTGACCCAGGGTTCGGTCGCCCCCGCTGCGCAGGGCAGCGGGGCTGATCAGCGCAGCGTCTCGCCGGTGCAGGTGGCTCCCGCCGATGTGGCCCAGCCTGAGGCCATGGCCCGTGTGGTCTATTTCGACTACGACAGCTTTGTCGTCAAACCCGAGTTTGCCGCCACACTCGAAGCCAACGCCAAATACCTGGCCGCCAACCGCAGCCGCAAGCTGGCGCTGGAAGGGCACACCGACGAACGTGGCGGACGCGAATACAACCTGGCTCTGGGCCAGAAGCGCGCCGAGGCGGTGCGTCGGGCGCTGGTGCTGCTTGGCGTGAACGATGCACAGGTGGAGCCGGTCAGTTTTGGTGAGGAGAAGCCCGCCGTCAACGGGTTCACCGAAGAGGCCTACGCCAAAAACCGCCGGGTTGAATTCACCTACCGATGAGTCCCATGGTCATCCGATTCCGCTCCGTTGTTACCGGGCTGCTGCCGCTTTCCCTGGTGGCTGCCACACTCTGGCCCCTGCAGGCCCATGCTCTGTTTGCCGACGACGAGGCGCGCAAAGCCATCATCGAACTGCGCCAGCGAGTCGAAAACAACCGGCAGGCTGCGGAGGCGGCGAATGCCGCCCATGCCCGCGCCATCGAAGAAGCCCGGGAGAACAACAGCACCAACCGGCGCAGCCTGCTTGATCTGGCCAACCAGATCGAACAGCTGCGCACCGAACTGGCCAGGCTGCGCGGGCAAAACGAGCAACTGGCGCGCGATGTCTCCGAGCTGCAGCGACATCAGAAGGACGTGCAGCTGGGCCTGGACGAACGCCTGCGCAAGGTGGAGCCGGTTCGCGTCACGCTCGACGGCAAGGAATTCACTGCCGAACCGGCCGAGCAGCGTGACTTCGATGCGGCCATGCAGATGCTGCGCCGCTCCGAGTTTGCGCCCTCGGCCCAGGCCTATGTGGCCTTCCTGCGCCGCTACCCTGAGAGCGGCTACACCGCCTCGGCCCTGTACTGGCTGGGCAACGCGCAGTACGCCAACCGGGCCTACAAAGAAGCGATCGACACCCATCGTCGGCTGGTGACGCAGTTCCCCGCCCACCCCCGCACGCCCGAAGCCATGCTGGCCCTGGCCAACAGCCAGATCGAGCTCAAGGACAGCAAGGCCGCTCGCCGCACGCTGGAAGACCTGGTCAAGGCCCACCCCCAGTCCGAGGCGACCGTTGCTGCCCGCGAGCGCCTGAGCCGACTGCGCTGATCGCGGGGCGATTCCGTGGCCACCGACGGTGCGCCACGGGCCTGCTCCTACAATGGCGGCCATGGACATCGCCGCCCTTCAACAACAGCACGCTCTGGTTCTCTGGGCCGCCTTCGCGGTTGGCACGGCGTTTGGTTTCATTGCCCAGCGCACCCATTTCTGCACCATGGGCGCGATCAGCGACATCGTCAACATGGGTGCCTGGACCCGCATGCGCATGTGGGCCATGGCGGTCGGCGTGGCGATGATCGGATTTCATGCCATGGGCTGGCTCGGCTGGATCGACACCACACAAACGATCTACACATCGGGCCGCATCGTCTGGCTGTCGGCACTCGTGGGCGGCGCCTTGTTCGGGCTCGGCATGGTGCTGGCGTCGGGTTGTGGCAGCAAGACCCTGGTGCGCATCGGTGCGGGCAGCCTGAAGTCGCTGGTGGTGTTTTTCGTCATGGGTTTCGCGGCTTTCGCGACCCTGCGCGGTGTGGTCGCGGTGCTGCGGGTGAACACGCTGGACACGGTGGCGTTTGACCTCTCCCTGGGCAGTGCCTTGCCGGTCTGGGTGTCCAGCGCCCTGGGCTGGAACCCTGCGCTCACGGGCCTGCTGGTGGCGCTGTTCGTGGGTGGGGCACTGATGGCCTGGGCGTTCATGGATGCCGACTTCCGCACCGGCAACAACCTGTTGGGAGGCCTCGGCCTGGGCCTCGTGATCACATCCATGTGGTGGGTCAGTGGCCATCTGGGCTTTGTGCCCGAGCACCCGGAAACCCTGGAGGCCGTGTACCTCGCCACCAACACCGGGCGCATGGAGTCGCTCACCTTCACCGCGCCCATGGCCTACACGCTGGATTGGGTGATTTTCTTCAGCGACACATCAAAGGTCCTGACCACGGGCGTGGTCACGGTGCTGGGGGTGGTGGCGGGTTCCTTCGTCCAGGCCATGGTGGGAAAGAGCTTCCGCTGGGAAGGGTTCCGAAGCACGCAAGACACGGCCTTGCACCTTGGGGGCGCGGTGCTCATGGGTGTGGGCGGCGTCATCGCTCTGGGCTGTACCGTGGGGCAGGGCTTGTCGGGCCTGTCCACCCTGAGCCTGACCAGCATGATCGCGGTCACGGGCATCGTGCTCGGCGCCATCGGTGGGTTCCGGTTCCAGATATGGTTGCTGGAGCGCGAGTGAGTGCCGGACTCCCGGGCTCATGACCGAGGGCTTCGAGCGCCGCTTTGGTGGCTTGCGTCGGCTCTATGGCGTGGCCGGTGCACAGCGCATCTTTGACGCGCATGTGGTGGTGGTCGGGATCGGCGGCGTGGGGTCCTGGGCGGTTGAAGCGCTGGCCCGCAGCGGCGTGCGTCGGCTCACGCTGATCGACACAGACCATGTGTCGGAGTCCAACATCAACCGGCAGATCCACGCACTCGAACCCAGCCTGGGCCAGTCCAAAGCCCAGGCCATGCGGGAGCGCATTGCGCTGTTCCATCCAGATTGCCAGGTGCATGTGATCGACGACTTTGTGACGCCAGACAACTGGCCCGCGTTGTTGGCAGATGACCCGGCTGCACCTGCTGCACTCATAGACGCTTGCGATCAGGTCAGGGCCAAAACCGCGCTGGCGGCCTGGGCGCGATGCAAAGGGGTGCCTTTCGTGACGGTGGGTGCGGCCGGTGGCAAACGCCTGGCGCAGGCGGTGGAGGTGAGCGATCTGGCCGACGTGACGCACGACCCGCTGCTCGCGCAATTGCGCTACCGCCTGCGCAAGGAGCACGGCGCCGCGCGCAGCGGGCGCATGGGTTGCACCTGTGTGTTCAGCCGCGAGGCGGTGGCGCCGCCCGATGCGTCCTGTTCGGTCGATGCGGGCGACGGCTCCCTCAACTGCCACGGGTATGGCTCGGTCGTGAGCGTCACGGCCACCTTTGGGCTGTGTGCTGCCGGTTGGGTGATGAATGCACTGGCTGGAAGCGCCAGTAGTTTTGAAGCCACTTCAAAACACGGCAAAAACGACGCTATAATTTGAGGCTTCGCAGAGTGTGAAACTTGAAACTGCGGATCCCGAAGGGGCGTTAGCTCAGTTGGTAGAGCAGCGGACTCTTAATCCGTAGGTCGAGTGTTCGAGTCACTCACGCCCCACCAGCGAATGCTGGTTCGGGTCTCGCAGGTGAATTCAGTTGGGACAGATCACGGTCTGCCCGGCACCCAGTTGATGGGACGTTAGCTCAGTTGGTAGAGCAGCGGACTTTTAATCCGTTTGTCGTGGGTTCGACCCCCGCACGTCCCACCATAAAACCCCCATGGGGACTGAAAAGCCAGCTACAAAATATGTAGCTGGCTTTTTCGTTTCTGGAGCCGGTGACAGTCTGGTGACAGTTGTTCGATGCGTGCCACAAAGAGGGTGATTTTTTTGTCAACCACACCACCAAACCCTGTGCGCCATTCGTGCACGACGAAGAAAAACCAGCCCGAAGCTGGTTTGTAGTAGTGCCGGTCTCGCTGCGCTTTCTTCCCAGACAACGCGTCCCCTGACCAGCCACCACAGAATCAGCCGCTTCTGTGGCGGGGTGCCTGCCACGCCCCGGAGAGGTGGGGCGCAGATACTGGCCGCTGGCAGGCGCCACGGCTCAGGAAGACGGTGGGGCGAATCAGGCGCCCGGGTTCTTGTGCAGCGCCCGGTGATCAATCACGCCCACGCCGAAGTCGATTCGCACCTTGTAGCCGTACACGTCGCGCTTGAACTCGGTGTTCTCGATGATGGTCGGCTGCCGTTGACCATCCAGGTACACGCGCAGGATGCCGTCAATCTGGTTCGGGCTCGCGGCCAGGTACCAGGCGGTCGCGCTCGATGCGTCCAGTCGGGGATCGGCCACCAGGGTCAGGTTGCGGATGAACTGCAGGTTCGGCGTGTCGTTCCCCTTGGATGGGTCCACGATGCTGGCGATCAGCTGTTCGGCCAGGGTTTCCAGCGCCACCGGAACGATCAGGTACCGTGGCTGCGGGTCGAGGTAGCCCTGCCCAGCAATGCCCTTTTGCTTGCGCATGGCGGCGCGGGCCAAACCCAGCGA
>PNMH01000090.1 GCA_013823505.1 Polaromonas sp. | reverse complement strand
CTGGGTGAGGCGTCGCTGCAGCAGCAGCTGATTTGAGAGGGGTCAACCGGCCACGACCGGAATGACCTTGCGTGCCGACTTCTCGGCCCGCGCGCGCAACTGCCCGCAGCCGCCGTCCACGTCCTGCCCGGCGGACTGGCGCAGTTTGGTGAGGATGCCGCGCCGGTGCAGCTGGCGGGCGATGGCGGCGGCCTTTTCCCAGCTCGGGCGCTGCCAGGGCATGCCTTCCACCGCGTTGAACGGGATCATGTTCAGGATCGCGTACTTGCCACTCAGCAGGCGCACGATGCCGTCGAGCTCGTCGTCGCTGTCGTTGATGCCGTCGAGCAGCGTCCACTGGTACTGAATGGGGTGGTCGGTGGCGCGGGCGTAGGCCTCACCGGCTTGCACCAGTTCTTCGGGTGTCATGCGCGGTGCGCGCGGCAGCAGCTGTTCGCGCAGCTCGGCCCGGGTGGTGTGCAGCGAGAGCGCGAGTGCGGGCCTGACCGGACCGCGCGGCAGGGTCTCGAACACGCGCGGATCGCCCACGGTGGAGAACACCAGGTTCTTGTGGCCGATGTTGCCCGCCGTGCCCAGCAGCTCGATCGCTTCCATGACGTTGTCCAGGTTGTGCGCGGGCTCGCCCATGCCCATGAAAACCACCTTTTTCACCGGCCGCAGGCCGCGCGCCAGCGCCACCTGCGCCACGATCTCGGCACTGCCCACTTGGCGGATCAGCCCGGTGGTGCCGGTCATGCAGAAGGTGCAGCCCACCGCACAACCGACCTGGGTCGACACGCACAGCCCGCCGCGCGGCAGCAGCACGCTCTCGATCAACTGGCCGTCCGGCAGCTTCACCAGCAAACGCTCCGAGCCGTCGTCGCCGGGGTGGCGCGATTCGATGCGCGCGAGCGCGGCCAGATCGGCTTCGATGGCGGGCAGTTCGGCGCGCAGCGTGGCGGGCAGAAAGTGTTCGATCTGCCGCTTGCCCGTGGTTTGTGGCAGCGCGTTGCTCCACAGGCGCAGCACGCGGTGCTCGTGTTTGGGCAGGGCGCCGAGCGCGCGCAGGCGCTCGCGCAATTTGGAGATACGCATGCCCCGGATTGTCCCTGACGGCAACGCAAAACCCCGCACCGCCGGACAATGCAAGCCCCAAGGAGATTCAACCGTGAAATCCGTGTCTTTCATTCAGCGCAACACGCAAGGCCACTGGGTCGGCGACGGTTTTCCGGTGCGCACGCTGTTTTCGTACCACGACGACCCCGCCGCGTTCTCACCCTTTCTCATGCTGGACTACGGCGGCCCGGTGGTGTTCGACCCGACCACCAGGCGACGCGGTGTCGGCGCGCACCCGCACCGGGGTTTTGAGACCGTCACCATCGTCTACGACGGCGAGGTCTCGCACCGCGACTCCACCGGCGCGGGCGGCACCATCGGCCCGGGCGATGTGCAGTGGATGACCGCCGCTTCGGGCATCGTGCACGAGGAGTTTCACAGCGAAGCCTATGCCCGCAGCGGCGGGCCGTTTCGCATGGTGCAGCTGTGGGTGAACCTGCCCGCGCGCGACAAGATGGCGCCGCCCGGCTACCAGGGCATCAGCGCCGCGCAGACGCCCACCGTGGCGCTGCCCGATGGCGCCGGCACGGTGCGGCTGATCGCGGGAATGTTCCAGGGCGCGCTAGGCCCGGCCCGCACCTTCACACCCATGCAGGTGTGGGACGTGCAACTCAAGGCCGGCCACACCGTGGCCTTGCCCGCACCCGTTGGCCACACCACCGTGCCGCTGGTCTACCAGGGCCGGGTCAAAACCGCCGACGGTCAGGAAGCGGGCGACGCCGAAATGATCGTCTACGAACGCGCGGGCGAGGGCGTGCAACTCACCGCCCTGGCCGACACCACGCTGCTGTGGCTGTGTGGCGAACCGATCGACGAGCCGGTGGTGGGCCACGGGCCGTTTGTGATGAACACGCCGCAGGAGATTCAGCAAGCTTTTATCGACCACCAGGCAGGCAGAATGGGTGTGCTCAGCTAAGCACTGCGCGCCGGGCTGGAGGACCGGTTGACCGGCTGACCGTCTGCGCGTCCCCGGGGCGGCGGCCCAGGCTGCGGCCAGAGATCCCGCCGGTTCAGGGCTTGGGCGCTGACGCGTTCAGCACGCCATGCGCCTGCTGGTCGGCGTGGTACGAACTGCGCACCATGGCGCCGACGGCGGCGTGGGTGAAGCCCATCTTGTAGGCCTCGGCCTCGAACATCTTGAAGGTGTCGGGGTGCACGTAGCGGCGCACCGGCAGGTGGTGGCTGCTGGGTGCAAGGTACTGGCCGATGGTCAGCATCTCGATGTGGTGCGCGCGCATGTCGCGCATGACGTCGAGGATTTCCTCGTCGGTCTCGCCCAGACCGACCATCAGGCCGCTTTTGGTGGGCACATGCGGAAACAGGGCCTTGAACTTCTTGAGCAGGTTCAGGCTGAACGCGTAGTCCGATCCCGGGCGCGCTTGCCGGTACAGGCGTGGGGCGGTTTCCAGGTTGTGGTTCATCACGTCCGGCGGCGCTGCTTTCAGAATCTCCAGTGCGCGGTCGTCGCGGCCCCGGAAGTCGGGCACCAGCACCTCGATCTGCGTGCCCGGTGACAGCTCGCGCGTCTTGCGGATGCACTCGACGAAGTGACCCGCGCCGCCGTCGCGCAGGTCGTCGCGGTCCACGCTGGTGATCACCACGTACCTGAGCTTGAGCGCCGCGATCGTCCTGGCCAGGTTCTCCGGTTCGTTCACGTCCAGCGGGTCCGGGCGACCGTGGCCGACGTCGCAGAACGGGCAGCGGCGCGTGCACTTGTCGCCCATGATCATGAAGGTGGCCGTGCCCTTGCCGAAACATTCACCAATGTTGGGGCAACTGGCTTCCTCGCACACCGTCACCAGCTTGTTGGCGCGCAGCACGTCCTTGATTTCGTAGAAGCGGGTGCTGGGAGAACCGGCCTTGACGCGGATCCAGTCGGGCTTTTTCAGCACCTCGGCAGGCACGATCTTGATCGGGATGCGCGCGGTCTTGGCCTGGCTTTTCTGCTTGGCGCTGGCGTCGTAGCCCGCAGCGGGCTGGGCTTGGCGGACCGTGTTCGTATCGGCGGCCGTGGGGGTGTCAGGGCGGGTCATGGCGGGGCGCGGGTGGCGCGGTGGTGTTCAGGGGCTGAGGGCGGCGCCGAGCTTCTGGCTCAGAACCTGGGCCGCTTCATCCCATGAAACGGCGACACCGATTGTAGAAAGGTCCACCGTTTGCAGGCCTGCATGTCCGCAGGGGTTGATGCGCTGGTAGGGCTGCAGGTCCATCGCCACGTTCAGCGCCACGCCGTGGTAACTGCAGTGCCGACTGACCTTGATGCCGAGCGCCGCGATCTTGCCCAGACCGGTGAAGTCGGGCTCGGACGGCGTCGAGCCATCGACGCGCTTTTGGGGTCGCTGTGGCAGCAGCGCATGGCTGGTCGGGTCGTCCAGTCGCACGTAGATGCCCGGGGCGTCGGCCACGCGGTGGCCGGTCACGCCAAAGTGGTCCAGGGTGCGGATCACCGCCTCTTCGATGCGGTAGACGTATTCCTTCACGAAGTACCCCGCACGTTGCAGGTTCATCAGCGGGTAGACCACCACCTGGCCTGGACCGTGGTAGGTCACCTGCCCGCCGCGGTTGGTCTTGACCACCGGGATGCTGCCAGGGGCCAGCAGGTGGTCGTCCCGTCCCGCGATACCCTGTGTGAACACCGGCGGATGCTCGCAGACCCAGAGCTCGTCGGGCGTGTCGGCATCGCGCGCCGCAGTGAACGCCACCATGGCGTCGTACACGGGTGCGTAGTCCACCCGGCCGAGTTGGCGGATCAACATGTTAGAGAACGATCTTGACCATGGGGTGTGTGGTCAAGGTGCGGTAGAGCTCGTCGAGCTGCTCGCGGCTGCTCACATGCACCGACAGCGTGAGGCCCAGGTAATTGCCGGCCTTGCTCGGGCGCTGCTCGATGGTCGAAGCGTCGAAGCCGGGATCGAACGCCCGGGCGACATGCGTCATGGCGGCCACATAGCCGTCCACATTCGCCCCCATCACCTTGATCGGGAAATGACAGGGGTATTCGATCAGCGATGGCTCGGGCGGAATTTCGCGGGGCATGTCCATGGGGCGTTCCTCAAAGCGGCAGGGCCGACGCTGGCCGGTCAACCGGCGGTGGGGGTGTCGGCCCGGGAATCCGGGCGGCACGAGCGAATCGGTCACCGTGCTTGGGGGTGCTCGCGGCGCCCGAAGAGACCGGGCAAGTGTTTGATTATCGGCCGTGGCCGCCTCCCGCGCGGCGATGCGCGCCGAAGTAGGTGTTGCGGGTTGCTGGGGTTTCTACGTATAATGAGCGGCTTTGCAAAGTCATACTCATCTGTAACCCGCTGGTAACTTTTCGTGCGCAAAATGCCGCAACTCGACATGTCGGTCGCGCAGTCAAGGGCGCAGTCAATGGCCCAGGCGGGGGCGCAGGCAGGGCCGACGCAAGAAGGATGGGATGAAGATGGGTTGCAAGAACCCGAATTCAAGCCGTTGACGCGCGAAGAGGCGCGGCAATGGCGGGTGCGCCAGCCGGAAATGTCCGTCTGGCGGCTGGTGGGGGTGCAGTTGCTGGTGGGGCTGGCGTCCGGTTTGCTGGGGTGGCTGCTGACGCAGCGTGCTTCGGTGGGTTGGTCGGTCCTGTATGGCGCGGCTGTGGTGGTGGTTCCGTCGGCCCTGATGGCTTACGGCCTGACTTCCAGCGCCGTGTCCCGGCTGATGGCGGGTGTGGCGCAGGCCGCATTTGCTGGTTTTCTGTTGTGGGAGGGGGTCAAGATTTTGCTGGCGGTCGCCATGTTGTGGCTGGCGCCAACAATCGTCCCCGAACTCAGTTGGCTCGGCCTGTTGGCTGGTCTGGTGTTGACTCTCAAGGTGTACTGGTTCGGATTCTGGATCCGGAGCAGGCGTTCAAACGTAAACGGTTGATTGGCGCGAACGAACATGGCTGCAGAAGGTATCGGTCCCACCCCTGGTGAGTACATTCGCCACCACCTGGTCCACCTGACCAACGAGAAGCAAAAGTCGATTGTCGACTTCTCTGTCATCAACATCGATTCCGTGGTGGTGAGTTCGCTGCTGGGGGCTCTGGTCTGCTGGGTGCTGTGGCTGGCTGCGCGCAAAGCCCATGCCGGTGTGCCGGGTCGTTTTCAGGCGGCGGTCGAAATGCTGGTCGAGCTGGTCGACAGCCAGGCCAAGGCGGTGATTCACAACGCGCAGAGTCGCAAGCTGATCGCTCCCATGGCGCTCACGGTCTTTGTCTGGATCTTCATGATGAATTTCATGGACATGATTCCCGTGGACCTGTTTCCCCATATCTGGAGCAGCGTCGGTCCGGCCATGGGTTTCCCCGATTACCTGCGCGTCGTGCCCACCGCCGACCTGTCCACCACACTGGGGTTGTCGGTGTCGGTGCTGCTGATGTGCCTGTTCTACAACATCAAGATCAAAGGCCTGGGGGGCTGGACGCACGAGCTCGTGACCGCTCCTTTTGGCACTTCCAGAAATCCTGTTTGGGCACTGCTGCTGGGCGTGACCAACTTCCTGATGCAAATGATCGAGTTCGTGGCGAAGACGGTTTCGCACGGCATGCGGTTGTTTGGCAACATGTTCGCGGGTGAACTGGTGTTCATGCTGATCGCGCTGCTGGGTGGTTACGCCGCTCTCTCGCTGTCTGGTGGGCTCTTCTTCGTCGGACACCTGATCGCAGGCACGGTGTGGACCCTGTTCCACATCCTGATCATCACCTTGCAGGCGTTCATTTTCATGATGCTGACCCTGATCTACCTGGGTCAAGCGCATGACGCTCACTAGGTTGCGCGGTTTCACTTCGCTCCCTGGTTCTTTCGTTTCTTTCCTTTCTCAACCTTCGTTCATCTCATAGGAGTCATCATGGAAAACGTTCTGGGTCTCGTCGCACTGGCTTGTGGTCTTATCGTCGGTCTGGGTGCCATCGGCGCCTCGATCGGTATCGCCCTGATGGGTGGCAAATTCCTCGAAGCCTCGGCCCGTCAACCCGAACTCATGAACGATCTGCAAACCAAGATGTTCATCCTGGCCGGTCTGATCGACGCGGCCTTCCTGATCGGTGTGGCGATCGCGCTGCTGTTCGCCTTCGCCAACCCCTTCACGCTGTAATCGGGTTTGCTGCTTTGCGCAGCGACCGGATGGGGATTCATGCTGGTTCATGACCAGGGAGTCCCGATGCGGCGCTACGCGGCAGCGAGTGCATCACCCCTCTTGTCAACACACAGAAAGGCGTTGCGATGAACATCAATGCAACCCTCTTTGCGCAGGCCGTCGTCTTTGCGATCCTGGTGTGGTTCACGATGAAATTCGTGTGGCCCCCGATCGCCAAGGCGCTCGATGAGCGTGCGTTGAAGATTTCCGAAGGACTGGCGTCGGCCGAGAAGGCCAAGTCCGAATTGGCCGTGGCCAACAAGCGCGTGGAAGCCGAGTTGAGCCAGTCGCGCAACGAAGCCGCCACCCGTCTGGCCGATGCCGAGCGCCGTGCCCAGACCGTGATCGAAGAGGCGAAAGCCCGCGCCACGGACGAGGCCGCCAAGATCGTGGCCACCGCCCGGCAAGAAGCCGAACAGCAGGTCGTCAAGGCCCGTGAAGCGCTGCGCGAAGAGGTGGCCGCGCTGGCCGTCAAGGGGGCCGAGCAGATCCTCAGGCGCGAAGTCAACGCCGGTGTTCACGCCGAGTTGCTGGGTCGCCTGAAGACCGAACTCTGATCCTCGCACCGACCACGTTTCATCCGATACCTGCAGGCATCCAAAGGTAGACCATGGCCGAAATCGCCACCATTGCCCGCCCCTACGCCGAAGCGCTGTTCCAGTCCGCAGGCGCTGGCGCAGCCGGCGCCGCCATTTGGCTCGATGAGCTGGCCGCCGTTGCTTCCAACGAGCAGCTGCGTCAGTTCGCCGATGCGCCCAAGTCCTCATCCGAACAGGTGTTCGGCGTCATCACCGGTGTGCTCAAGAACGCACTGCCGACGATGGGCCAGAACTTCCTGCGCACGGTGATCGACAACGGTCGCATCGAGGCCTTGCCCGAAATCGCCGCGCAGTTCCGCGCGCTGAAGAACGCCCAGCAGGGCAGCTTCGACGCCGTGGTGCACAGCGCCTTCGACATGGACAGCGCTGCGCTGGCCGACCTGTCGGGCGTGCTGGAAAAGCGTTTTGGACGCAAGCTCAATCTGCAGGTCCAGTTGCAGCCCGATCTGATCGGTGGCGTGCGCGTGGTGGTGGGTGACGAGGTGCTCGACACCTCGATCAAGGCCCGCCTGGAACAAATGAAAGTTGCCCTGACGGCCTGAAGGCCGCAAGGCATTCAGCGCGGGCGAGCCCTCATCCCATTTAACGAAAGAAGGAAAGAAAGAGCCATGCAACTCAATCCCGCCGAAATTTCCGAATTGATCAAGTCCCGCATCGAGGGCCTGGGCGCATCGAGCGATGTGCGCAACCAGGGCACCGTGGTGTCGGTGACCGACGGTATCGTCCGCGTCCACGGCCTGTCCGACGTGATGCAGGGCGAAATGCTGGAATTCCCGGCCAACAAGGACGGCGTGCCTTCCTTCGGCCTGGCACTGAACCTCGAGCGCGACTCCGTCGGTTGCGTGATTCTGGGTGAGTACGAGCACATCTCCGAAGGCGAAACCGTCAAGTGCACGGGCCGCATTCTGGAAGTGCCGGTCGGCCCCGAGCTGATTGGCCGCGTGGTCAATGCGCTGGGGCAGCCCATCGATGGCAAGGGCCCGGTCAACGCCAAGATGACCGACGTGATCGAGAAGGTCGCCCCGGGCGTGATCGCCCGCAAATCGGTGGACCAGCCGGTGCAGACCGGCCTGAAGTCGATCGACTCGATGGTGCCGGTCGGTCGTGGCCAGCGCGAACTGATCATCGGCGACCGCCAGACCGGCAAGACGGCGGTGGCGATCGACGCGATCATCAACCAGAAGGGTCAGAACATGACCTGCGTTTACGTCGCGATCGGCCAGAAGGCCTCGTCGATCAAGAACGTGGTGCGTGCCCTGGAGCAGGCCGGCGCGATGGAATACACCATCGTCGTGGCCGCTTCGGCCTCTGAATCCGCTGCCATGCAGTATCTGTCGGCCTACTCCGGCTGCACGATGGGCGAGTATTTCCGCGACCGCGGCCAGGACGCCCTGATCGTGTACGACGACCTGTCCAAGCAGGCCGTGGCCTACCGCCAGGTTTCGCTGCTGCTGCGTCGCCCACCAGGTCGCGAAGCGTACCCTGGCGACGTGTTCTATCTCCACAGCCGCCTGCTCGAGCGCGCTGCTCGCGTGAACGCAGACTACGTTGAAGCCTTCACCAAAGGTGAAGTCAAGGGCAAGACCGGCTCGCTGACCGCACTGCCCATCATCGAAACGCAGGCTGGCGACGTGTCTGCTTTTGTGCCCACCAACGTGATCTCGATCACCGACGGCCAGATCTTCCTGGAAACCAGCCTGTTCAACGCCGGTATCCGCCCCGCCATCAACGCCGGTATCTCGGTGTCGCGCGTCGGTGGTGCTGCACAGACCAATCTGATCAAAGGCTTGTCCGGCGGTATCCGTACCGACCTGGCCCAGTACCGTGAATTGGCTGCGTTCGCGCAGTTCGCTTCCGATCTGGATGAAGCCACCCGCAAGCAGCTCGACCGTGGTGCCCGCGTGACCGAGCTCTTGAAGCAGGCCCAGTACAGCCCGCAGTCGATCGGCCTGATGGCGTCCACGCTGTTCGCCGTGAACAAGGGCTACCTGGACGACATCGAAGTGAAGAAGGTGCTCTCGTTTGAAAACGGCATGCACGCTTTCCTGAAAGACAAGCACGCGGCCATGTTGGCGACGATGGAAAAGAACGGCGCGAAGTGGGATGTCAAGCCTGCCAAGGCAGATGACAGCGACGCAAAGAAGGCATTCAAGAAAGAGTGCCAAGACGCCGAAGCCCAACTGGCAGCAGCCATTGCCGACTTCAAGAAAACCGGCACCTACTGATCCGGCCCATTGACTTCTTAGAGGAAACACAATGGCAGCAGGCAAGGAAATACGCGGCAAGATCAAATCGGTGGAGAACACCAAGAAGATCACCAAAGCCATGGAAATGGTCGCCGCCTCCAAGATGCGCAAGGCGCAGGAACGCATGCGTGCGGCCCGGCCTTACGCGGAGAAAGTGCGCCAGATCACCGGCAACCTGAGCCGCGCCAACCCCGAGTACACGCACCCCTTCATGCAGACCAACGACGCCAAAGTCGCGGGTTTTGTGGTGGTGACGACCGACAAGGGTCTGTGCGGCGGTTTAAACACCAACGTGCTGCGTGCGGTGACCACCCAGCTCAAGGACCTGCAGGCGCAGGGCCAGACCGCTGAGGTCGTGGCCATCGGCAACAAGGGCCTGGCGTTCATGAACCGCGTCGGCGCCAAGGTGGTGTCCAGCGTGACCGGTCTCGGCGACACCCCGCACCTGGACAAGCTCATCGGCCCGGTCAAGACCTTGCTGGATGCGTACACCGAAGGGCGTGTCAATGCTGTCTATGTCTGCTACACCAAATTCATCAACACGATGAAGCAGGAGTCGGTGGTCGAGAAGCTGTTGCCGCTCAACGCGGGTGATCTGCAGGGCGACACCAGCGGGCGCGACTGGGACTACATCTACGAACCCGATGCACCGGCCGTCATCGACGAGCTCTTGCTTCGTTACGTGGAAGCCCAGGTCTACCAGGCCGTGGCTGAAAACATGGCTTCCGAGCAGTCGGCACGCATGGTGGCCATGAAGGCCGCGACCGACAACGCCGGCAGCGTCATCAGCGAACTCAAGCTGGTCTACAACAAGACCCGTCAGGCAGCGATCACGAAAGAGCTTTCGGAAATCGTCGCCGGCGCCGCAGCGGTCTGAAGCAGCTGCCCAACAGAATCCGAGAAACGAAAAGGTACCCATCATGTCTCAAGCTACCGCACAAATGAACACCGGTGTTCAGGGCAAGATCGTTCAGTGCATCGGCGCCGTCGTGGACGTGGAATTTCCACGCAACCAGATGCCCCGCGTGTACGACGCCCTGAAAATGGAAGGCTCTGCCTTGACGCTGGAAGTCCAGCAGCAGCTCGGTGACGGCGTGGTCCGCACCATCGCGCTGGGCTCTTCCGACGGCCTGCGCCGCGGCATGGTGGTGACCAACACCGCCCAGCCCATCATGGTGCCCGTGGGCAAGGCCACGCTGGGTCGCATCATGGACGTGCTCGGCGCGCCCATCGACGAGCGCGGCCCTGTTGACCAGGCTTTGACCGCCTCCATCCACCGCAAGGCCCCGGCCTATGACGAGCTGTCGCCCTCGCAAGAGCTGCTGGAAACCGGCATCAAGGTGATCGACCTGATCTGCCCGTTCGCCAAGGGCGGCAAGGTGGGCTTGTTCGGTGGCGCCGGCGTGGGCAAGACCGTGAACATGATGGAACTCATCAACAACATCGCCAAGGCACACAGCGGCCTGTCGGTGTTTGCCGGTGTGGGTGAGCGCACTCGCGAAGGCAACGACTTCTATCACGAGATGGCCGATTCCGGCGTCGTGAATCTGGAGAACCTCGGCGAGTCCAAAGTGGCCATGGTGTACGGCCAGATGAACGAGCCTCCAGGCAACCGTCTGCGCGTGGCACTGACGGGTCTGACCATCGCCGAGTCGTTCCGCGACGAAGGCCGCGACGTGTTGTTCTTCGTGGACAACATCTACCGCTACACGCTGGCCGGAACCGAAGTGTCCGCCCTGCTGGGCCGCATGCCTTCCGCTGTGGGCTATCAGCCAACGCTTGCCGAAGAAATGGGTCGTCTGCAAGAGCGCATCACCTCCACCAAGGTGGGTTCGATCACGTCGATCCAGGCCGTGTATGTGCCTGCCGATGACTTGACCGATCCCTCGCCTGCCACCACCTTCGCCCACCTGGATTCCACTGTGGTGTTGAGCCGTGACATCGCTTCGCTGGGCATCTACCCTGCGGTCGATCCACTGGATTCCACCAGCCGCCAGCTGGATCCCCTGGTTGTGGGTCAGGAACACTACGAAACCGCCCGCGCCGTGCAGAACACCCTGCAGCGCTACAAAGAACTGCGCGACATCATCGCCATTCTGGGCATGGACGAACTGGCGCCGGAAGACAAGCTGGCCGTGGCCCGCGCGCGCAAGATCCAGCGTTTCCTGTCGCAGCCGTTCCACGTTGCTGAAGTGTTCACCGGTTCGCCCGGCAAGTACGTGACCCTGGCCGAGACCATCCGTGGTTTCAAGATGATCACCGCTGGCGAGTGCGATCACCTGCCCGAGCAGTCGTTCTACATGGTCGGCACCATCGACGAAGCTTTTGAGAAAGCGAAGAAGATGGCCTGAAGCCGTTGAGGTGGGTGTCGGCTTCGGCCGAGCACCCGCCTGACTGCTCTACAGCCGTTTTCAACAGGAGATCCTATGAGCACCATCCGCGTCGATGTGGTGAGCGCCGAAGCTTCCATCTTTTCTGGCGAAGCCAAGTTCGTGGCCCTGCCGGGTGAGGCGGGCGAGCTGGGCATCTTGCCTGGTCACATTCCGCTGATCACCCGCATCAAGCCCGGTGCCGTGCGCATCGAAAAGGCCGACGGCGGCGAAGAGTTCGTGTTCGTGGCGGGTGGCATTCTCGAAGTGCAACCCCACCACATCACCGTGCTGTCCGACACCGCGATCCGCGGCAAGGACCTCGATGAAGCCAAAGCACTGGACGCCCGCAAGGTGGCCGAAGAAGCGCTGAAGAACGCCAAGAGCGACCTTGATTTGGCCAAGGCCACGTCTGAGTTGGCGGTCATGGCTGCCCAGATTGCTGCGCTGCGCAAATACCGGCAAAAAAAGTGAGGCAGCAGACATCTGTCTGTTCTTCTCTGAAAAGATCGGCCCCATGCCGGTCTTTTTTTTGGCCCTCGTCCGCTGCAAGATGTAACTGACCGAATACCATGCGGTTGTGAACAAAGGCGGAGACGATGTCATCGATATTTGAGAGCCCTGAGCTGGCGCCAGAGGAAGTGGCCGCCCGGCTGTTGGTGACCCCCTCGGCACTGGCCGACTTGACGCTGGGAGATGCCCTCAAGGTGGTGGGCTACATGCGACCCAAGTTGATCAAGGCCGGCACCGTGATCATCCAGGAGGGTGAGGTCCGGCAGACCGACTACATGCTGCTGGTGCTTGAGGGTGACATCGCGGTGGAGAACGAACTGCCCGGCTTGCACGAGAGCATGGTGGTCAACATCATGGGCCCCGGTCACCTGATCGGCGAAATGGGCGTGCTGGATGGAGCGCCGCGTTCGGCCACCTGCACGGCCAACACCAATATCGCCGTCGCGGTGCTCTCGCGCACCGCACTCATGCGCCTTCTCAAGGAGGACCCCCGGTTGGGTTCGCGCTTGCTGCTGGCGATTTCCAAACGCATGGCCGACCGCCTTCGTGAAACCACCCGCAAGCTCAAGACCTTTGCCCAGATGAACAAGGCCTTGCAGCAGGAACTGCAGGTGGTGATGAACACCCGCAGCCCATTGGAGAAACGCAGGGGCGGGTGACCCGCCGGCGCTTTAGCGGCGCACCACCGCGTCGGGCAACTCGTTGGGGCGCAAGACACCTTCTTGTGCCGGGAACTGCGCCACCAGCAAGGCCGATGCCTCTTCCAGCGCCTGGGTGAGCCCGTCCTCGAATTCACCCGATCGCAGCCTCGCCGCGAGCCGGTCGACCATGGCCTGCCACTCAATCTGACTCACCCGTCGTGACAGCGCCCGGTCGGCCACGAACTCGATGGCGTGCTCGGCCAGCAGCACATAAATCAGCACGCCGTTGTTGTGCTCGGTGTCCCAGATGCGCAACCGCCCGAACCACGTGAGGGCGCGTTCGCGAACCACGTGTTGCAAGGGTGTCTCGGGGCCCACGCGCCAGAGATAGCTCAGCGGCAGCGAGGCTTCGACGCACAGGCGCACTTCACCGGTGTGCCGCCCTTCGCTGGCTGCCACCCGTCGAGCGATGCGCTCGGCCATGTCGTCCGGCACAGCGCGCAGGGTGTCCGAGCGGTCCATCCAGCGATGCTTGAAGATGCGCAACAGCTTGTTCATGTTCACCAGCCGCCCGAGGCGCCACCGCCACCAAAATTGCCGCCACCGCCCGA
>PNMH01000089.1 GCA_013823505.1 Polaromonas sp. | reverse complement strand
TGACGCAAAACAGGGTGCCGAAGGTGTTGCCGCTCATGCGCTGGATTATCCCTGAGGCACGCTGGTGCACCGGTGGGCCAGTCTGGTGCGTGCCTTGCGCTGGAAAACGGGACGCAAGGGCCAGCGGTCAACAGGAACATTTCGTGCTTTGCGCTGCAGTGCAGCAAATCGTTGCTGTGCAGCCCCAGAAAGGAGCACACCATGCTCGATCGCACCAGCACCCTGTTCTCGCACGTCAAAGGCACCGACAACCCCTGGGCTTCGGGTGGTCTGCGGGATTTTTTCCTCTACCGCGATCTCGGCATCGCCGCCGCGACCCACGGCAAGGTGATCGCGCACCTGGTGAAGGCCAACCTGCCGCCCGAAGAGGGCACGGGCTGGCACCGGCACGAGGCAGACTTCCAGATCGTGATCATGATCAAGGGCTGGGCCAAGTTCATGTACGAAGACCAAGTAACGCTGGTGGAGGCCGGGGACTGTGTGCACCAGCGCCCGGGGATTCGCCACTACCTGTTCGACTATTCACCGGACATGGAGTACCTGGAGATCGTGTCGCCGGCGGATTTCAAGACGGTGGATGTTGAGCCGGTTTGTGAGATTCCAAAGCCTGCGCCTTGGGGTTGATTGGAGTCGGGGAGTTCTGGCCTGCTGGGTTGGTGGGCCCGGGAGGATGGGTACGCGGCTCCGCGAATGTCCTCCGGGGCCTGCGGCCCCTCCCCCTTTATTTCGCTGCGCCGCGCACCCATCCTCCTGGGCCTCGCCCGCGTGCGGGCATGCCTGCAGTGACGAACCAACCCGCTGTTGGGGATCGGGCGCCTGGGCGTTCTGCGCAGCGAAATAAAGGAGGAGGGGCCGCAGGCCCCGGGGGACATTCGCGGAGCAGAGCGCCCAGGTGCCCGATCCCGCGAGGTTCAGCCGAGAAACGCCACGAAAGAAAACACCTCAGAACTCCGCATCCAGCTCATCAATGTCATCCGGCTCAGCCTCCGCAGCCGCCACCCACTCCTTCATTGCCGGCAGCGCCATGATGGTGTCGCAATACGCCACACACGCCTCGTCGATCGCCACCCCGTAGGTGATGAAACGCGTCACCACCGGCGCGAACATCGCGTCCGCCATGCAGGGCTTCGCACCGAACAGGTACGGCCCGCCATAGGTTTCCAGACACTCCGTCCATATCGCCTCGATGCGGTCGATGTCGGTGCGCGCGCGCGACCAGAGTTTGAAATTTGGGAAGTGGGCCTTGATGTTCATTGGCAACGACGAACGCATGGCGCTGAAGCCCGAATGCATCTCGCCGCAGATCGCGCGGCAATGCGCACGCGCCGCACGGTCGGCTGGTAACAAGCCTGCCTTAGGCTTGATTTCGTTGAGGTATTCGCCTATCGCCAGCGTGTCCCACACATGGATGCCCTCATGCTCCAGCGCCGGCACCCGCATGGAGGCCGAGAGCAACAGCATTTCGGCTTTCATGGCCGGATCGTCGGGGGAGATGATCTTTTCGGTGAACTCCAGCTTGGCCAGGCGCGCCATGAGCCAGCCGCGCAGGGCCCAGGCACCGTAGTTCTTGCTGCTGATCGTGAGTACCGTTGTGGCCATGCCTGCTCCTCGTAGACCCTGCGTCGTGGACGCTTCCTCTCAGCAAGGGCTGTGCCACAAAAGTGTCACCGTGCGCACCGGGGCGGTGCAGCGCTGGCTGGCGCGTTCCTTGCCTGCAAAGCGACACGTTGTTTCAGGATGCCAACATGCTGTATCAGGCCTACCAGACCCAGTCCGACATGCTCTCGCCGTTGCGACTCATGGCCCAGCACCTCAGTGCCTCGCTGTGGCTCCAGGACACCGAACGCAGCGTGGTGCGCAAGGTGGCCGCCGCCTGCGACGTGATCTCACGTCTGCGCCTCACCCACTCGCGCCCACCCTACAACATCGGCGAGGTGATGGTGGGCGACCAGGCCGTGCCCGTGACCGAAGAGGCCGTGCTCACCCTGCCCTTCGGCACCCTGCTGCACTTTCGCAAGGAGGGCGTGGAGCCTCAGCCGCCGGTGCTGCTGGTGGCGCCGCTCTCGGGTCACTTCGCCACCCTGCTGCGCGAGACCGCCCGCACCTTGCTGCAGGACCACGACGTGTACATCACCGACTGGCACAACGCACGCGACGTCTCGCTGCTGCACGGCGGCTTCTCGCTCGACGACTACATCACCTACCTGGTGCAGTTCACCGAGGCCGTGGGCCCGGGCTGCCACATGGTGGCGGTGTGCCAACCGTGCGTGGCGGCACTCGCGGCCACGGCGGTGATGGCCGAAGACGACAACCCGGCGCAGCCCCGCAGCCTCACGCTCATGGCCGGACCGGTGGACTGCCGCGTGAACCCGACCGAGGTGAACCGGCTCGCCACCAGCAAGCCCATCGAATGGTTCGAGAAGAACCTCATCAACCATGTGCCGCTGCCGCACGCCGGCTTCATGCGCCGCGTCTACCCCGGCTTCATCCAGCTCTCTGCCTTCATGGCCATGAACCCGGAACGCCACAAGCAGTCGTTCCGCAACATCTACGACCACCTGGAGCACGGCCGCACCGAAGAGGCGCAGGTGATCCAGGACTTTTATGAGGAGTACCTCGCGGTCAACGACCTGCCGGCCGAGTTCTACCTGGAGACGGTGGCCAAGGTGTTCCAGACCTACGACCTGCCGCGTGGCGAACTCACCTGGAACGGCCGCAAGGTCAACCCGGCCGCGATCCGCCGCACCGCGCTCATGACGGTGGAAGGCGAGCGCGACGATATCTGCGCCGTGGGCCAGACCGTGGCGGCGCAAGACCTGTGCAGCAGCGTGCGCCCCTACCTGAAGACGCACCACGTGCAGACCGGTGTGGGGCACTACGGGGTGTTCAGCGGGCGGCGCTGGAACCAGCAGATTTACCCACGGGTGCGCGACATGATTTCCAGCACGATGGGATGAGTCTGCAGCGGCCCCCATGAAAAAAGCCCCGGCTTGCGGGGCGTTTTTCATGGGGGCTGTTCAGCTCAGCGGGCCGGGGCGGCTGGCTGCGCTTCGTCTTCCGCTGGCCAGTCGCGGATGTAGGCCTTGAGCATCTGGTTCTCGAAGTTCTGGCTGTCCACCACGGCCTTGGCCACGTCGTAGAAGCTGATCACGCCCATGAGCATCTTGTTGTCCATCACCGGCATGTAGCGGGTGTGCCGCTCCAGCATCATGGGTCGCACCTGCTCCAGCTCGGTCTCGGGCGTGCAGCTCATGGGGTGGTCGTCCATGACGGTACGCACCGTCTTTTCGCCCAGCGCGCCACCGTTGCGTGCCAGGGTGTGGATGATCTCGCGGAAGGTCAGCATGCCGACCAGCTCGCCGTGCTCCATCACCGCCAGCGAACCGATGTCGAACTGGGACATGGTCTCCACCGCGCGCTGCAGCGTTTCCATGGGGTGGGTGGTGTAGAGCGTGCCGCCCTTGACGCGAAGGATGTCGCTGACTTTCATGGCTGGTCTCCTGTTGTGGTGGTGTCTCCAGCAGGGCTGGCATGCCCGCAATATACCCCCACAATACCGCTCAAAACCAGTGCGCGTCAGCCCCGTGCCGCGACACCGGCACACCCAGGAGACCTCCGCATGTCCGGTTACTCAGACCCAGGCTTCGACACGCTCGCGCTGCACGCGGGCGCCGCGCCCGACCCCGCCACCGGCGCGCGCGCCGTGCCGATCCACCTCACCACCTCCTTCGTCTTCGAATCCAGCGACCACGCCGCTGCCCTGTTCAACCTGGAGCGCGCCGGCCACGTGTACAGCCGCATCAGCAACCCGACCAACGCGGTGTTCGAGCAGCGCATGGCCGCGCTCGAAGGTGGCATTGGCGCCATTGCCACCGCCAGCGGCCAGGCCGCGCTTCACCTGAGCGTGGCCACGCTCATGGGCGCGGGTTCGCACATCGTCGCCAGCACCGCGCTCTACGGGGGCAGCCAGAACCTGCTGCACTACACGGTGCGCCGCTTCGGCATCGAGACCACGTTTGTGAAGCCGGGCGACATCGACGGCTGGCGCGCTGCCGTGCGACCGAACACCAAACTCTTTTTTGGCGAGACCGTGGGCAACCCCGGCCTGGACGTGCTGGACATCCCCACCGTCTCGCAGATCGCGCACGAAGCCGGTGTGCCGTTGCTGGTGGATTCGACGCTGACCACGCCCTACCTCATCAAGCCCTTCGAGCTCGGCGCCGATCTGGTCTACCACTCGGCCACCAAGTTTCTCAGCGGCCACGGCACCGTGATCGGTGGCGTGGTGGTGGACGCAGGCAGCTTTGACTGGGAAAAGTCGGGGCGCTTCCCTGAGCTGACCGAGGCCTACGCGGGCTTTCACAACATGGTGTTCAGCGAAGAAAGCACGGTGGGCGCCTTTCTGCTGCGCGCCCGCCGCGAAGGCCTGCGCGACTTCGGTGCCTGCCTCTCGCCGCACAGCGCCTGGCTGATCCTGCAAGGCATCGAAACGCTCTCGCTGCGCATGGACCGCCACATGGGCAACACCGAAAAGGTGGTGCAGTTCCTGGCCAGCCACCCGCTGGTGAGTCGTGTGGGCCACCCGCTGCTGGAGACCCACCCCAGCCACGCCCTCGCCGAGAAGCTGCTGCGCTTCGGCGCCAAGGGCGCAGGCTCGGTGTTCAGCTTCGACATCAAAGGCAGCCGCGAACAAGGCAAGGCCTTCATCGAAGCGCTCAAGATCTTCAGCCACCTGGCGAACGTGGGCGACTGCCGCTCGCTGGTGATCCACCCGGCGAGCACCACCCACTTCCGCATGAGCGACGAAGCGCTGGCAGCAGGCGGCATCGGGCCGGGCACGATCCGCCTCTCGATCGGACTGGAGGACGCCGACGACCTGATCGACGACTTGAAGCGCGCCTTGAAGGCCGCAGAAAAGGCGGGAGTCTGACCATGTACCTGCAAGTGAATGGCGCCAACACCTACTGCTACACCGGCGGGAAGCCCTTCGACGCCGCCAAACCCACCGTGGTCTTCATCCACGGCGTGCTCAACGACCACAGCGTCTGGATCCTGCAGAGCCGCTACCTCGCCCACCACGGCTGGAACGTGCTCGCGGTGGACCTGCCAGGCCACTGCAAGAGCGAAGGCGAGGCGCCGGCTTCCGTGGATGCCGCGGCCGGTTTCGTGGCCGCCCTGCTCGACGCAGCCGGCGTGCAGAAAGCCGCGCTGGTCGGCCACAGCTGGGGTTCCCTCATTGCGCTGGAAGCGGCCGCGCGCCTGAAAGACCGAGTGAGCCACCTGGTGCTGGTGGGCACGGCCTACCCCATGAAGGTGTCGCCCGCACTGATCGAGGCCTCGCTCAACGAGCCCGAGAAGGCGCTCAAGATGGTCAACGTGTTTTCACGCAGCACGCTGGCCGCGCCACCCTCCGCGCTCGGCCCGGGCACCTGGGTCTATGGCGCGAGCATGGCGCTGGGTCGCCGGGTGCTGCGCAGCAACACCCAGGTCAATGTGTTTCACCGCGGCTTCGTGGCCTGCGACAGCTACGCCGGCGGTGAATCGGCCGTGGCGCAGCTCACCTGCCCGGTGCTCTTCCTGCTGGGTGGGCAGGACCAGATGACGCAGCCCAAAGCTGCGCAGGGCTTGATCACCGCCGCCAGGGCGAAGGGCTTGCGCGTGCTGGTTGCCAGCGTGCCTGTGGGTCACCACCAGATGACCGAAGCGCCCGAAGAAACCCTGGTGGCGATGCGCAGCTTCCTCGCCACCTGAATCAGCAGCAGGTCACTTCACGCACTGCAACTGGCTGGTGTCCTTGCTGGAAGCGGATGGCACGGTGATCACGCAGGACATGGCGCCGCACACACAGTGCACGACACTCGCGCCCCCGGTAACGACCAGCGTGGGCGCCGAACATTGGCAGGCCGGGGCGGACATGATGTTTTGCGCCAGGGCAGGCGCCGCGAGGAACGGGAGCGCCAGCGCCCACACGGAAAGTCGAGACATGCAGGAAGCCATGAAGTTCTCCTTGGTTCAACAACGCCACCATCAGCGCTGGCATTCATGCTACGCCGCCCCCACACCGCTTTGACCATGCCCTTCAACATCACACCGCCCATGACGCCGACCCGGGGTCGCGAGATCGCCACGTCTTTCGACCTGCGCGCGCTCACACCCGACTTTCTGGCCAACCCCTACCCGGTGTACGCCGCACTGCGCGAGCACGAACCGGTGCGCCGCATGCCCGACGGCTCGGTGTTCCTGACACGCTGTGCCGACCTGATGGCGGTGTACCGCGATGCGCAGACCTTCAGCTCCGACAAACAGGTCGAGTTCGCGCCCAAATACGGTGTGGGCTCTGCGCTGTTCGAGCACCACACCACCAGCCTGGTGTTCAACGACCCTCCACTGCACACCCGCGTGCGCCGGCTCATCATGGGTGCGCTCACGCGACGGGCGATTGCCGACATGGAACCGGGCCTGATCGCGCTGGTCGACAGCCTGCTGGACTCGCTGGCCGCACGCGGCGGTGGCGACTTGATCGAAGACTTCGCTTCGGCCATACCAGTGGAGATCATTGGCAACCTGCTGGATGTGCCGCACGAGGACCGCGGCCCGCTGCGCGCCTGGTCGCTCGCGATCCTGGGGGCGCTGGAACCCACGCTCACGCCGCCACAACAGGCCCTGGGCAACCAGGCCGTGACCGACATGCTGGCCTATTTGCGCACGCTGGTGGCGCAACGCCGCCGGAGCCCAGGCGACCCGGAGCGCGACGTGCTCACGCGGCTGATCCAGGGTGAAGCAGGTGGCGAGCAGTTGAGCGAAGTGGAGCTGCTGCAGAACTGCATCTTCCTGCTCAATGCTGGGCACGAGACCACCACCAACCTGATCGGCAATGGCCTCATCGCGCTGCAGGAGCACCCGCAGGCTCGCCAGTTTCTACACGCTGCGCTCGAGCAAACCCAGGGCGAAGCGGCGGCGCAGGACGTGGTGCTCAGCCGCGCAGTCGACGAGTTCCTTCGCTTCGAATCGTCGAATCAGCTGGGCAATCGCCGCGCATTGAAAGACACGCAGGTGGGCGGTGTGGACCTGCCTGCCGGCACCCTGGTGACCCTGTGCATCGGCGCGGCCAACCGGGACCCCGCGCAGTTCACCGACCCCGAGGTGATGAACCTCGCGCGCGAGAACAACAAACACCTGGCCTTCGGTTTCGGCATCCACCAGTGCGCGGGCTTGAGCCTGGCTCGGCTGGAGGGCCGCATCGCCATCGGGCGTTTTCTGCAGCGCTTTCCGGACTTCAAATTGACGGAGGCACCGGTGCGCGGTGGCCGGGCACGGTTTCGGGGCTTCCTGCACGCGCCGTTTGCGGTGAACTGAGCGCGCCTCAGCCCGAGGCGACCGAAGGCCCTTCAAGCATTTCTTGCGCGGCCGGCACCGCAGGCGTGGCCACCAGGGCCTGGGCCAGCGTGATACCGGCCCACTGGCTTTCCGACCAGAAACGCGCGGTGTTGGGCTGGCGTGCCAGCAACAGGCGCTCCACCATGGGCGCCATGGGCGTGAGGGTGGGGTCGACCAGCAGCACATAACGCTCTCCGTCCTCGTCCAGCCGGCCCAGCCAGTCCAGCGCGACCAGCGCGGCCACCGGCTCTTCCAGCTGCAGCGCATCCACCCGCAGCACCTGGGCCAGGGACTCCAGGCTCAGGCCCTTGGGGGCGGTGTCGCGCGCGGTGTGCAACTGCTCCAGCACCTCCAGCGCCAGCTGAAAGCTCCAGCCCGGTGAGTCTCCGCGCCGTGCAATGCCCGAGAGCAGGCTGGGCAGGTAGGCCGACACCACCGCGCCCAACAGAACGATCACCCAGGCCACGTAAAACCACACCAGCAGGATCGGCACCGTGGCAAAGGTGCCGTACACCACGGAATACGTGGGCACCTGCGCGAGGTACCAGGCCAGCAGTTTCTTGGCCACCTCCAGGCCGGTGGCCACGAAAATGCCGCCAATGAGCGCGTGGCTCCAGCGCACCCGCGTGTTGGGCACGTAGCGGTAAAGCGCAGCAATACCGCCCGTGAGCAGCGCGAACTGCACCGTATCCAGCAAAAAGCGCACACCACCCGGCAGACCCGACACCACCCCTCGCGACGCGGTGACGGCGTAGGTGGTCACGGTCAGGCTGCCGGCCAGCAGCAGCGGGCCGAGCGTGAGCACCGCCCAATACACCAGCACCCGCTGGGTGAACGAACGCGGCTGGCGCACGCGCCAGATGTCGTTGAGCTTGCGGTCGATGGTGAGGATCAGGGCCAGCGCGGTGACCAGCAGCACCAGCGCACCAGCCCAGCCGATCTGCCCGGCCTTGCCGGCGAACTGGTTGAGGTAAGTGAACACCTGCTTGGCGATGTCGGGCGGCACCAGGCTCTGCACCAGCCAGCGCTGCAGCGTCACCTGCAGGCGGTCGAACATCGGGAAGGCGCTGAACACAGCCAGTGCCACCGTGAACAGGGGCACCAGGGAGATGGTGGTGGTGAAGGTCAGGCTGCTGGCGGTGATGCCCAGGCGGTCCTCGCGAAAGCGTTCGCGCAGGGTGATGGCGGTGTTGGCCCAGGGAAAGTTCAGGGCGTCGCGCCACAGCGCGCGAGCGAGGGTTTCCAGGGCACGCGCTCTCTCTTGGAAGGTCATCCCGGTATCATGCCACCTGCTCTTTCTCCCCCGCCATGCCCGATACCTCCTCCTCCCCCAGCCCCGATGCCCTCCTCCCCAACCCGGGAGATTCGGCACGCGCCGTCAACGCCACGCGCTGGCTGGCCGTGGGCAGCCTGCTGGGCCTGATCGTGCTCGGTTTCCTGTGGGAGATGTGGCTGGCCCCGCTGCGCGAGGGTGGCTCGTGGCTGGTGCTCAAGGTGCTGCCGCTGACCATTCCGCTGGCCGGCCTGCTGAAAAACCGCATGTACACCTACCGCTGGGTGAGCCTGATCGTTTGGCTGTACTTCACCGAAGGCGTGGTGCGCGCCACCAGCGACACCGGCCCGTCGGTCTGGCTGGCCCTGATCCAGACGCTGCTGTGCGTGGCCTTGTTTGTCGCTTGTGCGCTGCACGTGCGCATTCGCCTGCGCGCGGCCGGCAAAGAGGCGGTGGCGGCCGACGTGGCCAGCAACACCGCCGCGGCACAGGGCACGGCGCCAGCCTCACCGGCCCAACCATGAAGGCGCCACACGCCGACCTGCTGGCGCAACTGCGCCAGACCGTGGGCGCTGCGCACGTGCTGACCCACGACGACCCGGCCACCGACCTTTCGGCCTGGGAGCAGGACTGGCGCAAACGCGCGCACGGCCGGGCATTGGCTGTGGTGCGACCCGGCAGCACCGCCGAAGTGGCTGCGGTGGTGCGCGCCTGCGTCCAGGCCCGCGTTTCGCTGGTGCCGCAAGGCGGCAACACCGGCCTGGTGGTGGGCTCGGTGCCCGACGCCTCGGGCACGCAGGTGGTGCTGAGCCTGATGCGGCTGAACGCCGTGCGCGCCATTGATCCGGCCAACCTCACCATGACGGTGGAGGCCGGCTGCATCCTGCAAACCTTGCAGGACACGGCCGAGAAAGCCGGCTTCTTGTTTCCCCTGAGCCTGGCGGCCGAGGGCAGCTGCAGCATCGGCGGCAACCTGGCCACCAACGCCGGCGGCACGCAGGTGGTGCGCTACGGCAACGCGCGCGACCTCTGCCTGGGCCTGGAGGTGGTGACTGGGCAAGGCGAGGTGTGGCAGGGGCTCACGGGTCTGCGCAAGGACAACACCGGCTACGACCTGCGCGACCTGTTCATCGGCAGCGAAGGCACGCTGGGTGTCATCACCGCCGCCACGCTCAAGCTGTACCCCTTGCCCGCCGCGCAGCTCACCGCCTGGGCCGCACTGCCCACGCTGGACGCTGCGGTGGCCCTGCTGGGTCTTGCTCACCAGCACCTGGGCGCAGGCCTCACCGGGTTTGAAGTCATGGGCCAGTTCGCGCTCAGCCTGGTTGACAAACACATGCAGCAGTTGCGGGTACCGCTCTGGCAAGACACGCCCTACTGCGTTCTCCTCGAAAACAGCGACAGCGAATCCGAAGAACACGCGCGTGCGCAGTTCGAGCGCCTGCTGGAAACCGCTTTCGAGCAGGGCCTGGTGACCGACGCGGTGGTGGCCGAGAGCCTGGCGCAGGCGCACGCGCTCTGGCACATCCGCGAGAGCATTCCGCTGGCGCAGGCCGAAGAAGGCCTGAACATCAAACACGACATCAGCATCCCGGTCTCGCACATCCCGGCCTTCTGCGCCGAGACCGACGCCTTGCTGCAGCGCGAGATCCCCGGGGTGCGGCTGGTGAATTTCGGCCACCTGGGCGACGGCAACCTGCACTACAACGTGCAGGCGCCCGAAGGCGGCGATGCAAAGAAATTCCTGTTCGAGCAGGAAACGCGCGTGAACACGCTGGTCTTCGACGCGGTGGCGCGCTACCATGGTTCGATCAGCGCCGAGCACGGCGTGGGCAGCCTCAAGGCGGACCACCTGCCCCACTACAAGGACCCGGTTGCCCTGGGTCTGATGCGGGCCATCAAGCAGGCGCTGGATCCGCTCAACCTCCTGAATCCCGGCCGCGTCCTCACACCATGATCTCCCGACCCTTGCTCCGCTGTCTGCTGGCGCTGGCGCTCACCGCCACGGGGCAAGTGCACGCGGTGGACGCTGCACAGCGCCAGGCCTGGCGCGAACAGGCGCAGGGCCTGGAGCACGGCGAAGGCGTGAAGCGCGACACCGAAGCCGCCATCCGGCTGTATTGCCAGGCGGCACTGGCGGGCGATGCGGTGTCGGCCTACAACCTGGGCTGGCTGTACGCGAATGGCCGGGGTGTGGAGCGCAACGACGGCTATGCAGCCCACTGGTTTGCGCGCGCTGCGCTGCTGGGCGACACGCACGCCGAGGCCATGTTCAACCGCCTGTCCACGCCGGCGGACAAGCCCGAGTGCGTGCAACAAGCCGAACGCACCGAGCTGCAAAAAGCCAACGAAGCTCAGCAGGCGGCCGAGGTCACGGCGCTGGCCACGCGCTACCAGGATCTGGTGGACACCCCCGAAGAGCGGCGCATCATGAAGATCGTCTACAAGCTCGCGCCGCAGTTCGGCATCCAGCCCGGTCTGGCGTTTGCGGTGATCCGCGCCGAGTCCAATTTCAACGTCAACGCCCTGTCCGACAAGAATGCTCAAGGCCTGATGCAGCTCATCCCCGAGACGGCGCAACGCTTCAGCGTGCGCAAGCCGTTCGACGCCGAGCAGAACATCCGCGGAGGCCTCTCGTACCTGCAGTGGCTGCTGGCCTATTTCAGGGGCGATGTGCCCCTGGTGCTGGCCGCCTACAACGCCGGTGAAGGCACGGTAGACCGCTACCGCGGCGTGCCGCCCTACCCCGAGACCCAGGGCTACATCAAACGCATCCAGCAGGTGTTCTCGCTGCAACAACACCCGTTCGACGCCCGCATCACCACCCCCTCACGGGCCCTGCCCCTGCGCAATCCATGACCCGTCCCATCCGTTCCCAATACGAAGACTTCATGCGCCACGTGTTCACCACGGGCGTTCAAAAGACAGACCGCACCGGCACCGGCACCACCAGCGTGTTTGGCCACCAGATGCGCTTTGACCTGAACGAGGGTTTCCCGCTGGTCACCACCAAGAAGGTGTTCACCAAAGCCATCATCGTGGAGCTGCTGTGGTTCCTGCGTGGCGACAGCAACGTGAAATGGCTGCAGGAACGTGGCTGCACCATCTGGGACGAGTGGGCGCGAGACGACGGTGACCTCGGCCCGGTGTACGGTGTGCAGTGGCGCAGCTGGCCCACCCCCGATGGTGGCCACATCGACCAGATCGCCGAGGTGGTCAAGCAGCTCAAGACCAACCCGGATTCGCGCCGCATCATCGTGAGCGCGTGGAACGTGGCCGACCTCAACAAAATGGCGCTCATGCCCTGCCACGCGTTCTTCCAGTTCTATGTGGCGCCCGCCACCGGGCCGGGTGGGCGCGGCAAGCTCAGCTGCCAGCTCTACCAGCGCAGCGCCGACATCTTCCTCGGCGTGCCCTTCAACATCGCCAGCTACGCGCTGCTCACCCACATGCTCGCGCAGCAGTGCGACCTGGACGTGGGCGACTTCATCTGGACCGGTGGCGACTGCCACATCTACAGCAACCATCATGAGCAGGTGCAGCTGCAGCTCTCGCGCGCGCCCATGGCCTATCCGACGCTGCACATCAAACGTCGCCCGGCCAGCATCTTTGACTATGAGCTCGACGACTTCGAGATACAGGGCTACGAACACCACGCGGCGATCAAAGCCCCTGTTGCCGTTTGACAGCGGCTTGACATTGCTGTGATCAACCGCCGCCAACTGTGGGCGCTGCTCGCGCTCACGCTCATGTGGGGCGTGAACTGGCCCATGATGAAGCTCTCGCTGCAGGAGCTCTCGCCGCTGTACTTTCGCGCCATCACCATGCTGCTGGGCGGCCTGTGGCTGTTTGCCTTTGTGGCTCGGCGCGGGGAGCGCATGTGGCCAGCCAGTTCCGAATGGGCCACCATCGCCTGGCTGGGTTTGCCCAACGTGCTGGGCTGGCACACGCTGTCCATCTTCGGCGTGAAAGAGCTGGCCTCGGGCCGTGCCGCCATCCTCGGTTTCACCATGCCGATCTTCACCGTGCTGATCGGTGCGGCCTTCTTCGGTGAACGCATCACCCCGCGCGTGCGGGTGGCGGTGGTGTGCGCGGGCATCGCCATCGGCCTGCTGCTGTGGCACGAGCTACAAAGCCTGAGCGGGCGACCGGTGGGCATTGTGTGGATGCTGGGCGCGGCCTTTTTCTGGGGCCTGGGCACCCTCATGTTTCGACAAGCGCACTTCACGCTCTCACCCATGGTGGTGACCGTGTGGATGCTGCTGCTGGGCAGCGCGGTGGTGTGGGCACTGGCGCTGGCGCTGGAGCCGCTGCCCACGCCGTCCACGTTCTCCACTCCCATGTGGATCAGCCTGGTGTATGGCGTGTTCATCAACTACGGCATCGCGCAGCTGATCTGGTTCGGCATGGCGCGCGACCTGCCGCCCGCCACCAGCGCCATGAGCATCATGGCCATCCCACTGGTGGGCACACTGAGCGCAACCCTGATCGTCGGCGAAGTGCCGCACTGGCAGGACTGGGTGGCTATCGGCTTCGTGATGATGGCGATCGCCAGCGTGCTGCTGCCACCTCGCTCGCCAAGGCCGGCGGCACAATAGCGGCATGCCTGAAACCGTCCAGCCCAGCCCCCGACTTCACCTCATCTTCGCGCGCGCCTCCAACGGTGTGATCGGGCGC
>PNMH01000088.1 GCA_013823505.1 Polaromonas sp. | reverse complement strand
GATCGCAGCGAGCATGGCGCCGATGATGAAGGTGGCCGAAATGACGACGTCGGGCTTGATGCCCATGAGCGCCGCGACGCGTGGGTTCTCGGCAGTGGCGCGCATGGCGCGACCCAGATTGGTGCGGTTGACCAACCACATCAGGAAGGCTAGCGTGATGACCGTGGTGGCCAGGATGGTGATCTGCGTGATGGAGATCACCGCGCCGCCGACGTGAAGCGGCTCGGTCGGCAGCATGTTCGGATACGACTTGGGGTTGGGCTTCCAGATGATCATGGCGAAGGTCTGCAAGAGCAGCGACATGCCGATGGCCGTGATCAACGGCGCCAGTCGGGAAGAGTTGCGCAGAGGCCGGTAGGCCAGCTTCTCGATCGTGTAGTTCAGGGTCGCGCAGACCACCATGGCGATGATCACCGCCATCAGCAGCACGAGCCAGCCCGGCATGCCGGGGGTGGCGTCCTGCATGACGCCGATGATGGTCCAGCTGGTGAGGGCCCCCACCATGAGGACATCGCCGTGGGCGAAATTGATCAGCCCGATGATGCCGTAGACCATGGTGTAACCCAGGGCCACGAGCGCATACATGCTGCCCAGCACCAGACCGTTGATGATCTGCTGTAGCAAAACTTCCATGAGGGTTCTCCGTGTGTGTGACAGGCCGAAAGACGCTTGTGGCGCGGGCCTGTTTCAACCTAGCAAAAAACCCGCCAGACCTGACCTTTGAACAGGACAGACTGCGGGTTGGTGCGGGATTGTACCGAGGGGGGTAAGCGGTCCCCATGCGTGTAAGCCCTTAGCGCACTCGGGTTTACCCTGTTCTTGTGCGGGTGCCACGCCTTGCATCAGCGCAACGCGGAACCCATTACTTCTTTTGATCGTTGCGAATTTTGAGTTCGCGCAGCTTGTCGGCGATGCGCGACTCCAGCCCGCGGTCCACCGGGCGGTAAAAACCCGGCTCGGCCATGCCTTCGGGCAGGTACCGTTCGCCCGCCGCGAATCCACCTTCCTCGTCGTGCGCGTAGCGGTAGCCCTTGCCGTGGTCGAGCGCCTTCATGAGCTTGGTCGGCGCGTTGCGCAGGTGCATGGGCACGGGGCGCGTGCCGTCCTTCTTGACCCAGGCCTTGGCCTCGTTGAAAGCTTTGTAGACCGCGTTGGACTTGGGCGCCACGGCCAGATAGATCACGCACTCGGCCAAGGCCAACTCACCTTCGGGGCTGCCCAGGCGTTCGTACACATCGGCCGCGTCCAGCGCCAGGCGCAAGGCGCGCGGGTCGGCCAGACCAATGTCTTCGCTGGCCATGCGGATGAAACGCCGCGCCATGTAGCGCGGGTCCGCACCGCCATCGAGCATGCGCACAAACCAGTACAGCGCTGCATCCGGGTCGGAACCGCGCACGCTTTTGTGCAGGGCGCTGATGGTGTCGTAGAACTGGTCGCCCCCTTTGTCGTAGCGGCGCATGCGCTCGCCCAGCACCTTGAGCAGCCAGGCGTCGGTGATCTCTGAGAGCTTCTCGCGGCCAGCCGCCACCGCCAAGGTTTCCAGCGTGTTGAGCAAGCGTCGGGCGTCGCCGTCGGCGTAAGCAATCAGGCGGTCAATGGCAGCAGGTTCGATGGCGGGCACCGCGTCGATGCCTTGCGCCTTGGTCACGATCAGCTTCAAGTCGTCTTCCGACAGCGGCTGCAGCACATACACCGCAGCGCGCGAAAGCAGGGCCGAATTGACCTCGAATGAAGGGTTCTCGGTGGTCGCGCCAATGAAGGTGAACAAGCCGCTTTCCACATGCGGCAAAAAGGCGTCTTGCTGGCTCTTGTTGAAGCGGTGCACCTCGTCCACGAACAGGATGGTGCGCTGGGGCGAGAGTCCGGTGCGGGCAAGCTCCGCCCGCTCCACCGCGTCGCGGATGTCCTTCACCCCGCCCAGCACCGCGCTGATGGTGAGGAACTGGGCATCAAACGCATCCGCCATGAGCCGCGCGATCGTGGTTTTGCCCACGCCCGGCGGGCCCCAGAGGATGCAGCTGTGCGGCTGGCCGGATTCAAACGCCAGGCGCAGGGCCATGCCCTCGCCCAACATGTGCTGCTGCCCGATCACCTCGGCCAAGGTGCGCGGGCGCAGGCGCTCCGCCAAGGGCGCGTGGGGGCTGGGAGCGGGCACCGGCTTCAGGGCCGCATGACCGACGCGCCCGCCGGTGGCTCAAACTTGAAGTCAACAGCCTTCAATGGCGCGTTGGACTGCCAGTTGCTGAAGGTGAGCACCGAGCGCTGGCCCAGACTGTCTTCGATGTCGAGCACCGAGAGCTGGCCTTGTTTGAAGCCCACGCGCACCATCTGCAGCTGGCCGTTGCGGTCCTTGGGCTTGGCCTCCAGCCACTCCAGTCCGTCTTTGGCTGCGCCGGGTTTGAGATCAAACGCGTCCGACAGGCCTTTGAGGTCGGTACCCGCTGCAATCAAGGCCGCGGGCGTGCTGCCCAGCACCTCTTTCTGGCCACGAGCCGTGACCTGGTTCAGGTCCACATCGTGCAGCCAGAGCGTCTGGCCGTCGGCCACGATGGTCTGCTCGAACGGTTTGGTGTACTCGAACCGGAAGCGGTTGGGCCGCAGGAATTCAAAGGTGCCGGTGGACGTCTTGCTGCGCGCCACCGTTTCGGTGGCGCGCTTGGGCGAGGTCACGACCTGGGTGAAGCCGGCCTTGCCGCTGCTCACTTCACGCAGAAACTTTTCAAGGTCTTGGAGACCATCGGCCCAAGCGCCCATGGAGGCAAGACTCAGGGAACACACAAGCAACAATTTTTTCATCATGGATCTGATCCGGTTGGGCCGGCTCGGTTCAAGCCAGCGTCATTCGCCGCGCGCCGGCACCAGGATGTCCCGCTGCCCGCTCGATGTGAGGGCGCTCACGAGGCCCGCGTTCTCCATGTCTTCGAGCAAGCGGGCGGCGCGGTTGTAGCCGATCTTGAGCTTGCGCTGCACATAGGAAATGCTGGCCTTGCGGTCCTTGATGACGATTTCCACCGCCTGGTCGTAGAGAGCATCCTTTTCGCCGTTGCTCTCACCACCGCCTTCGCCGAACAGGTCGTTGCCATCGCCATCGGCCACGCCGCCTTCGAGCACGCCGTCGATGTAATTGGGCTCGCCACCCTGTTCCTTAAGATAGGCCACCACGCGGTGCACTTCGTCATCGCTCACAAACGCACCATGCACCCGGATCGGGAATCCTGTACCCGACGGCATGTAAAGCATGTCACCCATGCCCAGCAGGCTCTCGGCGCCCATTTGGTCAAGAATGGTGCGGCTGTCGATCTTGCTGCTGACCTGGAACGACAGTCGCGTGGGGATGTTGGCCTTGATCAGGCCGGTGATCACGTCCACACTGGGGCGCTGCGTGGCGAGGATCAAATGAATGCCGGCGGCGCGCGCCTTCTGCGCCAGGCGGGCAATGAGCTCTTCGATCTTCTTGCCCACCACCATCATCAGGTCGGCCAATTCGTCGATCACCACCACGATGTAGGGCAGGCGCTCCAGCGGTTCGGGTTGCTCGGGCGTGAGGCTGAACGGATTGCCGATGATTTCGCCACGGGCCTTGGCTTCGTCGATCTTCACGTTGTAGCCCGCGAGGTTGCGCACGCCCATCTTGCTCATGAGCCTGTAGCGCTTCTCCATCTCGGCCACGCACCAGTTCAGGCCGTTGGCGGCGTGCTTCATGTCGGTGACCACCGGCGCCAAGAGGTGCGGAATGCCTTCGTAGACGCTCATCTCGAGCATCTTGGGATCGATCAGCAGCAGGCGCACGTCGCGCGCGTCGGCCTTGTACAGCAGCGACAGGATCATCGCGTTGATGCCGACCGATTTGCCCGAACCGGTGGTGCCGGCCACCAGGCAATGCGGCATCTTGGCCAGATCGGCCACGATGGGCTGCCCACCGATGTCCTTGCCCAGGCCCATGGTCAGCATGGACTTGGCGTCGTTGTAGACGGCCGAGCCCAGGATCTCGCTGAGCTTGATGGTCTGGCGCTTGGCGTTGGGCAGCTCCAGCGCCATCAGGTTCTTGCCCGGGATGGTCTCGATCACGCGGATGGACACCAGCGAGAGCGAGCGCGCGAGATCGCGCCCCAGGTTGACGATCTGCGAACCCTTCACGCCGGTGGCGGGCTCGATCTCGTAGCGCGTGATCACCGGGCCCGGTGCAGCGGCGACCACGCGCACATCGACGCCAAAGTCCTTGAGCTTCTTCTCGATCAAGCGGCTGGTCATCTCCAGCGTCTGACTGTCCACACCCGCCTGGTGAACCGGCGCGCTGTCCAGCAGATCCACCTGCGGCAGTTTGCTGTCGGGCAGCTCGGTGAACAGCGGCTTCTGGCGCTCTTTGGCCACGCGCTCGCTCTTGGGCACATCGACCAGCGTCGGCTCGATCACCACCGGCGTGGGGTGGTGCTCCTCGATCTCCACCCGCTCGACCTTCACCACCTCTTCGCGTTCGCGCGCGGCCTTCTCGCCAATGCGCTGGTCTTCCACCGCCTCACGCTTCTCGCGGCGCGCCTCAAACCACCCGTCCAGCGTGTGACCCACCTCTTCAGCCCAATGGCCCCAGGAAAAGCGGAACACCCGCGGCAGACACACCAGCAGCAAGGCCAGCATGGTCAGCGCGGAGCCGGTGAAGCCGAGCCAACGCATGGAGAACGCGCCCAGGCCGTGGCCGAGCACGCCGCCTGCATGGCCTGGCAGCAACGTTTCAAGGCGGTAGAGGCGGCTCCATTCCAGCACCGTGCTCGCCGCCATCAAGGTGATCAGCGCGAGCCAGAAGAGGCCGCGGCGCGCCCAGGGGCGCCGCCAGACAGGCATGTCCTGCCCATCGTTCGCTTCAGGCCGCGTGGCGCGAATCCAGCCCGCCAAGGCGGACAACCAGGCCCTCACACCGACGAGGAAACACCACCAGACCGAAAAACCGAACAAGTAGTAACTCCAGTCGGCCAGAATCGCGCCGAGCCGACCTCCCCAGTTACCCACCTCGGTGGCGGTGCCGGTCGTGCTCCAGGCCGGATCGGCCAACGAATGGCTCAACAGGGAAAGCAACCAGAAAGCCAGCACGGCTGCACCCAGCACCAGGCCGATCTCCTGGGCAAAACGGGAAACGCCGACCTGCGGTTGACCCGCACGGTCGGCGTTGAGGGTGTTCAGTGAGTAGGTCATGGGCTGTTCAAATGTCCAGCGGCAAGCTTACCCCAAGCCTACCCCGATCACGCCTCTGACAGCCCCGGCCACACGTCGGTGGCCCAACGGTTCAGCCGAGGGAATTCAGCCGTTCCTTGATGATGGTGCTGCCGTCTTCGGCCATCTCGATGAAGCCCCGGTCTTCCAGGTCCTTCATGACGCGGCTGACCATTTCGCGGGAGGCTCCGATCATCTTGGCCACGTCCTGACGCGACACCCGGTCCTTGATGATGAGCTGGCCGTCCTTGTCAGGCTGAGCAAATTCGAGCAGTGCCCGCGCCACTCGGCCGTAAACATCCATCAGCGCGAGCGATTCGATCTTGCGGTCGGCGTGGCGCAGGCGCTGCACGAGGCCTTTCATGACCGCGTAGGCCATGGAACTGTTTTCAGGCAGGCAACGGGCGAATTCCGCACGACCGAGGATCAACACGTCGGTCTGCACTTCGGCTTTGACGGTGGCCGAATGCGGCTGGTTGTCGATCAGGCTCATCTCGCCCACGTAGTCGCCGGGGTTCATGGTGGCCAGGATCACCTCGCGACCCCGCGAATCAGTGGTCACCACACGGGCGCGGCCGGTGAGCACGATCGCCAGACAGTTCGACTTCTTGCCTTGCTCGACGATGCATTCGCCCCGCTTGAAACGGCGCTTGATGACCGCATCTGCAACGCCTTCGGCTTGTGCCTGCGTCAATGTTGAAAAAAGCGGCACCCTGCGGATCAGATCGAGATTGGACAGTATCGACATGCGTGTATTCCTTGTTCTGGGAAGCGCCTGCAGCGCCGTTTCATACAATGACCTGAAGTCACGGTCCCCTGCCCCGCAGGCTTCTGGCCCGACACTCCAACCTACCCACTGACTCTAAACCACTTGCCCCTGAATTCGATGGGGACTTGCACCATGAAACACGCCAAAGTACTGATCCTGGGCTCCGGCCCCGCCGGCTACACCGCCGCGGTTTACGCCGCACGCGCCAACCTCAATCCAGTGCTCATCACCGGCATTGCGCAAGGCGGCCAGCTCATGACCACGACCGACGTGGACAACTGGCCGGCCGACGCCGACGGCGTGCAGGGACCTGACCTGATGCAGCGTTTTCAGGCGCATGCCGAGCGCTTCAAGACCGAGATGATCTTTGATCACATCAACGCGGTGGACTTCAGCAAGCGCCCCTTCGTGCTCAAAGGCGACAGCGGTGAATACAGCTGCGACGCGCTCATCATCGCCACCGGCGCCTCGGCCAAGTACCTCGGCCTGCCGTCTGAAGAAGCCTTCATGGGCAAGGGTGTGTCGGGCTGCGCCACCTGCGACGGCTTCTTCTACCGCGGCCAGGAAGTCAGCGTGGTCGGCGGCGGCAACACCGCCGTGGAAGAAGCGCTGTACCTCTCCAACATTGCCAGCAAGGTCACGCTGGTGCACCGTCGCGACACCTTCAAGGCCGAAGCCATCCTGATCGACAAGCTGATGGAGAAAGTCGCCGCAGGCAAGATCGAATTGAAGCTGCACAGCACGCTCGATGAGGTGCTGGGCGACCAGACCGGCGTGACCGGCGTGCGCCTCAAAAGCGTGAAGACCGGCGACACGGAAGACCTTGCACTCAAGGGCTGCTTCATCGCCATCGGCCACCAGCCCAACACCGACATCTTCAAAGGCCAGCTCGACATGAAGGATGGCTACATCACCACCCGCTCGGGCTTGCAGGGCATGGCTACGATGACCAGCGTGCCAGGCGTGTTCGCCGCGGGCGACGTGCAGGATCACGTCTACCGCCAGGCCATCACCAGCGCCGGCACCGGCTGCATGGCCGCGCTGGACGCTCAGCGATTCCTCGAACAGAACGCTTCTTGAACGGGCTCCAACCCCGTGATGAGGCCAATTGGCTATAATCGCGGGCTTTGCTGAGAATGACCGGCTTTTTGGAAGCCACAGCAGATTCGGGTTACCGCCACCCTTTCCTGGCGAGGTGAGGCTGTATGGGCCAGACACGGAACACCTTCCGGTCGCGCCCCGCAGCTGTTTGAATGATCGGAGTGTCCTCATGGCACGCGTCTGCGAAGTCACGGGCAAGAAGCCCATGGTGGGAAACAACGTTTCCCACGCCAACAACAAAACCAAGCGCCGGTTCCTGCCGAACCTGCAATACCGCCGTTTCTGGGTCGAGAGCGAAAACCGCTGGGTGCGTCTGCGCGTCTCCGGTGCCGCCCTTCGCCTGATCGACAAAAACGGCATTGACGCCGTGCTCGCCGACCTGCGCGCACGCGGTCAAGCTTAAGGAGAACCGAACATGGCAACCAAAGGCGCACGCGAGAAGATCAAGCTGGAATCCACCGCTGGAACCGGCCACTTCTACACCACCACCAAGAACAAGAAGACCACGCCCGAGAAGATGTTGATCAAGAAATTTGATCCCAAAGCTCGCAAGCACGTGGACTACAAAGAAATCAAGCTGAAATAAGCTGGATCTCTTCCAACAAAAAGCCGCTGTGATCCAGCGGCTTTTTTGTGCTCCATCAAGACCCATCCACCCGTGAAAAAGCCACCCCGCGGGGTGGCTTTTTCTACAGGAGCCGAGGGCTCAGGCGTGAGCGGAGCGAAGGCGAATGGAGAAGTCGCGCAGCGCAGCGATGCCGCTCTCCTCAGCGCGGCGGCACCAGGCTTGAAGGTCGGTGGCCAGCTGCTCTCGCGTGGCGGTGGTGCTGGACCACAGGGCACGCAGCTCTTCGCGCATCGTCACCATCTTGTCGAGAACGGGGTGCTCGGCGCGCACTTGCGCCAGCTGCGGCTTGACGCTGGCAGGCACCTTGTCGTCGTCGCGGTGCAGCCACTGGCGGGCCGACTGCAGCACCGTGGCATCGCCCCGGCGCTGCTGCAGCGCATCGAGCTCGCGCTTGCAAGCCGAGCGCATTTCGCGGGCATAGCCAGCCATCACTTCGTAGCGGTTGGCGATGATCGCTTCCAGCGTTTTCTCGTCGGCGACGGGCTTCACTGCGCCGTAGGCCATTTTCGGCGGCACTTTCTTGACCGAGGCCAGACCCACCGAACTCAGCATGGTGATGTACATCCAGCCGATGTCGAATTCGTACGGCTTGACCGACAACTTGGCCGACGTGGGGTAGGTGTGGTGATTGTTGTGCAGCTCTTCGCCACCAATGATGATGCCCCAGGGCGACACGTTGGTGCTGGCGTCGGTGGCTTCGAAGTTGCGGTAGCCCCACCAGTGACCGATGCCGTTGATGATGCCGGCGGCCGTGATCGGAATCCAGATCATCTGGATCGCCCAGACGGTCACACCCAACACGCCAAACAGCGCGATGTTGATGATCATCATGAGGCTCACACCCAATCGCGAGTGGCCGGTGTAGACCACGCGCTCGATCCAGTCGTTGGGGGTGTTGTGGCCGTAGCGGTCCAGCGTTTCCTGGTTCTTTGCCTCGGCGCGGTACAGCTCGCTGCCCTCAAAAAACACTTTTTTGATGCCGAACACCACCGGGCTGTGCGGGTCGCCTTCGTGTTCGCACTTGGCGTGGTGCTTGCGGTGAATGGCGGTCCACTCCTTGGTAACCATGCCAGTGGTCATCCAGAGCCAGAAGCGGAAGAAGTGCGATGCGATCGGGTGCAAGTCCAGCGAGCGGTGCGCTTGGTGGCGGTGCAGGTAGATGGTGACGCTGGCGATGGTGATGTGGGTGAACACCAGGGCCACGATCATGGTTTGCCACCAGGTCGCGCCGATCAACCCGTGGGCCAGGAACTGGATGAGGCCGTCCCAGAGAGACGAAAAGATACCGAAGTCGGAAGAAGACATTGATTTCCCAATAGACCGCCGCAAGCGGCGGATGGATACCGAGTGGGCTCCAGGGCACCCGGAGCAATAACGCCCACGATTTTAAGGGCGGGGGTGCCAAACACCAACCGATATCCAGCCCCGAATGTGGAAACTACGGCCTCAGATCATGTGAATTGACGGCTTTTCAAGGCTTCTTCCGCCAGACGGCAGCAAAGAAGCCATCCGTAGCGTGCCGATGCGGCCACAACCGCAGCCAGCGCCCTTCGTCACCCTGGCACAGGAAAGCGGGGCTTTTGACCTGCGCAGCGTCCAGCAGACCGGACACAGGCAGGGCTTCAAAGTCGGCATGCGCCGCCTCGAAGGCCGAGCAAACGTCTTCGTTTTCCTGCTTCAGCAAGCTGCAGGTGGCGTAGACCAGCCGTCCGCCCGGCTTGAGCAGGCGCACCGCGCTGTTCAGGATGGCCAGTTGCAATTCGGCCTGGGCCGCCACGGTCTGAGGGTTCTGGCGCCACTTCAGGTCGGGGCTGCGACGCAATGTGCCCAAGCCCGAGCAAGGGGCGTCGACCAGCACGCGGTCGATCTTGCCGGCCAGGCGCTTGATGCGATCGTCGCGCTCGTGGGCAATGGCCACCGGGTGCACGTTGGACAAACCGCTGCGCGCCAGGCGCGGCTTGAGCGCATCAAGCCGATGACCAGAGGTGTCAAACGCGTAAAGGCGGCCACTGTTGCGCATGGCAGCGCCAATGGCCAGGGTCTTGCCACCTGCACCGGCGCAGAAATCCACCACCATCTCGCCGCGCTTGGCGTCCAGCAGCAAGGCGAGCAGCTGCGAGCCCTCGTCTTGCACCTCGACCTCGCCCTCGGTGAACGCGGGCAATTTGGCCAGCGACGGCTTGCCCTGCAGGCGGATGCCCAGCGGCGAATAAGGAGTGGCCTCGCCCACCAGACCTGCTTTTTGCAGCGAGGCCAGCACCGCATCGCGCTTGGCCTTGAGAACGTTGACCCGCAAATCCAGCGGTGCGGGTTGGTTCAAGCTCGCCACCAAGGCGTCGAATTCGTTGCCCACCTGCTCGCGCAAGGCAGTGGCGAGCCAGTCGGGCAGGTTGTGGCGGTGTTGCGCCATCAGGTCGGCGTCTTGGACCGCATCGCAGTGGTCAAGCCAGGTCTTTTCGGGTTCGGTGAGCGCGCTCTTGATGAAATCTCGATCGCCCGGAAAAGCGAGGATCGCCAACCGCCGCCACTTGGAACCGCTGCCCGAGCGGGCCAGCCATTCGAGCTTGAGGCGCTCGCGCAGGATCTTGTAGACGGTGTCGGAGAGGGTGGCGCGCTCGCGGGATCCGAGCGAACGGTTCTCGCGAAAGTGGCGGGCAACGACGGCGTCGGTGGGGTGTTCGAACTTGAAGACTTGTTCGATCAGGCTGGCGCTTTCGTCCAGGAGGGCTTTTGGATGCATAGCCCGTATTGTCCTCCGTCGATAATCAGCGGTTATGTCCGAACTTTCCCAACAGGTGCGCCGCCGCCGCACCTTCGCCATCATTTCCCACCCCGACGCGGGCAAGACCACCCTCACCGAGAAGCTGCTGCTGTTCTCGGGCGCGATCAACATCGCCGGCAGCGTGAAGGCGCGCAAAGCCGCGCGCCACGCCACCAGCGACTGGATGGAGATCGAAAAGCAGCGGGGCATTTCGGTGGCCTCGTCCGTGATGCAGATGGAATACCGCGACTGCGTCATCAACCTGCTGGACACGCCGGGTCACCAGGACTTTTCTGAAGACACCTACCGCGTGCTCACCGCCGTGGATGCAGCCTTGATGGTGATCGACGCGGGTAACGGCGTGGAGCCGCAGACGCGGCGCCTGCTGCAGGTCTGCCGTGCGCGCAACACGCCCATCCTGACCTTCGTGAACAAGATGGACCGCGAGGTGCAGGCGCCGCTGGACCTGATGGACGAGCTTGAGCGAGAGCTGGGCATGACGGTGGTGCCCTTCACCTGGCCGGTGGGCATGGGCAAGACCTTCCGGGGCGTGTTCGACCGCCGCACCGACCAGATGCGCGTGTTCGCCGCCGGCGAAGACCGCCGCGGTGGCGACGAAGATGTGTTGGTCGGCCTGAACAACCCCGAGAGCGTGAAGCGCTTCGGGTCTGAATTCGAGCAGGCGCGCGACGAACTGGAACTGGTGGCCGGCGCTTCACCCGCTTTCGACGAAGCCGAGTTCCTGGCAGGCCGCCAGACGCCGATGCTGTTCGGCTCGGCGGTCAACAACTTCGGCGTGCGCGAGGTGCTCGACGCGCTGGTGGACCTGGCGCCGCCGCCCGGCGACCGCCCCGCGATCCAGCGCACCGTGCATCCCGACGAACCGAAGTTCAGTGGCGTGGTCTTCAAGATCCAGGCCAACATGGACCCGGCGCACCGCGACCGCATCGCCTTCGTTCGGGTGGCCAGCGGCCATTTCGAGCGCGGCATGAAGCTCAAGGTGGTGCGCTCGGGCAAGGACCTGCGGCCCAACACCGTGGTGAGCTTCCTGTCGCAGCGGCGCGAACTGCTCGACGAAGCCTTTGCCGGCGACATCATCGGCATCCCCAACCACGGCGTGCTGCAGCTGGGCGACACACTCACCGAAGGCGAGAGCCTTCAGTTCACCGGCCTGCCGTTCTTCGCGCCGGAAATCATCCGCAGCGTCGAAGTGGCCGACCCGCTGCGCAGCAAACAACTTCGCTCAGGCCTGACCCAGCTCGGCGAAGAGGGTGCAATCCAGGTGTTCCGCCCCGTGGCGGGTTCGGTGCTGCTGCTCGGCGCCGTGGGCCAGCTGCAGTTTGAAGTGGTGGCACACCGGCTGGAGCACGAATACGGCGTGAAGGCCCGCATCATGAACAGCCCCTACCAGGTGGCGCGCTGGGTGACCTGCGCGCCCGAAGACGGCGGCGAGATCGAGCTCAAGAAGTTCATCGATGCCAACAGCCACCGGGTGGCGCTGGACGCGGTGGACGCGCCCACGCTGCTGGTCGACCACGCAGCCACGTTGCGTGCGGTGGAAGCCAACTGGCCGAAGATCAGGTTCCACGCGATGCGGGAGCACGCTGGCCTGGTGTTCGCCAAGGGCGTCTGATCAGGCAACAGCGAGCAGCCGCTCCAAGGCGCGCGGGTAGATGACGTGCTCCTGCGTCAGCACCCGCGCAGCCAGCGTCTCGGCTGTGTCGCCCGGTAGCACCGGCACCACCGCCTGATCGAGGATCTCGCCGTGATCGAGTTCGCTGGTGACGCGGTGCACCGTGGCACCGGCGACGCGGCATCCCATGTCGATGGCGCGCTGGTGCGTCTTGAGTCCCGTGAACGCCGGCAGCAGGCTGGGGTGGATGTTGACCAGCCGCCCCTCGTAGTGCTGCACGAATCCGGGTGTGAGGATGCGCATGAAGCCGGCGAGCACCACCAAGGCGGGTTCATGGCGATCGATTTCAGCCATCAGCGCCGCGTCAAAGGCCTCACGACTGCTGAACTGTGTGTGGTCCAGGGCATGTGTTGCGATGCCCTGCTCTTGAGCCCACGCCAGCCCCTGGGCTCCGGCCTTGTTGCTGATCACGGCAACCACCCGAGCCTTGAAGCGCGCTTGCCAGCGCTTTTTGAGGGATGTCTCCACGATCGCGGCCATGTTGGAGCCGCTACCGGAGATCAGAATCACGATGTTTTTATTCACGCCAGACATGGCCGGGAAGTGTAATGACCTCAGACCTGCAAACCCCCTCCAGCAGCCGCCCACGCGGCCACGATTTCACCCAGCGCCCGCTCTCGCTCGCAGAAGCCCGCGTGCTCGGCACGCTCATGGAAAAAGCGCGCACCGTGCCCGACAGCTACCCACTCACGCTCAACACGCTCGTGACCGGCTGCAACCAGAAGTCCAGCCGCGAGCCGGTGATGAACCTCGCCGACGCCGCCGTGCTCGAAGCGCTGGACGCCTTGCGCGCCCTGCACCTGGTGCTGGAGAGCAGCGGCAGCCGCGTGACGCGCTACGAACACAACTTCATGCGCGCGGTGGCCGTGCCCGAACAATCGGCCGTGCTGCTGGGCATGCTGATGCTGCGCGGACCGCAGACGGCCGGTGAACTGAGGCTCAACACCGAGCGCTGGTACAAATTCCTCGACATCGCCTCGGTCGACGCCTTTCTGGAAGAGTTGCAGGATCGCAGCGAAGACAAGGGCGGTGCACTGGTGGTGAAACTGCCGCGCGCACCGGGTGCGCGCGAACAGCGCTGGGCGCACCTGCTGTGCGGACCGGTGGACGCTTCGTTGCTGGTGCAGAGCACGCAAAACAACGCGAGCGCCGCTACCGAAGACGAGTTGATTCACCTCACGCGCCGCGTGGCCACGCTGGAAAACACCGTGGCAGCGCTGCAGGACCAGCTGCAAAATCTGAACGAACAACTCGGCTTGTCGCAGCCCGGACAGCGATAAAACGAACGGTCGTGCCAAACTGCCCGGCGTTGTTCAATCTGCCGGCACATTCCCGTGGCGGCCACCAGGAGACACCCCATGGATTTGGCATTCACGCCCGAAGAGCAGGCGTTTCGCGAGGAGATCCGCGGCTGGGTCAAGGCCAACCTGCCTGCCGAGATCGCCCACAAGGTCCACAACGCGTTGCGCCTGTCGCGCGACGACATGCAGCGCTGGGCCAAGATCCTCGGCAAGAAGGGCTGGCTCGGCTGGGGCTGGCCCAAGGAATTCGGCGGCCCGGGCTGGAACGCGGTGCAGAAGCACCTGTTCGAAGAAGAATGCGCCTTGGCCGGCGCACCGCGCGTGGTGCCTTTCGGCCCCGTGATGGTGGCGCCCGTGATCATGGCGTTTGGCAACAAGGCGCAGCAAGACCGCTTTCTGCCCGGCATTGCCAGCGGTGACGTCTGGTGGAGCCAGGGTTACAGCGAACCGGGCTCCGGCTCGGACCTGGCTTCGGTGAAATGCCGCGCCGAGCGCCAGGGCGACAAGTACATCGTCAATGGCCAGAAAACCTGGACCACGCTCGGCCAGTACGGCGAATGGATCTTCTGCCTCGTGCGCACCAGCAACGAAGGCAAGCCGCAGACCGGTATTTCCTTTTTGCTGATCGACATGAAGTCGCCCGGCGTCTCGGTGCGGCCCATCAAGCTGCTCGACGGCGAGTGCGAGGTCAACGAGGTCTGGTTCGACAACGTCGAAGTGCCGGCCGAGAACCTGATCGGCGAAGAGAACAAAGGCTGGACCTACGCCAAGCACCTGCTGAGCCACGAGCGCACCAACATCGCCGATGTGAACCGCGCCAAGCGCGAGCTGGAA
>PNMH01000087.1 GCA_013823505.1 Polaromonas sp. | reverse complement strand
TCGGCAGTGTGCAATTGCTGGAACCGTAGACCCCGTTGGATTTGGCTCATTATGGCCATCCTAGTCGCCGAAGTTGGTGGCGGGTACTTCAGTCGGTATCGTGCGTATGGGCAATCTCGCCCAGACACCGCATCAACTTGTCGTAAAGCGTGCGCCCTGTTGTCGGGGGAGGTATGCCACACACCCATGTACTTCCTGCCGTTTTTGCGATTTGGTAGAGCGCCTCACTTTTCGACCATAACCAGCGCATGCACAGATTCGTCGGTGTCGAAAAACGGCTCACGTTGCTTGCGTGGTTGCTTTAGGCAGCGCGTTCGAATCTCCTCGGGACGATTCAAGACAGGTTTACCGGGCAAACGCTCCGCAACTCCTATGTGGCCGTGTCAACCGCGCGTTGTTCCGGATCTGTTCACCTACTCGCCAAAACGGAGTAGATAGCTACCCCCAGATTCTGAGAGTGAAGTGGTGCAAGGCGATGTCTTCAACAAAGACGATTTGTACGAGGCATTAAGCAAGCACAGAGTGGGAATAGCGATCAATTCCAACGATCCTTCAACCCCGTCACCCGGTTGAACACCACTTTCCCGCCCACCCCGTGGTCCGCACGGTCGGCCACGAAGTAGCCGTGGCGCTCAAACTGGAATTTCTGGTCTGGCTTCGCTGCAGCCAGTGAAGGCTCCACAACCGCCGTCACCACCTTCAGGCTGTCGGGGTTCAGCGCGTCCAGGAAGTTCTTGCCGCCCGCGTCGGGTTGCGGGTCGGTGAACAGGCGGTCGTACAGGCGCACTTCGGCGCTCACCCCGTCGGCGTTGCCCACCCAGGTGATGGCGGCTTTGGCCTTGACGCTGTCGGCGCCGGGGGTGCCGCTCTTGGTGCCGGGGATGACCTTGGCGTGCACTTCGGTCACTTTGCCTTCGGCGTCTTTGGCGCAACCCGTGCATTCGATGACGTAGCCGCCTTTGAGGCGCACCACGTTGCCTGGGAACAGGCGCTTGTAGCCCTTGGGCGGCACTTCTTCAAAGTCTTCGCGTTCGATCCACACGTCCTTGCCGATCTTGAAGACGCGGTCAGGCGGCGGCGTCTGGCCTTCGGCAATGGTGCTGTGGGGCAGGGCGGGCTGGGTGCAGTCTTCGGTGTAGCCGTCAGAGCCGAACACTTCGGCCCAGTTGGTGAGCACCAGCTTGACGGGGTCAAGCACGGCCATGCCGCGGTGGGCCTTGTTTTCCAGGTCTTCGCGCAGGCAGCCGTCGAGCGTGCTGTAGTCGATCCAGGAGTCGCTCTTGGTCACGCCGATGCGTTCGGCAAACAGCTGGATGGCCTCGGGCGTGTAGCCGCGGCGGCGCAGGCCGACGATGGTGGGCATGCGCGGGTCGTCCCAGCCGCTGACTTTCTTCTCGTTCACCAGCTGCGCCAGCTTGCGCTTGCTGGTGATCACGTAGGTCAGGTTCAGGCGCGCAAATTCGTACTGCCGCGGCGGTGGGGCCTTGAGCAGGCCGCCTTCGCACAAACGCTCCAGCAACCAGTCGTAGAACGGGCGCTGGTCTTCAAATTCCAGCGTGGCGATGCTGTGGGTGATCTGCTCCAGCGCGTCCTCGATGGGGTGCGCGAAGGTGTACATGGGGTAGATGCACCAGGCGTCGCCCGTGTTGTGGTGCGTGGCGCGGCGGATGCGGTAGATGGCCGGGTCGCGCAGGTTGATGTTGGGCGAGGCCATGTCGATCTTGGCGCGCAGCACGGCGGCGCCGTCGGCCAGTTTGCCGTCGCGCATCTCGCGGAAGCGGGCCAGGTTCTCTTCCGGGCTGCGGCTGCGGAAGGGGCTGTCCACGCCGGGCTTGCCGAAGTCGCCGCGGTTGATGCGCATGTCTTCGGCTGTCTGCTCGTCCACATAGGCGTGGCCGGCGGTGATAAGGTATTCGGCCGCGCGGTACATGAAGTCGAAGTAGTTCGACGCGTAGTACAGGTGGCTTTCCTGCTTGCCGTTGAAGTTGGATTCCCAGTTGAAACCCAGCCACTGCACCGCGTCGAGGATGGAGTCCACGTACTCCTTTTCTTCCTTCTCGGGGTTGGTGTCGTCAAAGCGCATGTGGCAGACGCCGCCGTAGTCGCGCGCCAGGCCGAAGTTCAGGCAGATGCTCTTGGCGTGGCCCACGTGCAGGTAGCCGTTGGGTTCGGGCGGGAAGCGGGTGCGGATCTTGGCCGGGTCGGGCTGGCCGGCGTCGTGGAAGGCGGCATCACCCGGGCCGCCGCCCCATTGGCGCTGGGCGTAGGTGCCGGTGGCGAGGTCTTTTTCAATGACCTGGCGCAGGAAGTTTGACGTCCTGAGCGCCTGGCCCTCAATTTCTGCGGGAGCTTGGTGGTGTCGAGAGATGCTGGACGAAAGGGACGGGGGGGGCATGCAGTCATTCTAAGGAGAGGCGGAAGCTCCAAGATAATCAAGGTCTAACCCACAACAGGTGTCACGCGCTTGAACCAAAGCACTCCCTTGCCGAACGCCTCTCTGCTGAACCAGCTGTTACGGTTCACCCCCACGGCGCGCATGTTTTTCTCGGGAAATCTCTGTACCCTGACGCAGGGATCCGAGGCTGACGGCCTCAAGCAGGGGACGATGCACCTGCTGAGTCGCGGCGAGCTGCAACTGACGCGCAAGGGCTTTGCGCCGCTGAACGTGCGGGCGCCCAGCGTGCTGTTGCTTCCCCGCGCGTTGGAGCACTGGGTTCAGGGCTCAGGGCCGCAGGGGGTGGACCTGATGTGCGCCACCCTCAGTGAATTGGCGCCGCCGCTGGACATGATCTTGCCGGACGTCACGGTGATTGACTTGACCGCCACGTCATCGCTGCAGCGACCGGTAGAGCTGCTGTTCGAGGAGGCCGAGGCACGTGCTTTTGGTTATCGGGCAGCGATCGACCGCCTGCTGCAATACACCTTCGTGGTGCTTGTGCGTCACCTGATTGATCGGCAACTGCTGTCCGGCGGTGTGCTGGAGGCCATGGTCGACAGCCGTCTGGGTGTGGTGCTGTCCATGCTGCACGAATCGCCAGAGCACGACTGGACGCTTGACAGCATGGCGGAGCTGGCGCACCTGTCCCGGTCTGCCTTTGCCCTGCGCTTTGTCCAGGTGGTGGGCATACCGCCGTTGACCTACTTGACCCACTGGCGCATGGCGGTTGCCCGCAACCTACTCGCGCAAGGGCAGGCAGTGAAGGCGGTGGCCTCTCAGGTGGGCTACGGTAATGCCACCGCATTCGCGCGAGCGTTTCAACGGGCCTCGGGGCAATCGCCCAGCGCTTGGCAGATGGAGCATCTGAGTCAGCCGTAGGTCCATCGCGCCCTGGTTCTGGACGATCGGTGGCGTGATGCGGACGCCGAATGCCGTTGTGCTGTGCCGAACGGACCCGACTTCAGGTTCAATGCCTTGAGGCAGAACTTTGAAGGAGATCACGATGAACCCGAGCGAAAAAGCAGTCCTGGCCGGCGGTTGTTTCTGGGGCATGCAGGACCTGGTGCGCAAGCTGCCTGGCGTGTTGCGCACCCGTGTGGGCTACAGCGGCGGCGATGTGCCCAACGCCACCTACCGCAACCACGGCACCCACGCCGAGGCGTTGGAGGTGGAGTTCGACCCCACGCAGACGAGCTTTCGCGACCTGCTGGAGTTCTTCTTCCAGATCCACGATCCGAGCACCCCGGGGCGCCAGGGCAATGACCGCGGCAGTTCCTACCGGTCGGCCATTTTCTACACCTCGGACGAGCAGCTGGCCACGGCGCAGCAGACCATTGCCGATGTGAATGCCTCGGGTTTGTGGCCGGGCAAGGTGGTCACCGAGCTCGCGCCCGCGGGGCCGTTCTGGGAGGCCGAGCCCGAGCATCAGGACTACCTGGTCAAGCACCCCAACGGCTACACCTGCCACTACCCCCGTGCGGGCTGGAAGCTGCCGCGACGCGAGATCGGCTGACGGCCAACGCTCAAGAACGGTGGGGGTCGGCGCGCCAGTGGGCGGGCCGACCCGGTGTGTCTGTTTTTTTCCTGAGGAGATGGTGATGCAATCCCGGTGCATTCAACAGGCGCCCGAGCTGCGGGTGCCGTGGTGGATCGACGGCGAAGGGCGCAGCATGGCACCGCTGAAGCTGTCCGATCTGGGCGACGGGTTCAAAGTGATCTTCTGCTTCCAGCACTGGTGTCCGGGCTGCCACAGCCATGGCTTTCCGACCCTGCAGAAGCTGATCAAGGCGTTGGGCGATCGCGGCTTCGCGTTTGCCGCGGTGCAGACCGTGTTCGAGGGCGCCGAGTCCAACACCTTCGAGCGCCTGCGCGAGACGCAGTTGCGCTACGGCTTGAACATTCCGTTCGGACACGACCCTGCGATCGGACGCGCGTCGTCGCTCATGGCGGACTACGGGACGCGCGGCACGCCGTGGTTTTTGGTGATCGATCCGCTGGACGAGGTGCTCTACAGCGACTTCGAGCTCGACGAGCGGCAGCTGATCGGGGCGTTCGGCGCTTCGAACGATGGTCTCAAGGCGGCCTGAAGTCATGCGTGCGTCCACACCAAAGGCCGTGTCGGAGCCGAAGACGCCGGGGACGGGCCCGGCGTTTCGGCTGCCGTTTGACAACAGCTTCTTCCGGGACATGCAGGGGTTCTATGTGCCTTGGAAGCCCGAGCCGTCCCCGGCCCCGGCCTGGGTGCAGTTCAACGACGCCCTGGCGCTGGAGCTGGGGCTGGAGCCGGCGACGCTGAAGTCTGCGACCGGTCTGGCGTGGCTGTCCGGCGTGGAAATGCCGGCTGAGGCGGCGCCGCTGGCGCAGGCCTACGCGGGACACCAGTTCGGCCAGTTCTCGCCACACTTGGGGGATGGCCGCGCCTTGCTGCTCGGGGAACTCATCGACACGGCAGGACAGCGTCGGGACCTGGCCCTCAAGGGGTCGGGCCGTACGCCGTTTTCGCGCCGTGGCGATGGCAAGGCGGCACTGGGCCCGGCGCTGCGCGAGTACCTCATGGGCGAGGCCATGCACGCGTTGGGCATTCCCACGACGCGTGCGCTGGCGGTGATCCGGACCGGTGAGCGGGTGAACCGCGAGGGCTCGCCCCCCGGGGCGATCTTGGTGCGCGTGGCGGCCAGCCACTTGCGGGTGGGCACTTTTGAGTTCTTCGCGGCGCGGGAGGAGGAGGTGATGCTTCGGCGGCTGCTCGACTATGCCGTGGCGCGGCATGACCCCGCCCTCGCCAAGCTTTCCGACAAGCCCATTCCGATGCTGGAGGCCGTCTGTGAGCGGCAGGCGCAGCTGATTGCACGCTGGATGGGCGTGGGCTTCATCCACGGGGTGATGAACACCGACAACATGAGCATTTCGGGCGAGACCATCGACTATGGTCCGTGTGCGTTCATGGAGGGTTTCGATCCGGCCACGGTGTTCAGCTCGATCGACCGTCAGGGGCGATATGCCTACGGCCAGCAGCCGGCCATGGCGCAATGGAACCTGGCCCGTCTGGCCGAAGCGTTGCTGCCGGTTCTGGACGCCCGCGATATCGACGTCGTGGAACGGGTGGAACAGGTGGTGGCCGGGTTTGCCGTGCGCTTTGACCGGCATTGGACCGGGCAGCTGCGCGCCAAGCTGGGCTTGGCCGCTGAAGAGCCGGACGACCGCGCCCTGGCGGACGACTTCCTGCAGCTGCTGCAGCGGGAAAAGGTGGACTTCACGCTGGCGTTCCGCCTCCTGTCCGACGCCATCACGGGGCCGGATGCCGCACTGCACGACCTGTTCGGACGGGAGCGCCCGGCGCTCTCGGACTGGCTGGCGCGCTGGCGCCAGCGCATGGCCCGGGAGGGAAGGACCTTGCAGGACTGCGCCGCAACGGCGTGGTCGGTCAATCCCTTCGTGATCCCGCGCAATCACCAGGTGGAGGCGGCGCTGTCGAGTGCCGTGGACGAGGCCGACCTCGGTCCGTTCGAGCGCCTGCTGGCGGTGCTGGGGCGGCCGTACGAGACGGTGGAGTCCGCGCGGCCATTCACGCTGCCGGCCTCGCCCGAAGTGGCCGCAGCCCACCGCACCTTCTGCGGCACCTGATTGGGGTACCCAACGATTTCTGAAAGGAGACTTCGCATGACCACAACGAAACAGGAACCCGGTGTCCTTGGCGAAGCGGCCGCTCCCCTGGGTGTGACCCGGTGGGTGGACGCGTCGGGCCAGGCGCTGGAACACTTCGACCTGGACCGCATGCCCGGCCGGTTCAAGCTCATCTTCTGTTTTCAGGACGCCTGCCCGGGGTGCCATGCGACCGGCTTTCCGGCGCTTGCCCGGGTGGTCGACGCGTTTCGGGGGAGCGACTTCGTCGGGTTCGCCGCAGTCCAGACCGTGTTCGAGGACTTCGGTTCGAACACCTGGGAGCGCATGCTGGCCAATCACTCCCGCTACGCGCTGGGCATTCCCTTCGGGCACGACGCCGGTGACGAACAGGACGGCGCGGGTTCGGAGCTGATGCGCCGCTACCGCAACGGCGGCACACCCTGGTTCATCCTGATCGATCCCGATGGCAGAGTGGTCTACAACCATTTCCGAATCGACGCCGACAAGCTCGTCACCTTTCTCAAGCGGCTGGAAAACGAACCGGCGGCACCGGAGCCTGGGCCCGACATGTTGACTTGGAAAGGAGTGATTCAACTGGTGGAAACGGGCAACCCGACGCCACCGCGCCGAGTTGAGCGCAGCGAAGCCGAGTGGGCCCAACAGCTGACGCCCGAGCAGTTCCGAATCACGCGGCTCAAGGGCACCGAACGGGCGCACAGCTCCTCGATGTGTACGCTGTTTTCGCCCGGGATCTACCGGTGCGTGTGCTGCGGCACTGAACTATTCGATGCGTCGACCAAATATGACAGCCGCAGCGGCTGGCCCAGCTTCACGCAGGCCATTGCCCCGGGTCTGGTGGGCTATCACGGAGACAACAGCCACGGCATGGTGCGGGTGGAGACGACGTGCAACGTCTGCGACGCCCACCTGGGTCACGTGTTTCCCGACGGACCCAAGCCCAGCGGTCTGCGCTACTGCATCAACGCCCTGGCACTGGAGAAAGCATGAGCAGCGAAAAGGTAGGCTTCGCTGGCAGCAGCCAGGGTCTGCTGGTGGGTGTCTTGGAACGCCCGGACCATGCACCGTTACAAGCCCTGGCGGTGTTTGCCCACTGCTTTACCTGCGGAAAGAACTCTCTCGCCGCGACCCGCATCAGCCGGGCGCTGGCTCAGCAGGGCATCGCCACGCTGCGCTTTGATTTCACCGGTCTGGGCGAGAGCGAAGGCGACTTCGGGCGCGGTGGCTTTTCGTCCAGCGTGGCGGACATTGTGGCGGCGGTGCACTGGATGCAGAGCACGATCGGCATGCCTGCACTGTTGGTCGGACACAGCCTGGGGGGGACGGCGGCCATCGCGGCGGCTGCCCGCCTCGACGGCATACGGGCGGTTTGCACGCTGGGCGCACCCGCGACGGCCGACCATGTGCTTCGTCACTTCGGTCCGACCAAGTCCGAAGAGGATGGGCAGATCCAGGTCGACCTGGGCGGCCGGGCGTTCAGGATCGCGCCGGCCTTCATTGAAGAGCTCCAGGCCCAAGCCCACGAGAACCCGGTCAAGGGGCTTCGCGCGGCCTTGCTGGTTATGCACGCGCCAAGTGACGCGGTGGTGGACATCGGCGAGGCACAGGACCTGTTCAAGGCGGCCAGACATCCTAAGAGTTTCATCAGCCTGGACGATGCGGACCATCTGCTCACGCGCCCGGCCGATGCGCAGTATGCGGCTGACCTGATTGGCGCCTGGGCCTCGCGGTTTCTGCCGATGCGAGCCGAGCGAAACGATGCGCCGTCGGACCTTCGTGCGGGCGAGGTGTGGGTGGGGGAGCACGATCACGCCTTCTGGCGATCGATGCGAGCAGGTCCGCACCACCTCGACGCCGATGAGCCCAAGGAAGTGGGTGGTGGCGAACGCGGGCCCGATCCTTATGAACTTCTGCTGATGTCGCTGGGCGCCTGCACGTCCATGACATTGCGCCAGTACGCCAAGCGAAAAGGCTATGCGCTCAAGGATGTCCAGGTCAGGTTGCGTCATGAGCGCGCGCACGCGACCGATTGCCAGGAGTGCGGGGATCGCTCGGGACAGGTTGACCACGTCACGCGGCAGCTCCTGCTGAGCGGACCGTTGAGTGAAAGCCAGCGACAGGACCTGTTGCGCATCGCCGATCGTTGCCCCGTGCATCGAACGCTGGAGAACCATCCGGTGATCACCACCACACTGATTCGGGACTGATCCCAACCACACACAAACGAAGGAGACGGAGCATGAGAGCCATCTGGAAAGGCACCACCATCGCTGAGAGCGATGACATCGTGGAAGTTGAAGGCAACGCCTATTTCCCACACGACGCGTTGCGCCCGGAACATTTCAAACCAAGCGATACGCACACCACCTGTCCATGGAAGGGGCGGGCCAGCTACTACGACGTCGTGGTCGGCGAAGACGTGAACGCTGACGCGGCGTGGTACTACCCGTCGCCCAAGGCTGGTGCGGAGGCGGTGACCGGCAGGGTGGCGTTCTGGCGCGGTGTCGAGGTGCGGCCATGAGCGGGGAACAGAGGTTCGACGCGATCGTGATCGGAGCCGGTCAGGCCGGTCCCTTTCTGGGCGCGACACTCGTTGCCCGGGGTATGAAGGTGGCGCTCATCGAGGAGCGTGACCTGGGTGGTACCTGTGTCAATCGGGGCTGCACCCCAACCAAGACCCTACGCAAGTCGGCTCGTGTGGCTCACATGGCGCGCCGGGCCAGCGAATTCGGTGTGCAAACCGGGTCGGTCCAGGTCAACTTCAGGGCAGCGATGGAGCGCATGCAACGCCGGGTGGAGGAGGCTCGCTCTGGCCTGCAGGCCTGGCTGGGCCAGTTGGAAGGACTCACCATCATCAAGGCGCGCGGTCGCCTGGCGGGCCGTGAAGGCGAACAGTTCGTGGTGCTGGCCGGCGAGCATCAGCTGGTGGCGCCCAAGGTGGTGCTGAACACCGGCACACGTCCCTTTGTTCCGCCGGTGCCTGGGCTGGACGAGCTGCCGTTCCTGGACAACGAACGGCTGTTGGCGCTGCGTGAATTACCGTCCAGGCTGGTGATCATCGGCGGTGGATACATCAGCCTGGAGATGGCTCAGATCTTTCGGCGGCTGGGAAGTGAGGTTGCCATTCTGGAAACAGGGCCCCGCCTCACGGCCCGCGAGGACGAGGACATTGCAGCCGCTGTGACCGGAATGCTGACAGCGGAAGGCATCGAAGTGAACACCGGCGTGCGCATTGAGCGGGTCGGCAAGGCGGACAACGACGCTGGCGTGCGGGTGCAGTTGGCTGGTGGCCGCAGCGTGGATGGCAGCCACCTGCTGGTGGCCACCGGGCGAATACCGAACACCGACTGTCTGGGCCTGGAAACGGTGGGCCTGGAGGTCAGTGCGCGAGGCTACCTGGTCACCAACGACCGGCTCGAAACCGCGGTTCCCGGCATCTGGGCGCTGGGTGACATCAATCAGCGCGGGGCCTTTACCCACACCAGCTACCACGATCAGGACATCGTGGCGGAGAACCTGGCCGGAGGGCAACGCAGCGCCGCCGCGCGCGTCGGCATTTATGCCATGTTTACCGATCCTCCGCTGGCCCACGTCGGTCTTTATGAGGCCGACGCGCGAAAACTCGTGACCGAAGGGCGACGCATTTCCCAGGCGGTTCACGCCATGAAGGACGTCAGTCGCGCGAAGGAAGAAGGCGAAACCGTGGGCAAGATCAAGCTCCTCATCGATGAGGACAGTGGTCATTTCCTCGGAGCGACCATGCTCGGGATCCAGTCGGACGAGATCATTCAGGCGATCGGTCTGGTGATGGCCAGTGGCGGCACCTGGAAGTTGGTCCGGGATGCATTGCCCGTTCACCCGACGGTCACCGAGTTCCTGCCCACCATCATTGATCGACGCAAGCCCTTGACCGCAAGTTCTGGGTGAGCCGGAGGACCCACACCATGCCCATCAACCGCTCATTCAGCGGCCGCAATCGCGATGTCCACAACCACGGCGGTCGACTTCCGCCAGGACAGTCCCTGACGGAAGGTTTTCCCGTGCTGACTGCGGGCCCCACCCCAAAAGCCTTGGCGCTTGGCGATTGGCGCTTGACCTTGAAGGTCGGTGTGCGGCCGGTTCGCGTTTGGACCTGGAGCGAATTCCAGGCCCTGCCCCAGACCGAGCAGGTGGTCGATATCCATTGCGTTACCACCTGGTCGAAATTCGACACCCGCTGGCGCGGTGTGACGTTGGACACCTTGTTGCAGGCGGCCGGACTGGAAGCGCCCACGCCTTGGGTGTTGGCGCATTCTCAGGACGGCTACTCCACCAACGTGCCGTTGGCCGATCTGACACAAGGGCGCGCAATGATCGCAACGCACTACGACGACCGACCGCTCGCGCCCGAGCACGGGGGACCGGCACGCCTGTTGGTGCCGCATCTCTACTTCTGGAAGTCGGCCAAGTGGGTCAATGCGCTGCAGTTCAACGAGCGCGACGAGGCCGGGTTCTGGGAACTGCGGGGCTATCACATGCGAGGCGACCCTTTCAAGGAAGAGCGCTATGGATGAGGCTGTTGGTCAACACCGGCTGAGCTGGCAGACCGCACGCATCGATGCGTTGCAGGCACTGACTCCACGCGTCATGCGGGTGGTGCTGCGTCCTGACAGATGGGTTCGCCCGAGGCCGGGCCAGCATTTGGATGTCCGACTGACAGCGGAAGACGGCTATCAGGCACAACGGAGCTATTCACTCCTCTCACCTCCTCAACGTACCGGGCTCTATGAGCTTGGCATTGAGCGTTTGGACGATGGCGAAGTATCCACCTGGTTTCACGACAAGGCCCAGCACGGCGAAACGATTGAAGTCCTCGGACCGGTTGGAGGTCATTTTGTGCTTGACGAGTCGAACACACGACCAGCCTTGCTGATTGGGGGAGGATCTGGCGTCGTTCCCCTTTTGTCCATGGCAGCGCAACGCGTGGGTGCATACAGCCAAGCGCATACAACGCTGTTGGTTGCCGCACGCCATCTTGACGAAGTGTTGCTCTGGCCCACCCTGCAGCGATGGGAAGCGTTTACGCCGCGGTTTCGCAGCCGACTGGCGCTCTCGCGGGATACCTGTGCCCCGCGCGCACAGGACCACGTTGGCCGCATTGATGGAGCCGATGTTGCTTGGGCATTGCAGCAATTGGGTGATGTGGCGACCGAATCTGCGCAGGTTTTCATCTGCGGGCGTAATGACTTTGTCGAGTCCATCGTTCATATGGTCACCGGGCTAAATGTGCCCGAGGTCTCCATCCGCACCGAGCGCTTCGGAAGTTGACTCTCTTTTTTCTCATCTGCCGTGACACCTGAAGACATCCGCCTAACCCGATACGTCTCTGTCCGTTCGCGCAGCGAACGTCTGTGTGCCCCTCTGAGTGCCGAGGACCATGTTCCCCAACCGGTTTCCGACGTCAGTCCGCCGAAGTGGCACTTGGCCCACACCACGTGGTTCTTCGAGACTTTTGTCCTCGCGAAACAACAGCCGGACTATCGACTGTTCCATCCTCTGTATGGCTACCTGTTCAACAGCTACTACGAATCGGAGGGCGCTCACCTGGCACGCCCGCAGCGAGGGAGCTTGAGTCGCCCGACGGTGGCTGAGGTGATGGCGTATCGCGCGCATGTGGACGAGTCCATGCGCCGTATGCTGAAGGAACCACTGGAGCCCGCGGTCGCGGCCTTGGTAGAGCTGGGCATGCAGCATGAACAACAGCATCAGGAGTTGCTGATCACAGACATCAAGTACATCCTGGGCCACAACCCATTGCATCCGGCGTATGACCCTCTGGGCATCGGTCCCCAAGATGTGACGGCCGAACATGATGGAACCTGCCCACCACTGGACGATTGGCTTAGCGTCGAAGGGCAGACGATTCGCATGGGCCACCAGGGGCCAGGGTTCGCCTTCGACAACGAGTCGCCATCGCATTTGGCGCTCATTCAAGGAGTAGACATCCGTGTGGCGCTAGTCACCAATGATGAATACCTTCAGTTCATGCGCGACGGAGGATATCAGCGCCATTCGCTCTGGCATGCGGAAGGCTGGGACTGGGTGCAAACGCTTAAATTCCGTGCGCCGATGTACTGGCAGCCCGACCCTAACCAGCCTGACGGATGGGGTCATTACACGCTCCAGGGGGTGATGCCGCTGACCAGTCAGGCACCAGTCACGCATGTCAGTTACTACGAGGCACACGCTTTCTGCGATTGGGCGGGGTGGCGATTGCCCACCGAGTTCGAGTGGGAAGCAGCGGCAAGCCGGTTCGACTGGGGGCGTCGATGGGAATGGACGCGCAGTGCCTATCAGCCCTATCCCGGTTTTGCCCGCAGCGAGGGCGCAGTGGGCGAATACAACGGGAAGTTCATGGTGAACCAGCAGGTCTTGCGCGGAGCGTCCTGGGCCACATCGCCGGGCCACGCCCGTTTGACATACCGGAACTTCTTTCACGCTCCGTTGCGTTGGCAGTTCACGGGCATCCGTCCTGTTCGCTCGCGGGAGTCCGCATGACTGATCGGGACAGACTGACGGAGCATGTTCTGCAAGGGTTGACGCGACCACAGAAGGCGCTCTCATCCGCTTGGTTCTACGACGATGAGGGCTCGCGCCTGTTTCAGCAGATCATGGCGCTGCCCGAGTACTACCTCACACGCCTTGAGCACGAGCTGCTGCGCTCACGCGCGGATGAGCTTTCCCGGTGGATAGATCCTCGGTGCAGCCCGATCGATCTGATTGAACTGGGCAGCGGCGACGGGGCCAAAACGCTGTCGCTGTGCCAGGCACTGGCGCAACGTGAAGTGGATTGCATCTACAGGCCTATGGATGTGTCCGCACACGCCCTAGCGGATCTGAGCCGCCGCTTTGACACGTACCTCCCCCGCATGGCCATCGAACCGGTGCTGGGAGACTATTTCGAGCATTGGCCTCAGATTGCCGAAGGGCGACGCCAGGTTGCAATGTTGCTGGGCAGCAATCTGGGCAACCTCGACGAACACGGTGCCGTCAAGCTGCTGCAGCGGGTGCATTCGCATTTGCGCCCGGGTGACCTTGTGCTGCTTGGTCTGGATCTGGTCAAGGACCCGGCCATGTTGCGCGCAGCATACGACGATTCACAGGGCGTGACCGCTGCGTTCAATTTGAATCTGCTGACGCGGTTGAATCGCGAGTTGGGCATGGACTTCGATCTGACGAAATTTCGGCACTACGCCAGCTACTGTCCGCTGGAACACGTGGCCAGAAGCTTTCTGGTGAGCCAAGTTGACCAGGTGGTCCACAGCAGAACCCTTGACCGAGGGTTTGTATTCCATGCCGGGGAGACCATCTATACAGAGCAATCCCAGAAATACTCCCTGGCTTCAATCGAACACCTCGCACGCCGAAGCGGGTTTGACAACACCTGCACCCTGACCGACCCCCGAGGCTGGTACGCCATCACCGTCTGGCACCGGCTACCGTTCACCCCAACGCAACAAACGTCGACCTGAAAAAGGAGTCCTAATGAGCAACAAGACCCATCTGCGCCAGACCATGCTGGACCTTGCCGAAGGGCGCCTGCGGTTTGCTGAACAGACCTATGCGCAATACCTGGTCGGTGCGGCGGGCCGCGGAGATGAACCCAGTGAAAGCGATGCGGCGTCGCGGGCCGTCAACAATGCCGCTCTGGCGCAGGCGTTCGAATGCCCCATTCACGATCATCAGGAGGCCCTGGAAGTCTTACGTCAGATCGATTTCGGTCCCCGGGATTCGGTGGAGACAGGCGCCGTGGTTCGCATCGACGGGCGTTGGTTCGTGATTGCGGTTGCTAGCGATGCCTTCCAGTGCGACGGCAACACCTACATGGGAATTTCCACCCAGGCGCCCATCTACGCAGCGATCGCAGATGCCCGAGCCGGTGATGTTGTCAGCTTCCGGCAACGCGAACTGCACATAGAGGAAGTCTTGTGATGCACCTCATTCGAGTCTGAACGATGGGCGGCACGCTGCGCGACTTGGTCCGGCGCTTTCATGGCACAGGTCGACTTGGTGCCATCGTTCTGCGCCCGGATCGCCTCAAGGACGCTGTGTCCGTGCAGGAGGCCAGGGCCGAACCGGGTCTCGGGCTGATTGGCGATCACCGCTCCCTGCGGCTTCGTCAGTCGGATGCGCAACGCCATCGCGAGCTGAGTCTGATCCAGGCTGAGCACCTCAGCTTGCTCGGGGTCTGGACGGGGCAAGCCCCAATTGCCCCGGAGCGTTTGCGGCGCAACCTCGTGATCTCGGGGATCAACATCGCCGCGATGCATTCACCTTTCCGGGAAGAGCGCTTTGTCTGGCGAATTGGCGGTTCGGTCCGCATTGAAATCACGGGGCCATGTCCTCCTTGTTCACGCATGGAGGACGAGCTCGGTGAAGGCGGTTACGCCGCGCTGCGTGGTCACGGGGGCGCCACGGCACGGATCGTCGTAGGTGGCGTGCTACGGGTTGGAGATACCGTTAACCTTGACGTTGAATCCACCGTGGGCTGAGAGCCATGATCGAAGCAGAGCGTACGCCTGGGTTCCTCCATCTTCTCCAGATGACCGGCGGTGCGTCGTGGTTGCACATGTGCATCCACCACCGCGAGACGGAAGGTTTTCTCTCGAGCGCGACCGGCCTGGACAAGCTGATCGCCGCAGCGATGGTCTCTGAAGATACCCGGTC
>PNMH01000086.1 GCA_013823505.1 Polaromonas sp. | reverse complement strand
CGCCATGCTCACCATCGTGGCCGACACCTGCGGGCGCCACGACACGCTGGGCGGCGCCTGCGCGGCCGAGAGCAACACCGTGCGCTACGCGCTGCAAAAGAAGTTCATGCACAGCTGCCGCGACAACTACCTGATTGCCCTGCAACACGCCGACGTGGGCCTGGGCAAACGTGACCTGGTGCCCAACATCAACTTCTTCATGAACGTACCGGTGACGGCCGACGGCGCATTGAGTTTTGAAGATGGCGTGTCGGGCCCGGGCAAGTATGTGGAGATGCGCGCCGACATGGACGTGTGGGTGCTGATCAGCAACTGCCCGCAACTGAACAACCCCTGCAACGCCTACAACCCCACGCCGATTCAACTGATCGTCTGGGACCCGGCTTGAACCTTTGCCGATACGCCCAGCGGGACGACCCGCTGCCGCGTGACCCCTTCGCAGGACGGCCTGCCCTCTTCGATCCAAGGTTCCATCCATGTTCAGCAAGGTCCTGATTGCCAACCGCGGCGCCATCGCCTGCCGCATCATCCGCACGCTCAAAGCGCTGGGCGTGCAAAGCGTGGCCGTGTACTCCGAAGCCGACGCGCAGGCCCGCCATGTGCGCGAGGCCGACGAGGCCTACCTGCTCGGCGCGGCCCCGGCAGCCGAGAGCTACTTGCGCGCCGACCGCATCCTGCAGATTGCCAAGGACTGCGGCGCGCAGGCCATCCACCCCGGCTACGGTTTCCTCTCCGAGAACCCGGCGTTTGCCGAAGCGTGTGAAGCCGCGGGCATCGCCTTCATCGGCCCCGCGCCCGCGCAAATGCGCGCCTTCGGCCTCAAGCACACGGCGCGCGATCTGGCGGAGGAGCGCGGCGTGCCGCTGCTGCCGGGCTCGGGTCTGTTGACGGACCTGGCGCAGGCGCAGAGCGAAGCCGCGCGCGTGGGCTTTCCGGTCATGCTCAAGAGCACGGCGGGCGGTGGCGGTATCGGCATGCGACTGGTGTGGAACGCAAGCGAGCTCGCCGACGCCTTCGATTCGGTGGGCCGTATGGCGCAGGCCAACTTCAAGGACGCGGGCCTGTTCATCGAGAAATACGTGGAGCAGGCGCGGCATATCGAGGTGCAGGTGTTCGGCGACGGCTTGGGTGGTGTGATTGCGCTGGGCGAGCGCGACTGCTCGGTCCAGCGGCGCAACCAGAAGGTGATTGAAGAAACCCCCGCGCCGGGCCTGAGCGATGCCCAGCGCAGCGAGCTGCACGCCACCGCCGTGCGCCTCGCGCAGGCGGTGAACTACCGCTCGGCCGGCACGGTGGAGTTCGTCTACGACGCGTCCACCGGTGCTTTCTATTTCCTCGAAGTGAACACGCGCCTGCAGGTGGAACACGGCGTGACCGAGCAGGTGTGTGGTGTGGACCTGGTGGCGTGGATGCTGCAGCTCGCGGCCGGCGACCTGCCGCCGCTGCACACGCTGCAACCCGCGCCCAAAGGCGCTTCGATTCAGGTGCGGCTGTACGCCGAAGACCCGGCGAAAAACTTCCAGCCCAGCGCGGGCCTGCTCACCGAGGTGGTGTTCCCTGCAGACGCGCGCGTGGACAGCTGGGTGGAGCGCGGCACCGAGGTGCCCGCTTGGTACGACCCGATGCTAGCCAAGCTGATCGTCACCGCCGACACGCGCGACGAAGCGCTGAAGAAGATGGAAGAGGCGTTGGACGCCACGCGCCTGGCCGGCATCGAGACCAACCTGGGCTATCTGCGCCAGGTGGTGCGCGACCCGGTGTTCCGCGAGGGCCGGCAGGTCACGCGTTTTCTCTCCACATTCGCCTACCAGCCAGCCACGATCGATGTGATCGAACCCGGTGTGCAGACCTCGGTGCAGGACTGGCCAGGCCGCCAGGGTTACTGGGACGTGGGCGTGCCGCCCAGCGGCCCCATGGACATGCACGCTCACCGCGCGGCCAATGCGCTGGTGGGCAACACACCCGACGCCGCCGCGCTGGAGATCACGCTGGCCGGACCCACGCTGCGCTTCAACACCGCCACGGTGGTGGCCGTGACCGGTGCGCCCGCCAAGGTGACGCTCAATGGGGAGACCGTACCGATGTGGCAGGCCATCCAGGTGCCCGCGGGCGGCACGCTGGCGGTGGGCCGCTGCGAACACGGTGTGCGCCTGGCACTGGCGGTGGCTGGCGGGCTCGACGTGCCGCTGTACCTGGGCAGCCGCAGCACCTTCACGCTGGGCCAGTTCGGCGGACACGCCGGGCGGCATCTGCGCACGGGGGATGTGCTGCACCTGGCGAGTGCCGCGCAGCAGGCGTCCACCCCTGAGGTCGTGATCCCCGATTACACGAACCACTGGGACATCAACGTCCTCTACGGCCCGCACGGCGCGCCGGACTTCTTCACGCCCGACGACATCACGATGTTCTTCGGCACCGACTGGAAGATCCACCACAACAGCAGCCGCACCGGCGTGCGCCTCATCGGCCCCAAGCCGCAGTGGGCGCGCACCGACGGCGGCGAAGCGGGGCTGCACCCGTCCAACATTCACGACAACGCCTACGCCATCGGCGCGATCGACTTCACCGGCGACATGCCGGTGATCCTCGGGCCCGACGGCCCCAGCCTCGGCGGCTTTGTGTGCCCGGCGGTGGTGCTGCACGATGAGCTGTGGAAGCTGGGCCAACTGCGCCCGGGCGACACGGTGCGCTTCCACCGCCAGGCCGGCTCACCAGCGAGCCCCATCCTCGACGACCGTGCTGCGCAAGGCGATCGCCCGCGCCGCGTGATCCGCCAGGCCGGCGACCGCTATGTGCTCATCGAGTTCGGTCCGCTCACGCTGGACCTCGAACTGCGCATGCGTGTGCAGGCCCTGCTGCACGGGCTGAAAGCCCAACAACTCAAGGGCGTGATCGACCTCACCCCGGGCATCCGCTCCCTGCAGGTGCACTTTGACCCAGCCCTGCTGCCGCGCAGCGAACTGCTGCAGATCATCGGCGCGGTGGACGACGCGCTGCCGCCGGTGGACGAGATGGTGGTGCCTTCGCGCACGGTGGTGCTGCCGCTGAGCTGGGACGATCCGCAGACCAAACTGGCGATCGAGAAATACATGCAGTCGGTGCGGCCCGATGCGCCCTGGTGCCCGAGCAACATCGAGTTCATCCGCCGCATCAACGGGCTGGAGTCGATCGAGGACGTGTTCAAGATCGTGTTCGACGCGCGTTACCTCGTGCTCGGCCTGGGCGACGTGTACCTGGGCGCGCCGGTGGCCACGCCGCTGGACCCGCGCCACCGCCTGGTGACCACCAAGTACAACCCCGCGCGCACCTGGACACCCGAGAACGCCGTGGGCATCGGCGGCGCCTACCTCTGCGTCTACGGCATGGAAGGCCCGGGCGGGTACCAGTTTGTCGGCCGCACGCTGCAGATGTGGAACCGCTGGCGCCACGGCACGCCAGGCTCCGACTTCGAACAGCCCTGGCTGCTGCGCTTCTTCGACCAGATCCGCTTCGAGCCGGTGAGCGAAGACGCACTCAAAACCATCCGCGCGAACTTCCCGCACGGCGGCTACGCGCTGCGCACCGAAGACGGCACCTTCAGCCTCAAGGACTACCGGCGCTTCCTCGCCGACAACGCCGCGAGCATCGGCGCCTTCAAGGCCACTCAACAGGCCGCGTTTGAAGCCGAGCGCGAACGCTGGGTGGCCGCCGGGCAAAACGACTTCACCAGCGACGACGCCGCGGCCAGCGCTGGCGTGGCCGACGAGGTGGACCTGCCCGAAGGTGGGCGCGTGCTGGCCACCAGCGTGCCGGGCAATGTGTGGAAGGTGGCGGTGAGCGTGGGCCAGCAGGTGCAGGCCGGTGACGTGCTGCTGGTGATCGAGTCCATGAAGATGGAATTCAACTTGCTTGCACCGTCCAACGCCACGGTGCACAGCCTCATGTGCGCCCAGGGTGGTGCGGTGTCGGCCGGGCAGAACGTGCTGGTGCTGATCGACGAAGTCTTCTGAGTCCAGAACAACAACGGAGTGTTTCCATGTCACTGAGCCACCTGTCTTTCGACCTCGCCAGCCTGCAAGCCGCCTACCGCAGCGGCACCACCGTTCGCGCGGTGGTGGCCGAGTCGCTGGCGCGCTGCCGCGCCGACACGCACCACGCCTTCATCCATGTGCTGACCGACGCCGAGGTGACGCCCTTGGTGGACCGGCTCGACGGCGTGGACCCGGCCAGCCTCCCGCTGTTTGGCGTGCCCTTCGTGATCAAGGACAACATCGACCTCGCCGGCATTCCGACCACCGCCGGTTGCCCCGAATTCGCCTACACACCCAGCGAACACGCCTTCCTCATCCAGCAGCTCCTGGCCGCCGGCGCAGTGCCGGTGGGCAAGGCCAACCTCGACCAGTTCGCCACCGGCCTCAACGGCACCCGCTCTCCCTACGGCGCTTGCCAGAACGCGTTCGACCCCGACTTCATCTCGGGCGGCTCCAGCTCGGGCTCGGCCGTGTCGGTGGCCAAGGGATATGCGACGTTTTCGCTGGGCACCGACACCGCCGGCTCGGGCCGTGTGCCGGCTTCGTTCAACAACCTGGTGGGCCTCAAGCCCACGCTGGGCCTGCTCTCGGGCACGGGCATGGTGCCGGCCTGCCGTTCGCTGGACACGGTGAGCATCTTTGCGCTGACCGCCGGCGACGTGCAGGCTGTGCTGGGCGCGGCAGCCGCGTTTGACGCAGCCGATGCCTACAGCCGACCGGCCCAGCCTTTCGGTGTGGATTTTTCAGCCGGCCCGTTCCGCTTTGGGGTGCCGCGCGCGCAAGACCTGGAGTTCTTCGGCAACGACGCGGCCGCGCAGCTCTTTGCCACCTCGGCGGAGCGCCTCAAGGCGCTGGGCGGTACGCCCGTCGAAGTGGACCTCACACCGTTCCTCGAAGCCGCGCGCCTGCTCTACGACGGCCCATGGGTGGCCGAGCGTTATGTGGCCATCCAGGAGTTCATCAACGCGCAGCCCGAGGCGGTGTTTCCGCCGGTGCGCACCATCATCGAAGGCGGCCGCAGCGTGACCGGCGCACAAGCTTTTGCCGCGAGCTACCGGCTGAAAGCGCTCAAGCGCGTGTGCGACGCCGTGTGGTCCGACATCGACTGCCTGCTCACGCCCACCGCCGGCACCATCTACCGCATCGACGCCATGCAGGCCGACCCGATCCAGCTCAACTCCAACCTGGGCCGCTACACCAACTTCATGAACCTGCTGGACTACAGCGCGGTGGCCGTGCCCTCCGGCTTTCTGCCCGGCGGCGCGGCGCAGTGCCTGCCCTGGGGCGTGACGCTGGCTGCGCCCGCGTTCAAGGACATCGCGCTGCTGCGCCTGGCCGACCGCTTTCACCGCGCCGACACCGCCACACTCGGTGCCACGCCCGCGCCACTGGCCAGCACACCGCCCTGCACCGGCCTGCCCTCTGGCGAAGTGGGTGCGGCCGGTAGCGGCACCGTGCGTGTGGCGGTGTGCGGCGCGCACCTCTCTGGCCTGCCGCTCAACCACCAGCTCACCTCACGCGGCGCGCGCCTCATCGGCAGCCCGCAGTCCGCGCCCGACTACCAACTGCACGCCCTGGCGGGTGGCCCGGTGCAGCGGCCCGGCATGGTGCGCGTGGCCGAAGGCGGCTCGGCCATTGCGCTGGAGGTGTGGGAAGTGCCCGCCGCGCACTTCGGCAGCTTCGTTGCCGGGATCCCGGCGCCGCTGGGCATCGGCAAGGTGAAGTTGGCCGACGGCAGCGAGGTGCCCGGCTTCATCTGCGAAGGCATCGGCATCGCGGGCGCCACCAACATCACCCACTTCGGCGGCTGGCGGGCCTGGCTGGCAGCGGGCGCGCCACGCTGAGGCTTGTGCACGGTCGCAGGACCGTTGCCGACAGGGTCTCGGATGCAGCGCAAGCCGCTTGTTCGCGCCCTCAGCAGGACAGCCCCTCGTTTGGCCCTGGCGTGAACTTGAACACATCAGGTCCGACAAATGAGTTTGACCTGCCCACTTGGCATTCCCGAGAAGAATCTCACGGCGTGCGCGACGCGTGGACGGAACGGCATTCCCCCTGTCACACCACTGTGCCAGCATGGGCTTCAGGTCATGGATGACGGCCCTGGTTCGTCGGCGCATCGGGGTGCAGAGCCCCGATACCGAAGCGGTGGCAACGATCTCGCATGACCCATTGAAAGGGGCTTTGCATGTTCACCTACATGATCTTCGGGGCACTCCGCGGTACGCGCGAAGGGCTGATGTTCCACAGCTGTGTGCCCGAACTGGGGCGACATCCTGAGCTGTGGGCGGACGAATGTCCCTTTCGCATCGCCAGCCTGGCGCAAGCACACGTCGAGCTGGTGACTTGCCCGCAGCGGGCCGAGGGAGCCCGGGCTTTGCGGGACCGTCTCGCGGCCTGAACGTGGTCGCGCGCCACCCAAGCCGGCCGTGCTGGGCGTGGTGATGTTGACCAGCGACACACCGTTGGCCGCGTTGAGCACCGTGGGACGCTGCGGGACCGGGGCCGCAGCGTCGGCGCTGATCTGGACTTGCGGAGGCAGACAGAAGAGCATCGAAACCGCAGCGGTCGCAACGGTGCAGGCGGAAAACTTGCCCAAGCCACAAGCGCACTCGCTCACGGCCATCAAGGCGCCGCGCACTGCGTTCATCACCACCCGGTGGTGGTTGCGGTTCAGACAGAAACTCCCCGTGCTCTTGAAGCGGTGTCACGAACGAAAGCATTGATCAACGCGTGGGTCGGCGCACGAGGTGGTTCACCACCCAGCCTTCGCAGGCGTCCTGAATGCAGGCCAGGGTGCGGTCGTAGCCGGCGGCAGACGGGTCGGGGATGGTGGTGACCTTCTCGCGCCGGGCAAAGTGGGCCAGGTGGCCGATCTTGTGGCGATGTTCGACGGGCGCCATGGCTTCGGCCAGAGCGTGGCTGTCCCAGTCCATCGCGAGCACCTGGTCGTGGCTGTCGAAATCGCTGGCGGTGAGCTCCCGCGAACGCAGGTGCTCGATGGGGATGCCCGCGCGCGCCGCCTCAAAGATGGCTTCCCGCTCCGGGGCTTCGCCACCCGGCCACACGTTGGTCCCGGCCGAGTCCACCAGCACATGGTTCAGCCCGGCCGAGTCAAGCTCGGCGCGCAGGAAGCCCTGGGCGAGCGGACTGCGCACGCGGTTGCCGATGCACACCAGCAGGATGCGGCGCGGGGTGGTGGGCTTGGTCGTCATCAGAAATCCAGGGTGGCTTGCGCCGGCGCGTCCACCCGGCGAGGTTTCGAGAGGTTCTCCGCGCTGCGGTTGCGCGAGCCGTGGCGCTTGACGATGCTGGCCTGCACCGCCGCCACGGTCGGGTCGGTGCGCAGGGCGTACACGCGCTCCTTGGCCGCGCGCGTTGCCACCTCCAGCTCCACCAACGGCACCGCAATGTCCACGCCCACCACCACGCCGCAGCGCGCCTGCAGCTCGGGCGGCATGAGCCAGGGCTGGAACAGCCACGCGTCGGGCACGCGCTGCATGGCGGGGAGCCAGCGGCGCACAAAGTGGCCGTGCGGGTCGTGGTCTTGTGCCTGTTTGATCGGGTTGTAGACACGCGTGGTGTTGATGCCGGTGGTTCCACTCTGCATCTGCAGCTGGCTCCAGTGGATGCCGGGCTCGTAGTCGATGAACTGGCGCGCCAGCCACTCACCCACGGGGCGCCAGTGCAGCCACAGCGGGTACGCCGCCACCGACACCAGCATGGCGCGCATGCGGAAATTGATCCAACCGGTCTCGCGCAACATGGCCACGCAGGCGTCCACCAGCGGCCAGCCGGTGCGCCCATCCATGAGGGCCTGCAAATGCGCCGGGTTGTGATCGTGCTCGCGCAGGCCCAGGTAGCCGGGGTGCATGTTGTGGTGTTCGATGGCGGGCTCGGTCTCCAGCTTCTGAATGAAGTGGCAGTGCCAGTGCAGCCGGCTCATGAAGCCTTCCAGCCCTTGGCGCTGGCGGCCCGGCAGGCCTGCGTCGTCCAGGCGGGCGCGCGTGGCCTGCACCACTTCGCGCAGGCTCAGGCAGCCCCAGGTGAGATACGGCGAGAGGCGCGAGCATGCGCTGGGCGCCGAGAGCGGCGAGGAGATGCCACCACGGTAGCTCGCGCTGCGCTCGTTCAGAAAACTCTGCAACACCTCAAGGCCTCGCGCTCGCCCACCGCGTTGTCGCTCGGGTGGTTCGTGTGCGTCGAGGTCCAGTTCGTCTGCGCTCGGCCAGGGGTCGGTGAAGCGCGGCAGCTCGGCCACCTGCAGCGCTGGCGCAGGCACTTGCTCGGCGTGCGTGAGCTGCTCCCATTGCCGCACCCAGTGTTTTCGTTCGCGCAGGCCACGCACCACGCCGAACTGGCGGAACTCACGCCACGGCACGGCGCGTTCAGCACACCACCGTTTGACGCGGCGGTCGCGCTCGTAGCTCGCGGCATTGCCAGTTTCTTCGTGCGAGAACAGTTCGAGAAACGGGGCTTGCCGATGCAGGCGTTCCAGCACATCCACCGCGTCACCCACCGCGAGTTGCAGCCGGCCACCGAGGCGCTTGAGTTCGGCTTGCAGGTCTTTCAGACTCTCCTGCACGAAGCCGAGGTGCTGCCGCGCGGCATCGGGCTGGTGCCACAGCGCAGGCTCCAGCACGTAGAGGCACAGCACCGGCCCCAGGCGCGCGGCCTCGGCCAGCGGCGCGTGATCCCACACCCGCAGGTCGCGCTTGAACCAGACCACCCGATACGTCATCGCGCGATTCTGATTCGTGCGACGCCTTGTTGCGTGGCTGGGGGCTTTGCCATGGTGGCGGTGGCCAGACGAAAAAAAACCAGACCCGAAGGTCTGGTTTTCTTGATCAGGCGGTGGAGGCCTGCGCAGGATCAGCGCGGGCTGCGGCGGGCCATGGGGCGCGACGGTGCGCCTTCAGGACGGCGCGGTGCGAATTCACCGCGCATGGCGCCGCGCTCGGCGTTGCCACGGTCGCTGAAGCCGCCGCGCTCTGCGCCACGATCGCCACCACGGTCACCCATGGGCTTGTCGCTGCGGCCGAAGCTGTTGAAGCCACCGGGCTTGGGGCCGAAGCCGGGGCGCGCAGGGGCGCGGTCGGCAAAGTTGCGGCCGGCAGCGGGGCGCGTGTCGGGGCGGTAGCCACCGGCTTCACCACGGTTCTCGCCGCGGTTGTCACCACGATCACCGAAACGGTTTTCACCGCGGTTGTCGAAGCGGCCTTCGGGGCGCTGTGGCTCGGCACGGCCTTCGAAACGCGGGTCAAAGCGCGTGCCGGGGCGGCTGTGGTCAACGCGGGGGGCTTCATTGCGGGCTTCGAAGCGCGGCGCTGGGCCACGGCGGTCGTTGCCGGCAAAGCGGTCGTTGCCACCGAAGCGATCGTTCGAGCGGCCTGCTGGACGGCCGCCACGGCCGAAGGCCTCGTTTTGCGGCGCGCGCTGGCGTGGCTCAAGGCCGGTCACGGTTTCCACGTTGATGCGTTGGCGCGTGTAAGCCTCGATGTCGAAGATCTTGCGGCGGTCGCGCAGTTCGGCGAACGTGATGGCCAGGCCATCGCGGCCGGCACGGCCGGTGCGCCCGATACGGTGCGTGTAGTCCTCGGCCTTCATCGGCAGGCCGAAGTTGAAGACGTGGGTGATGGTGGGCACGTCGATGCCGCGGGCGGCAACGTCGGTGGCGACCAGGATCTGCACCTGGCCGGCGCGCAGCGCCATCAGGCGGCGGTTGCGGATGCCTTGGCTCAGGGCACCGTGCAACGCGACGGCCGAGAAGCCTTCTTGCTGCAGGTCGTTGGCCAGGCCGTCGCACTCGATCTGGGTGCTGGCAAACACGATGGCCTGGTTGATGCCGGCGTCGCGCAGCCAATGATCAAGCAGCTTGCGCTTGTGATCGGCGTTGTCGGCCCAGAACAGCACCTGCTTGATGTTGGCGTGCTGCTCTTGCGGGTTGTCGATCTGCACCTTTTGAACGTGCTTGCCGTTCTCGTGCATCACGCGCATGGCGAGCTGCTGGATGCGCGGCGCGAACGTGGCGCTGAACATCATGGTCTGGCGGCGCTGGCTGGTGAGGTCGTTGACTTCGGCCAGGTCGTCGGAGAAGCCCAGGTCGAGCATGCGGTCGGCTTCGTCAACCACGAGGAACTGCACCTGATCGAGCTTGAGCTGCTGCGAACGCTGCAGGTCCAGCAGGCGGCCAGGCGTGGCCACCACGAGGTCGGCGTTCTGCAGCTTGGCGATCTGCAACTGGTAAGGCATGCCGCCCACCACGTTGGCCACGCGCAGGCCACGGCAATGGCGCACCAGGTCGATGGCATCGTTGGCCACCTGCTGGGCGAGTTCGCGCGTGGGGCACAGGATCAGGGCGCCGGGGGTGGCGGCCTTGAAGTTGCGCGAACTGGTGGGGTCCTTGCGCTTGGGGGCCTTGGGAGGCGCTTCGCCGCGGGCCAGGGCTTCGGCGGTCAGGCGTTCGCGCTCGGCGCGTTCCTTGGCGTCGGCATCGGCGCGCTGCTGCAGCAGGGTGTGCAACACGGGCAGCAGGAAGGCAGCGGTCTTGCCGCTGCCGGTCTGGCTGGAGACCATCAGGTCGGCAAAACGCGCTTCGCCCTGGGCCAGCATGGCCTTGGGGATGACGTTGTTCTGCACCTGGGTGGGCTGCACGTAGCCGAGATCGGCACAGGCTTGCACCAGCTCGGGCGCGAGACCCAGCAGCTGGAAGCCGTTGGGGCCTGCCGGCACTTCAGGTGCTGCGGCCTCGACGGTGTCGGTGGTGGAGATGATCTCTGCGTCGGTGTCGGCGGAGAGGGTTTCAGGCGTGAATTCGCCCATCGTTTCAAAAGAGTCGCTCATGTTCGTCCATGCGCCAAAAAATGCGCAATTGATCGAATGAAGACGCTGGGAAGGACAGCCGACCCGCAGTGGGGTGGCCGCTCCATGGCGCTAGATCCGTTCGTGGTTACAAAACATCAACCATCAAACGGTCTACGCGCCTTCGGTCAGCCTGGAACAATTCCGGTGACGCTGGGAGCGAATGGTCCCCATCCGTTGGGCCAGGCTCTGAAGAGCTTGGCGGGTGTTGCGGTCTTTTCAGGGACTGCGCCACCGTTGCAATCGGGGGGCCTGTGTGTGAGGCAGATGCACAAATCATCGCAGTTGCCTGCGAAGCCGCTGATTATAGCCCGATTTTCAGGGAAAACCCTGAACTCTTTTTCGCCATCAGCTCAAAACACCCCTGACGATGTAGAACAACACCGCCGCCAGCACCGCCGTGGCAGGCACGGTGACGATCCACGCAGCCACGATGCGCATGACGGCCGAGCGCTTGACGATCTCTTTCTTGATCACCTTCTTCATTGCCCGCTGCTCCTTCTTGGCCAGCAGGGCGCCTTCGGCGGTTTCGGTTGCCTGGCGTTGCCTGGTGCGGCGCTTCATCTCGGCGAGCATGCGTTTTTTCTCCTGCACCTCGGCCGCTTCGAAGCGGTGCAGGTAGGCCTCCACCTCGGCGCGGTCGGCACCCTGATGGCCGGCGAACACCACCGCTTCCATCTTGGCGTAGTTCACCTTGAGCAGTTCGCGCAGGAACCCCACGCCGAACACCGCGCCGATGGAAATGTGCGTGGTGGACACCGGCATGCCGAGCTGCGAGGCGATGATCACGGTGAGCGTGGCCGACATGGCGATCGAGTAAGCGCGCATGTTGTCGAGTTCGGTGATCTCCTTGCCCACGGTGCGGATCAAACGCGCGCCGTACAGCGCCAAGCCCACCGACAAGCCCAGGGCACCGAGCACCATGACCCACAAAGGCGTGCCGGCCTTGGTGGCAATGGCACCTTCTTTCACCGCTTCATAGATCGCGGCCAGCGGTCCGATGGCGTTGGCCACGTCGTTGGCGCCATGCGCAAAACTCAGCAGCGCGGCCGAGCAGATCAGCGGCCAGGTGAACAGGCGGTTCACGCCGTCCTTGCTGTTGTCCTGGCGGTTGGCCATGCGCGCGATGGGCTTGCGGATCAGCCACCACACGACCACGGACACCACGAAACCGATCACCAAGGCGGTCAGGAAACCGATCTTGACCAGCTGGCTCACACCTTTGAGCAGCATGTAGGTGGTGTAGGCCCAGACCATGAGCGAAATGAGTACCGGCACCACACGGCTGGCTGCCTCGGTCTTGTCGCTGCGGTAGGTCACGCTGCGCTTGATGAGGTAGAGAAAACCTGCGGCCATGGCGCCACCCATCAACGGCGAGATCACCCAGCTGATGACGATGGCGCCGATGGTGTCCCAGTTCACCAGCCCCCAGCCGCCAGCCGCAATGCCGGCCCCCATGACGGCGCCGATGATGGAGTGGGTGGTGGAGACCGGTGCGCCCACCGCCGTGGCCAGGTTGAGCCAGAGTGCACCGGCCAGCAGCGCCGAGAACATGACCCATGCAAAGAGGGCGGGGTCGGAGATGGCGGCCGGATCGATGATGCCGCCCTTGATCGTGCCCACCACGTCGCCACCGGCGACGATGGCTCCCAGCGCCTCGAACACGGCGGCCACCAGGATGGCCCAGCCCATGGTCAGGGCGCCCGAGCCCACAGCCGGCCCCATGTTGTTGGCCACGTCGTTGGCGCCGATGTTCATGGCCATGTAGGCCCCCACACTGGCCGCCACGATCAGCAGCCACACCGCCGATGAGGTCAGACCGATGGTGGAGGCACCGGTGAGCGAGGCGTACACGCCGACCAGAATCAGGAACAGCACCGCAGCGCCCAGTTGCAGGGCCTCCTGGTGCTTGGAAATGAAGCGGCTACGGGCTTTTTTGGGCATGTGAATCTCGCGTGAATGTCACGATTTTGTCATGTGGTCCGGGGCGCCCATCCGCAGAGGGGCCGATGCGAAGGGACTGCTGCGCTCAGCGCAGGAAGTGCGTGCGGTAGTGCTCGAGCTCGTCGATGGACTCGTGCACATCGGCCAGCGCGGTGTGCTTCTGGTGCTTCTTGAAGGCGTCGTACACCTCGGGCCGCCAGCGTTTGGCCAGCTCCTTGAGCGTGCTCACGTCCAGGCAGCGGTAGTGAAAGTACGCCTCCAGCTTGGGCATGTACTTCACCAGAAAGCGGCGGTCCTGGCTGATGGTGTTGCCGCACATCGGCGACCCGCTGCGCGGCACGTACTTGCCGATGAAGGCCAGCAATTCGGCCTGCGCCTGCTCTTCGGTCACGGTGCTGGCCTTGACCTTGTCGATCAGGCCGCTTTTGCCGTGCGTGCCCTTGTTCCAGTTGTCCATGGCGCCCAGCACGGCGTCGCTCTGGTGGATCACCAGCACCGGGCCTTCAATCCGCGGCGTGAGGTTAGGGCCGGTGATGATCACCGCGATCTCCAGCAGGCGTTCCTTCTCGGGGTCCAGACCGCTCATCTCGCAGTCGATCCAGACCAGGTTCTGGTCGCTTTTGGCGAGGGTGGGGATTTCGGTGGCGGGGAGCGCCATGGCCGTGTCGGCCGGGGTGGGGGCTGAAGTCATCCCGCGATTTTCACCGATCGGCCGCTTCCCCCGCCAACGGGTGGCCCAGCCTTGCCCCCAAGGGCATCGGGCAGCGGCTGTCTTCGATAGACTCGACCCTCATGGACACCGCCTCGTTTGCCTTTACCGCCCTCTTCTGCGCCTTGCTGGTGCTCGGCCTGGTCATTCGCACCGTGCTGGCCAGTCGGCAGATCCGCCATGTGGCCCGCCACCGCGGCACCGTACCGGCGGCGTTCAGCGACACCATCTCGGTGGCGGCCCACCAGAAGGCCGCCGATTACACCATCACCAAAACCCGCTTCGGTCTGCTCGAGATCGCCATCGACGCCGCGCTGCTGCTCGGCTGGACGCTGCTGGGCGGCCTCGACTGGCTCAACCAGACGCTGCTGGCAGCGCTGGGCGGCGGCATGGTGCAACAGCTCGCGTTGTTGGGCTCGTTTGCCATCATCGGTGGCCTCATCACGCTGCCGCTGGGCTGGTACGCCACTTTCCGTATCGAAGAACGTTTCGGGTTCAACAAGATGACGACCTCGCTCTGGCTGGGCGACCTGCTCAAGGGCACGCTGGTGGGCGCCTTGGTCGGCCTTCCAATCGCTGCGCTGGTGCTCTGGCTCATGGGCGCAGCCGGCCCGGCATGGTGGCTCTGGGCCTGGGGCGCCTGGATGGTGTTCAACCTGCTCGCGTTGGTGCTCTACCCCACCGTGATCGCGCCGCTGTTCAACAAGTTCGAGCCGCTGGCCGACGAGACCCTGAAGACCCGGGTGAACGCCCTCATGCAGCGCTGCGGCTTCGCGGCCAAGGGCCTGTTCGTGATGGACGGCAGCAAACGCAGCGCACACGCCAACGCCTATTTCACTGGTTTCGGCGCGGCCAAGCGCGTGGTGTTCTTCGACACCCTGCTCAAGCAGTTGAGCCCGGAAGAGATCGACGCCGTGCTGGCGCACGAACTCGGCCACTACAAACGCCGCCACATCATCAAGCGCATCGTGCTGCTGTTCTCGCTCAGCCTGGCCGGCTTTGCGCTGCTGGGCTGGGTGTCGAGCCAGGCCTGGTTTTACAGTGGGCTGGGCGTCATGCCCTCCTTGGACACGCCCAACGATGCCCTGGCCCTGATCCTGTTCCTGATGGTGGTGCCGCTGTTCACGTTCTTCCTGTCGCCGCTGATGGCGCAGCTCTCGCGCAAACATGAATTCGAAGCCGACGCCTACGCCGTGGAACACACCAACGGGTCCGACCTCGCCAGCGCGCTGCTCAAGCTCTACAAGGACAACGCCAGCACGCTCACGCCCGACCCGGTGTACGCGCGCTTCTACTATTCCCACCCACCGGCCAGCGAGCGTCTGTCGCGCCTGCAAGCCGCTGCCTGAACACCACCCCATGAACCCCATTCACCAAAACCGCCGCGCCCTCTCGGCCACCGAAATCGTGAGCCAGCTCACCCAGCTCAACGGCGAGTCCGTGCAGGGCTGGAAGCTGATCGACGGCGCGCTGGAGAAGGCGT
>PNMH01000085.1 GCA_013823505.1 Polaromonas sp. | reverse complement strand
GGGGCGGGACGCCAGGTGCTGCTCGGGGACCATGCCCCAGCCCAGGCCCAGTTCGATGGCAGTCTCAAAAGCCTCCACGGCGGGGGCGAAATGGCGCGGGTAGTTGGGCTGGCGCAGGCCGAAGTGCTGTTCGAGGAAGGCGTCCTGCAGCGCGTCCTTCCGGTTGAAGATCACCGCGGGATGCGCCAGCAGCTTGTGCACCGACACCGCGCCGCGCGGCGTGCGGCAGCGCTGCGCCACCGCCGGTGAGGCCACGCAGCGGTAGCGCATGACGCCCAGCGGTTCGGCCACGCAGCCGCGCATGGCGGTGGTGAGCGTGGTCACGCAGCCCATGACGTCGCCACTCTTCAGCGCATCGTGGGTGTGGTCCTGGTCGTCGATCAGGATCTCCAGCAGCAGGTGGTGGCGTTGCAGCAGAGTGGCCACGCCGGGCAGGAACCAGCTGGCGACCGAGTCGGCGTTGATGGCCACGCCCAGGCTTTGCCAGCGCACGCCGCCCCGGGGCTGCGCACCGCCCTGCAAACCATCGAGCAGGTCGGCCTCCATGAGGCGCACCTGCTTCACATGGCCCAGCAGCGCCTGGCCGGCCGGCGTGGCCCGCGCCTGCTTGCCGCGCACCAGCAGGCGCTGGCCCAGCGTGTCTTCCAGCGACTTGATGCGCAACGACACCGCCGCCAACGAGAGCGAGAGCGACTGGGCAGCGGGGCCGAAGCCGCCGTGATCGACCACGGCGGCCAGGGCTTCGAGTTGGCGGGCATCGAGCATGTTTGATCAAGTATTTTTTAAGTGTTCTGAGTTTAAGTTAAATGGGTTTAAACGAATGCGTTTGCGCGGCACACTCCAGCCCATCCACCCACCCCCGTGGGCCTTCCCGATTCCCGGAGTTCGTCGTGACCCTCGCCTTCCCCACCTTCACCGCCGGCATGGTGCTGAGCATCTCGCTGATCATGGCCATCGGCCCACAGAACGCCCACGTCTTGCGCATGGGCCTGCAGCGCCAGCACCTGTGGCTCACCGTGGCGGTGTGCGCGGTGGCAGACATCGCCCTGATCTCGCTCGGCGTGCTCGGTCTGGCCCAGCTCGGCGGCCTGTCGGACAAGCTCATGGGTGCGCTGGTCGGTGCCGGCGTGCTGTTCCTCTCGGTCTACGGCTGGCAGGCGTTCCAGCGGTTCCTGCACCCGCGCACGGTGGCCATTGAAGGCGACAGCAGCGTGGTCGCCGAGCCGGTCTCGCGCCGCCAGGCGGTGTTTTCGGCGCTGGCCTTCTCGTGGCTGAACCCGCACGCCTGGCTCGACACCGCCGTGTTGATCGGCACCGCGTCGCTGGCCTACGGCCAGGGCAGCACGGTGTTTGGACTCGGCGCGGCCGCCGGTTCGGTGGTGTGGTTTCTGGCGCTGGGCGTGGCCGCCTTCTGGCTGGGACGCCGGCTCAATTCGCTGCACGTGTGGCGTGCGCTGGACGGCCTGGTTGCGCTCATGATGTGGGGCACGGCGCTCTGGCTCCTGAGCAGCCTGGCCTGAAGTCCGTTCAAACCGGGAGGCTCCCATGTCCCTGCGCAGCACCGAGGCGCCCGTCACCGTTTTCGGCCCCGACTTTCCGTTTGCGTTTGACGACTGGATCGCCCACCCGCAAGGCCTGGGCGAGCTGCCCACCGAGCGCCTGGGGCAGGAGGTGGCCATCGTCGGCGCCGGCATGGCGGGCATGGTGGCGGCCTTCGAGCTGATGAAGCTGGGCCTCAAGCCCGTGCTCTACGAGGCTTCGCGCATGGGCGGGCGGCTTCGCTCGCAGGCGTTCGAGGGTGGCCAGGGCGTGGTGGCCGAGCTGGGTGGCATGCGCTTCCCGGCCTCGGGCACGGCCTTCTTCCACTACGTGAACCGGTTGGGCCTGAAGACCCGGCCGTTTCCCAACCCGCTCACCCCCGCCGCCGGCTGCACGGTGGTGGACCTCGAAGGCCAGACACACTGGGCCCGCACGCTGGCCGATTTGCCTCCGCTGTTCAGCGAAGTGGCCGAGGCTTGGAGACAGGCGCTCGAAGCAGGCGCGGGCTTCACCGACCTGCAGCAGGCGCTGCGCGAGCGCGACGTTCCGCGCCTCAAGGCCTTGTGGGACCGCTTGGTGCCGCTGTGGGACGACCGCACCTTCTACGACTTCGTCGCCACGTCCGAGGCCTTCGCCAAGCTCTCCTTCCACCACCGCGAGGTGTTCGGCCAGGTCGGCTTCGGCACTGGCGGCTGGGACTCGGACTTTCCGAACTCCATGCTGGAGATCCTGCGCGTGGTGCTCACGGGTTGCGACGAAAACCAGCACCTGATCGTGGGCGGTGTGCAGCAGGTGCCGCTGGGCCTGTGGCAACACGCGCCTGCTGCCAGCGAGATGCGCCACTGGCCCGCCGGCACCACGCTGGCCAGCCTTCACAACGGTGCACCGCGCGCCGGCGTCACAGCCATCAGCCGCGCGGCGGGCAACCAGCTCGCGGTCACCGACACCTGGGGCAACACGCAGGCCTACCCCGCCGTGCTCACCACCTGCCAGAGCTGGCTGCTCACCACGCAGATCGCGGTGGAAGAGTTGCTGTTTTCGCAGAAGCACTGGATGGCGCTGGACCGCACGCGCTACATGCAGTCGTCCAAAACCTTCGTGATGGTCGACCGGCCGTTCTGGAACGACCTGAAAGCGAACGGCTGGCCGGTGATGGGCATGACGCTGACCGACCGGCTCACGCGCGGCACCTATTTGTTCGACAACGGACCCGACCAACCCGGCGTGATCTGCCTGAGCTACGCGTGGATGGGCGACGCGCTGAAGATGCTGCCCCACGGCACCGAAAAGCGCGTGCAGCTTGCGCTCTCGGCCTTGAAGAAGATCTACCCCGACGTGGACATTGCCAGCCACATCATCGGCGACCCGATCAGCGTGTCGTGGGAAGCCGACCCGCATTTCCTCGGCGCGTTCAAGGGCGCGCTGCCCGGCCACTACCGCTACAACCACCGCATGTACAGCCACTTCATGCAGGACGGCTTTGCGCCCGCCGAGCGCGGCATCTTCATCGCCGGTGACGACGTGTCGTTCACACCCGCCTGGGTCGAGGGCGCGGTGCAGACCTCGCTCAATGCGGTGTGGGGCATCGTGAAACACCTGGGCGGCCGCACGCACGCCGACAACCCCGGCCCGGGCGATGTGTTCGCCGAACTCGGGCCGATGGCGCTGCCGGACTGAGCCCCGCTACAGTCCTGCCCATGATCCAACGCCGCCACTTCACAACCGCCACCGCGCTGGCCATCGCCAGCCCCTTTGCCCTCTTGTCCGCGTGCGCCCACTCAGCGCCCGGTTTGCAAGCCCAACTGCAACAGCTGGAGACCACTGCCCAGGGTCGCCTGGGCGTGCTCATCCTCGACACCGCCACCGGCCAGACCCACGGCCACCGGGCCGACGAGCGTTTCATGATGCTCAGCTCCTTCAAGCTGCTGGCCAGCGCGCTGGTGCTCGCCCGGGTGGACCGAGGCCAGGAATCGCTGGAGCGCCGCATCACCTACGCCAAGACCGATCTCGTCACGTATTCGCCGGTGACCGAGCGCTTTGCCGGCACCGCCGAGGGCATGAGCCTGGCCGGCCTGTGCGAAGCCACCATCACCACCAGCGACAACAGCGCGGCCAACTTCATCCTCGACAGTTATGGCGGCCCGGCAGCGCTCACGCGTTTTGCGCGCGAACTGGGCGACGACACCACGCGCCTCGACCGCCGAGAGACCGAACTCAACACTGGCACCGCTGCTGCGCTGCTCGACACCACCACCCCGCGCGCGATGGCGCTCACGATGCAGAAACTGCTGCTCGGCAACGCGCTCTCCCCCGCCTCGCGCGAACGCCTCCAGCAATGGCTGGTGGGCAACACCACGGGCGACAAGCGCCTGCGCGCCGGCCTGCCTTCGGGTTGGCGGGTGGGCGACAAGACCGGCACCAACAAGACCGACGCCAACGACATCGGCATCGCCTGGCCCACGAACGGCCGGGCGCCACTGATCATCACCGCCTACCTCGCGGAGAGCACCGCCAGCAGCGCGGTGAAAGAAGCCACTCTTGCCGGTGTGGCCCGGCTCGCTGCGGGTCTCGTGGCCTGAGCCCACTTCCGTCTGGGCTGAGCTTGTCGAAGCCCTCACCCACACGCATGAACCCCGATACCCTCATCCTCGCGCTCTGGCAGTGCCCCTATGCAGCGAACACCGCCGAGGCCCTGACGCGGCTCGACACCACCGCCGCCGAGGCCCGCGCGCAGGGGGCCGAGTTGCTGGTGTGCCCCGAGATGTCGGTCACGGGGTATCAGATCGGCGCGGCTGCCGTGGCCACGCTGGCCGAGCCCGCCCACGGCCCGCTCGCGCAAGCCGTGGCGGCAATCGCGCAGCGCCACGGCATCGCCATCGTCCATGGCTACCCCGAACTCAATCCGCAAGGCCGACCGTTCAACGCGGTGCAATTCGTCGACGCCGATGGCGAGTGCCTCGCGAACTACCGCAAGACCCACCTGTTTGGTGACATCGACCGCGCGCAGTTCAGCCCCGGCCCCCAGGCGCCCGCGGTGTTCGACTGGCACGGCTGGCGCCTGGGCCTGCTGGTCTGTTACGACATCGAGTTCCCCGAGCCGGCGCGTGGGCTCGCGCTGCAAGGGGTAGACGCGGTCCTGGTGCCCACCGCCAACATGGTCGATTTCGACGAGGTGCAGCGCGTGCTGCTGCCGGCCCGAGCACTGGAAAACCGCGTGTTCCTGGCCTACGCCAATGCCTGCGGTCACGAAGGCAGCACCACGTACGGCGGGCTGAGCACCGTGTGCGCGCCGATGGGCGAGGTGCTCGCTGAAGGCGGGCGGGACGAGGGCTTGTTGCTCGTGCGCCTGGAGGGCTCGAAACTGAGCAGCGTCCGCAACACGTCTCAGTTGCTCGACCGGCGCCCCGACCTCTACAACCCCGGGTGAAGTTCCGCCGCACCCCGGCTGCAACGGGGCCACTCACCCAACCACACCCCACGGTCGCGATCAGCTTTTCCAGAATTCCGGCCGCGCGTACTCGTGCTTCAGAAAGTCGATCCACAGGCGCACACGCAGCGCCAGGTGTTTGCGCTGCGGGAACAGCGCAAAGATGCCGTTGGGCGGCGCAGCGAAGTCCTCGAGCACGCTCACCAGCCGCCCTTGCGCGATGTCGGCCTCCACCTCCCAGGTGCTGCGCCACGCAATGCCGTAGCCGGCCAGGCACCACTCGTGCAGCACCTGGCCGTCGGTGCAGTCCAGCGGGCCGCCGGGGCGCAGGTGGATGATGGTGGTCTCGCCGCCCTCACCCGGCACGGCAAACGCCCAGCCGCGGGTTTGGGAGGCGTCGCTGGACAGCGTGAGGCAGTCAAAGCGCACCAGGTCGGCCGGGGTTTGTGGCTTGCCGTGGTGCTGCAGGTAGCGCGGCGTGGCCACGCACAGGCGGCGGTTTTCGGCCAGGCGCACGCTCACCAGCGACGAATCGGGCAGGTCGCCCACGCGCACCGCGCAGTCGTAGCCTTCGCCCGCCACGTCGACCACGCGGTCGCTCAGGTTGAGCGAAATCGTCACCTCCGGATGCAGCTCGCGAAAGTGCGGCACGAGCGGCGCCACGTGGCGGCGACCAAAGCCGGCTGGTGCGGTGATGCGCAGGTGCCCGCTGGCTTTCACACCACCGGCGCTCACGCTGGCCTCGGCATTGGCCAGGTCGGTCAGCAGGCGGTGGCAGTCTTCGAGAAAGGCGCTGCCTTCGTGGGTGAGGGTGATGCGCCGCGTGGTGCGCACCATGAGCTTCACGCCCAGGCGGGCTTCGAGTGCATCAAGCCGGCGGCCGATGATGGCGGGGGCCACCCCTTCGGCTTTGGCGGCGGCGGTCAGACTGCCGCGCGTGGCCACCGATGCGTAGGTTTCGAGTTGTTTGAGTTTGTCCACCGGGGCAGATTACCCCACGACTCGTTATGAATCAATGAAAGAACCGTCTGAATTGATGACTTCTCAGGCGGCTTTCTCCACCGTCTGGCTGAGGCGGGCCGCGTCTTCGGCCGAGTAGCCGAGTTCGGCCAGCAGCTCGGCGCTGTGTTCGCCCAGCTTGGGTGGGCTGCGGCGCACGCCCAGGCGTTCGCCGTCGAGCGCCAGCGGCAGCAGCACGGTTTGTGCGGTCTGCCCGGCGCGCTCGCCGTCGGGCAGGGTGATGGGCGCGAGGCCCCCGGTGGCGCAGAGGTGTGGGTCGTCCAGCAGCTCGTGGGGTTGGGTGATGGGCGCAAACGGCAGGCCGTGGCGCTCGAACAGCGCGGCCAGGTCCGCAGCGCTCTGCTGCGCCAGGCGCTCGCGCAGCAGCGGGATGAGCCAGTCGCGGCAACGCACGCGGTTGTTGTTGCCCAGCAGGCGCGGGTCGGCCTGGAGGTCGTCGTAGCCGAACGCGTCGCAGAAAATGGCCCACTGCGTGTCGCTCACCACCGCCAGAAAGATCTGCCCCTGGTCCTTGACCTTGAACACGTCGTAAATGCCCCAGGACGAAATGCGCTCGGGCATGGGCGCGGCGGGCAGGCCGGTCACGGCGAACTGCATCATGTGTTGGGCGACGAGGAAGACGTTGTTCTCGAACAGCGAGCTCTGCACCTCGCTGCCCAGACCGGTTTTCTCGCGCGCGCTCAGCGCAGCCATGACGCCGATGGCGCCGAACAGCCCACCCATGATGTCGTTCACCGACGAGCCCGCGCGCAGCGGGTCGCCCGGGCGGCCGGTCATGTAGGCGAGGCCGCCCATCATCTGCACCACCTCGTCGAGCGCGGTGCGGTGGTCGTAAGGCCCGGGCAGAAAACCTTTGTGGCTCACGTGGATGAGGCGCGGGTTCAGCGTCTTGAGGCTCTGGTAGTCCAGACCCAGCTTCTTCATGGTCTCGGGCTTGAAGTTTTCGCTCACCACATCGGCGGTGGCGATCAGCTTGAGCACCGCCTCCTTGCCTTCGGGCGATTGCAGGTCGAGCACCAGGCTCTTCTTGTTGCGGTTGAACAGCGGGTAGAAGCCCGCGCCCGAGCCGAGCAGGCGGCGCGTGTTGTCGCCGGCCGGCGGCTCGACCTTGATGACCTCGGCCCCCAGGTCTGCCAGCACCATGCCGCAGGTGGGGCCCATGACCATGTGGGTGAATTCGACGACGCGCAGGCCCTCAAAGGGGAGTTTGTTCATGGTGTTGGGTGGTTGGGCCAGCCCTTGGGCAAACCGGCTTCGGGCGTCATGCCGTAGACGGGTTCGCCCGGCAGGCCGGCCTTGAGGGGCTCGCGCGCGGCGATGAGTTTTTGAAGGTCGATGCCGGTGCGCACGCCCATGGCCTCGAACATGAAGACCAGGTCTTCGGTGACCACGTTGCCCGAAGCGCCGGGCGCATACGGGCAGCCGCCCAGGCCACCGAGCGAAGCATCGAAGGTGCGCACACCCACGTCATAGGCCGCGAGGCAGTTGGCCAGGCCCAGGCCGCGCGTGTTGTGCATGTGGGCTGCGCCCGCGCGCTCGCCGAGCTCGGCGCGAAGCCGCGTGAACAGTCGGCGCACCTGCGCCGGGTTCGCCATGCCGGTGGTGTCGGACAGACCGACCTCGTCCACGCCGGCCTCCACACAGGCCACCGCCAAGCGGATCACGTCGTCTTCGGCCACTGCGCCCTGCAGCGTGCAGCCAAAGGCGGTGGACAGGCCCACTTCCATGGCCACACCGGGTGCGGTGTCGCGCCGCAGCGCGTGCACCTCGCGCAGTTCCACCAGCATCTGCTCGCGCGTCTTGCGCACGTTGGCCAGCGAATGCGCCTCGCTCGCCGACACGGGCAGGGTGATCTTGAGCACGCCCGCGGCGAGCGCCGCCTCGGCGCCGCGACGGTTGGGCACCAGCGCCATGACCATCAAGCCTGGGTGCTGCATAGCGTGCTGCACCAGCGCGGGCGCGTCCGCCATCTGTGGCAGCAGCTTGGGCGGCACGAAGGAGCCGACCTCGATCTCGCGCAGACCGGCCGCCACGAGCGCGTCGATCCAGCGCAGCTTGTCGGCCGTGGGCATGGTGGCCTTGACGGACTGCAGCCCGTCGCGCGGGCCGACTTCGCTGATGAGGACTTCGGGGGTGGTGGGCATGTGAGCGGTGTGCACAGGTATCGCTTAAATCAGAACGATACCGCGCCCACGGCCTCGCACCTGTTCGGCCGTCCTGCGGCAGTTCCAGCAACTCAAGGCGAACCGTCATCCGCTGGACGCGCATTAACGTGACTGCTAGCGGTACACATACCCAGCTTGATCCGGTACACATTGCCGTTTTCGATCATTTTCGATGGTGCATTTACTGAACGATGGTGGTTGTCCACTGAAACAGATTAAAGTTAGTCTTCGAATGGCTAGAATTCGGTCCAATGCACTCTTAAAGGGAGTTTTGATGACTGAGACGAGCATACTAGATTGGCTACAGATTAGCTCGCGTAGGAAAATCGAAAATCCGAAAGTGTCCTCATTAGCTCAAGCTTGAACTACGCGCAGTAACGTTCAATCCAATTACGAAGTAAAGGACCATCAAGAATGAAGCTGCCAATTATTTTCAAAGGTCGCATTACTCCACGCGGAGTATTGTTGCCTCTTATTGTCATTGCACCAGTAGCCACGTATGTGTCAATGTTCGGCTGGGCGATGTCAAATAATCACGCACGTTGGTCTGAATTCGGAACCTTCATGGCAGGCGTTTATTCGCCTATCATCGGTGTGTTTACATTGATGATTCTGCGTGGGCAGTTCAAACTGCAGCGACGCCAGTTCATTGAGCAGCAGCAACAAATTCAAAAACAGGTTTATGAAAGTCAGATTGAACGCGCAGTAGAAGAGATCAACTTCTTTGTGGACCGACTTGAAAAGCAATTCGCCAAAGATGCTTCAGCTGAAAATAGTTTCGAACAAGTTATAACGAGGCTTTTCCAGACTGACTCTATGGACGTTTTAAACTCTGATGAGTTTAGAGAGAAAGCAAGTATCTTCGATAGACAGCACCCCAAAATCATGCCGACATGGGGTGCCATTCATATCAACACTGCTTTTCTTTCAATGCTAGAGAATCAGGCTGGTGAAATGGCATATCTATCGTGCAATCACAAATTAATCGCAGTGTTTTCATATGAAGTCTGCGCGGTGTTGGACAATTATCATTACGCTGTGACGCGTGGCGAATTGTCAACCAAGTATGAGTTCAGCACACCACTTGAAAATCGGTGAGAGATGGACCGCAAATCTGTCGTCACTTTCGCATCCAAACGTACGCCACCAGAGCCACTGAACAGATCGCCAATGCGACCACGAACAGGGCTGCGCCAGTCGGGTGCTGATCCATCGTCTGGATGAGGTCCAGAAGGAACTGGACACTGATCTGCATGTTGGTGTCCTGAACAGGGGCAACGAACCCGCTGTCAGAAAGCGTATCGCAAGGGCAAGGGGAAGGCAGCGGACTATGCTGTTGGTAAGTCCTGCAAGCCCCTCTGAGGCGAATTACCCTCACCAAAGTCACAAATTACGCACAAGGAATCCATTCAATGCCCTCGCAGGTGTGCAATACAGTCCATGGATGCAAAAACCCCGCGCAGTCCTGTTCGACGCCTACGGCACGCTCTTCGACGTGTACAGCGTAGGGCTGCTCGCCGAGCAGCTGTTTCCCGGGCAGGGCGCGCGGCTGGCCACGCTGTGGCGGGACAAGCAGATTGAATACACGCGGCTGGTGACCACCAGCGACCACGGCGCGCACTACCGGCCGTTCTGGGCGCTCACGCAAAACGCGTTGGCCTTCGCGATCAAGACCCTGGTGCCCGAGGCGCGCAGCGACTGGCCCGCCTTTGAAGAGCGCGCCGCGCGGCTCATGAACCAGTACCGCCACCTCTCCGCCTTTCCGGAAAACCGCGCCGTGTTGCAAGCGCTGCGCGAGCGCGGTGTGGCCACCGGCATCCTGAGCAATGGCGACCCCGACATGCTGGGCATCGCGGTGCGCAGCGCCGGGCTGGAGGGCCTGCTCGACCATGTGATCAGCGTCGACACCATCCGCAAGTACAAGACCCACCCCGAGGCCTACGCGCTGGGCGAACAGGCCACCGGCCTGCCGCGAGGGCAGATCGTGTTCGTGAGCAGCAACGCCTGGGACGCGCTGGCCGCCACCTGGTACGGCTACCGCACGCTGTGGGTCAACCGGCAAAACTTGCCGTTTGAAGAACTCGGCACCCAACCCCACCGCACCGGCAGCCAGCTGAGTGATGTGCTCGCCTTTTTTGATTGATTTCTTTTTTTTCAGAAGCCCTAGCCATGACACAACGCACCCAGATCCACGGCCTTCAAGTCGCCACCGTTCTCGCCGACTTCATCAACCAGCAAGTGCTGCCCGGCACCGGCGTGACCGAGTCCGCCTTCTGGGCGGGCTTTGACGCCATCGTCAGCGACCTCGCGCCCAAGAACGCCGCGCTGCTCGCCGAGCGCGACCGCCTGCAGACCGAGCTGGACACCTGGCACGCGGCCCACCCCGGCCCCATCGCCGACATGGCGGCGTACCGATCGTTCCTCGAAGGCAATGGCTACCTCGTGCCGCAGCCCAAGAAGGTGAAGGCGACCACGAAGAACGTGGACGACGAACTCGCGGTGCAGGCCGGCCCGCAGCTGGTGGTGCCGATCCTGAATGCGCGCTATGCGCTCAACGCCGCCAACGCGCGCTGGGGCTCGCTGTACGACGCGCTCTACGGCACCGACGTGATTTCGGAAGACAAGGGCTGCGAGAAAGTCGGCAAGAAGGGGGGCTACAACCCCAAGCGCGGCGCCAAGGTCATTGAATACGCGCGCCACGTGCTGGACCGCACCGCGCCGCTGAAGAAGGGCTCACACGTGGGCTCCACCAGCTATCGTGTCAACAAGGACGGCGAGCTCGTGGTGGGCCTGGCCGAAGGCGGGTCAGCCAAGCTGGCCGACAAGGCGCAGCTGGTGGGCTACCAGGGCGATGCCAAGGCGCCGAGCTCGGTGCTGCTCAAGCACAACGGCCTGCACCTGGACATCCAGATCGACCGCAACACCTCCATTGGCAAGACCGACGCAGCCGGCGTGAGCGACCTCGTGCTGGAGGCCGCGCTCTCCACCATCCTCGACCTGGAAGACTCCATCGCCGCGGTGGACGCTGAAGACAAGGTGCTGGCTTACAGCAACTGGCTCGGCATCCTGCAAGCCACGCTGACCGAGTCGTTCGACAAGGGCGGCAAGACCATGACGCGCGGCCTCAACGCCGACCGCGAATACACCGCCGCAGACGGCAAAGGCAAGGTGCGCCTGCACGGCCGCTCACTCATGTTCCTGCGCAACGTGGGCCACCTCATGACCAACCCGGCCATCCTCTGGGGTGCCGACGGCCAAGAGATTCCCGAAGGCATCATGGACGCGGTGGTCACCACCACCATCGCCCTGCACGACCTGAAGCGCACGAAGAAGGACGCCATCCGCAACTCGCGCAAGGGCTCGGTCTACATCGTCAAGCCCAAGATGCACGGCCCGGCCGAGGTGGCGTTTGCCGCCGAACTCTTTGGCCGCGTGGAGCAGCTGCTCGGCCTGCCCGAGAGCACGGTCAAGCTCGGCATCATGGACGAGGAGCGCCGCACCTCGGTGAACCTCAAGGCCTGCATTGCCGCGGCCTCCAGCCGAGTGGCTTTCATCAACACCGGCTTCCTGGACCGCACCGGCGACGAGATGCACAGCGCCATGCTGGCCGGCCCCATGGTGCGCAAGGGCGACATGAAAACCAGCGCCTGGATCCAGAGCTACGAGCGCAACAACGTGCTGGTGGGCCTTTCGTGCGGCCTGCGCGGCAAGGCGCAAATCGGCAAGGGCATGTGGGCCATGCCCGACCTCATGGCCGAGATGCTCAAGCAGAAGATCGGCCACCCCAAGGCCGGCGCCAACACCGCCTGGGTGCCCAGCCCCACCGGCGCCACGCTGCACAGCCTGCACTACCACCAGGTGCTGGTGAGTGACGTGCAGAAAGAGCTGGAGAAGATCGACGCCAACAAGGAGCGTGACGTTCTGCTCACCGGCCTGCTCACCATCCCCGTGACGGCCACGCCCAACTGGAGCGAGGCCGAGAAGCAGCAGGAACTGGACAACAACGTGCAGGGCATCCTGGGCTATGTGGTGCGCTGGGTGGACCAGGGCGTGGGCTGCTCCAAGGTGCCCGACATCCACAACGTGGGCCTGATGGAAGACCGCGCCACGCTGCGCATTTCCAGCCAGCACATCGCCAACTGGCTGCATCACGGCGTCGTGACCGAAGCGCAAGTGACCCAGACCTTCGAGCGCATGGCCGCCGTGGTGGACGGCCAGAACGCGGGCGACAAGCTCTACAAAAAGATGGCCGGCAACTTCAAGACCAGCATGGCCTACCAGGCGGCGCTGGACCTGGTGTTCAAAGGCATGGCACAGCCCAGCGGCTACACCGAGCCGCTGCTGCACGCTTGGCGCCTGAAGGTGAAGGCCGCCGCCTGATCCTTGCATCCGTCATTCAAAGCGGCGCCTTCGGGCGCCGTTTTTCTTGTCCCCGCCCACAAACAATCGACCCATGACACTCCAATACCTCCTCTTCGACGCCAGCGACGACGGCGAAGGCACCGGCACGTGGGACGCCATGGCCAGCGTGCGGGCTTCCCAGCTGCCCGAGGTGATGAAGGAAGTGCAAGCCGTGCTCGCCTGGGCCGAGGCCCACAGCCCCGGACCGCGCGGGCCGCTGGACGACGGTGGCGCGTGGGACGCCGACCACCTGGTGCAGAACGAGGGCGACTGGACCACCGTGACGCTGACGATCACCGGGCCCTGGGCCTGGGGTGAGGCCCTGGTGGCTCACTTCACCGACTGAAGCGGCCGACGTGGGTTGACCGCATCCACCGCTGCCTGCGCTTTCTCCAGCCGCACGCGCAGTTCCGGGTGCGTGGTACCCATCAGCAAATTCAGCGCCGACGGCGTGGTGCCGTGGATCTTGGCGAGCACGCTCACCATGGCTTGCGGGTTGCGGCCCACGGCGCGCAGCAGCTCGATGGCGCGCACATCGGCGGCGTGTTCCTGCGCGTGCAGTTGCTGCTGCGCCGCGCGGGCCAGGGGCGAGCGGGGGTTGAACATTTCGAGTGCCATGCGCTCGCGGGCGTCTTCAAAGCGCATGGTGGGCGCTTGCAGGCGCTGCAGGTTGGTGCAGGCCTCCACCAACGAATCGTGGCCCTCGATGTGGGCGAGTTCGTGCGCCATCACCGCGGCCAGCTCGTCGTCGGAGAGGTCTTCCTTGGCGCTCCACATGGCGCTGGTGAGGATGACCATGCCGTGGTCGGCGGCGTAGGCGTTGAGGTCTTGGTCTTCGTAGGCCAGCAGGTGCACGGACGGGCCCTTTTGCAACGGGGCTGAGGCGGCCACCAGGCTGGCGAGCATGTGGTGAAGCCGCGCGGGTGCGGCCACCACGTCAAAGCGTTCCATCAGCTCGGTGATCTGGATTTCGTCGAGCACGCGCAGCTCGTGGGCGCGGGCGGGTTCGTTCGCGCAGGTGGCCTGGGCCGCTGCGGGCGCGCTGACCAGCAGGCCCGCCACTGCGAGCCCGACCACCTGGAAAAAACGAGCCATACCGTTCATACCGTTTCCTCAGAGCGGTTGTACTCCTCTTGCCGCCATCCGACCAGCCCCGTGCACCACACAGGCCCACCACCTTGGTGCGGGCAGGCGCTGTCGTGGCGCACAAGCATCCCGTCACCGGCACTGCTGGCATGCTTTCGGATTACTTCAAACGCTTCGACCGCCCGGTTCGGGGCTGGCACGGATGCTGCATTGATGTGAACACACGTATCCGTGGATCCAATGATCCGAATCCATGGTCCCATCCACCCGACGCCGCAAGCCGCCATCGATGAGAACCTCCGCCCTCGCCGACTTCGACCCCTCGCTGGTGGCCGCGCACGACGAGGCGTACACGCACATCCTGGGCGCTTTGCGGCTGGGCCGGTACGTGGCCGGCGAGCGCTTGATCGCCGAGACGATCGCCGCCGAGATCGGCACCAGCCGCATGCCGGTGCGCGAAGCGCTGCGCCGCCTGGCGGCCGAAGGCCTGGTGACCGTGCGCGCCAACCGGGGTGTGACGGTGAACGCACCGAACGTCAAGGAGATGCGCGAGGTGTTCGAGATGCGCGCGGTGCTCGAAGGCCTGGCTGTGCGCCTGGCCGTGCCCAACCTGACCGCCGCCGACATCCGCCATCTGGAGCGTTTGCTCGAAGCCATGGAGCCGCGCTCGGAGCTGCAGGCCGACTGGACCACCGCGCACCGCCACTTTCATGAAGCGCTGTGCGCCAAGAGCGACTGCCCGCGCCTGCTGCGCCAGATCTCTGCGCTGCACTCGGTGGTGGAGCCGCACATGCGCATGTGGGCCTCGATGGAGGACCGCCAGGTGGGCACGCGCGAACACCACGAACAACTGCTCGACGCGATCCGCGCGGGCGATGCCAACGCCTGTGAGCAAGCCATGCGCGAGCACGTGCTGGCCACGGTGCCCGACCTCATGAGGCACATGCCATCGGTGCACGGCCCCTGAAGGTTTTCTGATCCCCGTTCCCCACGCTGAAGCTGCGACCAGGTCGCGGCCAGGCCCCCTGTTGTCGTTCGTTTTTCTTTCACTCACCAGGAGTACCGCCATGTCCTTGATCCGCCGCCAGTTCCTCACCCGCGCCGCCGTTGCAGGCAGCGTGCTCGGTGCCCCCGTCATTGCCAACGCCCAGTCGGCCAAATTCAACTGGAAGATGACCAGCGCCTACGGCAAAGGCTCGCCCTTCTACATGGATGGCCCGGGCAGCGCCACCGATCTGGCCAAACGCATCCGCGAGATGTCGGACGGCCGCCTGAACATCCAGGTGTTCGGCGCCGGTGAACTGATCCCCGCGTTTGAAGGCTTCGACGCCGTGCGCGCCGGCACGGTGGAGATGAACCACGCCAACGCCTACTTCTGGACCGGCAAGACCGCCGCCGCG